>CAYLNK010000055.1:0-25877 GCA_964384675.1 uncultured Holophagales bacterium | reverse complement strand
GCGGGTCATCGCCGACAGGATCTCCAGGATCGGCCGGTACGGTGTGCCGTCGTCCGCGCGGGCGCGGCCTTCGAAGACGAGCGCCCCCTCCGACTGCGCGAGCGCCCGCCACTCGGCGAGGAGGCGCGACTTGCCCGAGCCCTCGACGCCGGCCACCAGGATGGTGCGGCCCAGCCCGTCGCCCGCGGTGCGCAGGGCCTGGCCGAATCGGGTGAGGAGGTCGGTGCGCCCCGCGAACGGCGGCGTCAGGAGCTCCGGCCGGGCGTCGATCGTGGAGCCGCGGACGATCCCGAACTCCCGCCCGATCTCCTCCAGCAGCCGCCGTGCGGACGTCGTCCGCGCGCCCGGCTCCTTCTCCAGCAGGTGCGCCAGGATCCGATCGAGGCGGCCCGGGATTCCGGCCTTTACCTCGGACGCGACCGGGACGTCCTCCTCGAGGTGGAAGCGGAGGACACCGGCGAGGTCGCGTCCCGCCGTCGGGAGGACGCCGGTGAGCGCCTCGTAGAAGGTCATCCCGAGCGAGTAGAGGTCGGCCCGGCGGTCGGGCCGCCCCCCGCGCAGGATCTCGGGCGGTGCGTAGGCGGGCGTGCCGCGGATCCCCTCCGCCTCCTCGCCCCGTGCGATGGCGAGGCCGAAGTCCAGGAGGAAGGCCCGCTCTCCGAAGACGCGGACGTTCGTCGGCTTCACGTCGCCGTGCACCAGGCCGCGCGCGTGGATGTAGTCGAGGGCGTGGGCGACGTCGGCGAGCGCCGAGAGGTTCTCCAGGAGGACGTGCTCCCGGGCGAACGTGGCGAGGTCGGGACCGGCGATCTCGTCCATGGTGAAGAAGGAGCGCCCCTCCGGCGTCACCCCGAAGTCCCGCGCCTTCACGATCGACGGGTGCTCGAGCGAGGCGAGGAGCCGGAACTCGCGCCGCAAGGCCAGCGCGTCCTCCTCGCTCACTGCCGAGGCGAGCTTCACGACGACGCGCTCCCCCCGCTCCCGGTCGTACGCCACGATCACGCGCGGCACGGCGCCCGAGAGGACGGCGAGCGGCTCGAACCGTGCGGGGAGCGGCGGGAAGCTCACGTGACGCCGTAGACGGGAACGGGGACGTGCAGCGCCTCGAGCTTCGCGACGATCGCCTCGCGCAGCCGGTCGAGGCCGAGGCCCGTCGTCGCGCTGATGCGGACGCCGGCGGAGTCGAGGGGAAAGGCGGGCGTCACGTCGGTCTTGTTGTAGGCGAGGAGCACGCGTTCCTTGGGGACGCCCATCTCGGCCAGCACCTCCTCGGCCACCTGCCGTTGCTCGTCGCCCTGCGGCGACGACGCGTCGACCACGTGGACCAGGAGGTCGGCGTCGTTCACCTCGGTCAGGGTCGACTTGAACGACGCGACCAGAGTGTGCGGCAGCTTCCGGAGGAAGCCGACCGTGTCGGTCAGGACGATGGCCTTGCCGGCCACGCCGTGGAGCCGGGCGTGACGCGGGTCGAGCGTGGCGAAGAGGCGGTCCTCGGCGAGCTCGCGGGAGGCGGTGAGCTTGTTGAACAGCGTCGTCTTCCCCGCGTTCGTGTAGCCCACGAGGGAGACGGTCACGACCTTCCGGATGTTCTTGCGGCGCACCTCGCGGCTCAGCTCGATCCGGCCCAGCTCTTCCTTCAGCGTCGAGATCCGCCGCCGGATCTTCCGGCGGTCCAGCTCGATCTGCCGCTCGCCGGCGCCGCCGCGGAACGCTCCGCCGCCCCGCTGCTGGGCGAGACCCGTGGCCCCCGAAAGGCGGGGCAGGAGGTACTCCAGGCGCGCCAGCTCCACCTGCGTCATCGCCTCGCGGGTGCGGGCCCGCGACGCGAAGATCTCGAGGATCACGCTCGGCCGGTCGCGCACCCGCGTCGGGAGGAGCTTGTCGAGGTTCCGGATCTGCGAGGGAGAGAGCTCGTCGTCGAAGACCGTCCAGCCGGCCCCGACGCCGCGAGCCAGCTCGGCGATCTCGGCCACCTTCCCCTTGCCGACGAACGTGGCGGGATCCGGGGAACGACGCTCCTGGAGGGCCCGCGCCACCACGGCGCCGCCGGCCGTCTCCACGAGCCGCTCCAGCTCGTCCAGGTGATCCTCGGCCGCGGGACGCGACAGCTCCCGCCCGAAGACGCCCACCAGGACCGTCTTGCTGCTGTCCGGTTTCGCTCCGCCCTGCTCGTCGGGTCCCGCGCCCTCGGAGAGCCCCGCCTTCCTCACGTGAGGGGATCGTAACTCACGCTGGTAAAGTCGAAACGGATCGACGGTGCCCAGGAAGAAGAGCCGCCCCGACCTCGCGCTCCTCGCGCCTCACCTCTCGCGGCTCCGCGAGGAGTGGGCGGGGCGCCGCCTCGACTCCGACCCCCTCCTCTTTCCGCACCGGTACCAGGACGGCGCCGATCGCGAGGTGGTCGCCTTCCTGGCCGCCTCCCTGGCGTTCGGAAGGGTGGCGTCGATCCGAGCGTCGCTCGAGCGGATCCTCGCGGCGCTCGGCCCCTCTCCGGCGGCGTTCCTCGCCGGCTGGAACGGCACGACCCTCGCCGGCCTCGAGCGCTTCCGGCACCGCTGGGTCGGCCCCGCGGACCTCGCCTCGTTCCTCCGCACGGTGGCCGCGGCGCGGCGGGAGCACGGGAGCCTCGGCGCGCTCTTCGCCGCCGGCGACCGGGGCGAGCCCGACTTCGTCCCGGCGCTCGACCGGTTCTACGACGCCCTGCGTCTCGGCGCGGGCACCCCGGCCAGCCGGGGGCTCCGCTTCCTCCTGCCGGTCCCTGGAGACGGCTCGGCCTGCAAGCGGTCGCACCTCTTCCTCCGCTGGATGGTCCGCTCGTCGGACGTCGACCTCGGCCTCTGGCGAGGCGGCGCCTTCGATCCGGCCCGTCTCCTCCTGCCGCTCGACACGCACGTCCATCGGATCTCCACGTACCTGGGGCTGACGGCGCGTCCCGGCGCCGACCTCACCGCCGCCCGCGAGGCGACGGCGTGGCTCGCCCTCGTCGACCCCGGCGACCCCGTCTCGTTCGACTGGGCCCTCTCCCGCCTCGGCATCCTCGCCGAGTGCGTGAGGGAGCCACGCCTCCGCCACTGCGAGCGGTGCGCCGTCCGACCGGTCTGCAGGAAGGCGCGGAAGGACGTCGCCACCGCCCCGCCCCTCGAGGTCCGCACCGCATGAAACGCTCCCAGATCGTCACGCTCGCGGTCGCCGCGCTCCTCGCGGCGCTCCTCGTCCCGTTCGTGAGGAACGCCCTGCGGCCGCCGGCCGCCGCCCGTGTCGTGCCCCGCGCGGCGGCGACCGTGGCCCTCAAGGGCGGCGGCACGCGGTCCCTCGCGCCCGCGGAGGGGAAAGTCCTGATCGTCCATTTCTGGGCGACGTGGTGCGCGCCGTGCGTGGAGGAGATCCCCGGCCTGGTCGCCTACACCCGGGAGATGAAGGGCCGGGACGACCTCGAGGTCCTGACCGTCTCCGTCGACGAGAGGTGGGAGACGGTCGAGCCGTGGCTCGCCGCGCACGGCGCGGCCGATCTCCCGCTCGCCCTCGACCCGAAGAAGGAGGCCGCCACCCGGATGGGGACGCTCAAGTTCCCGGAGACGTACGTCCTCTCCCCGACCGGCGCGATCCTCCTTCACCTGGTCGGACCCGCCGACTGGACGTCGGCCGACGTCCGCCGCCGGATCGAGGCCGTGATCCCGGCGGCGAGCCGCTATCCCGCGGCCCGCGGTTAGACTCCGCGCCGCCGGCGCGCCGGTATCTCCGAGACGAAAGGACCCCCGATGACGCAGAAGCGAACCCTCGCCCTGGCCGTGGGAGCGGCCGTGCTGCTCCTCCTCCCCACCGCCTCGAACGCGGACGAAAAGAAGCCGGCGCCCGCCGCCGAGAAGAAGGAGTCGAAGATGGTGAAGACCCCGAGCGGCCTCCAGTACGAGGACACCAAGGTGGGAGAGGGCGTCTCCCCGAAGACGGGCCAGACGTGCGTGATGCACTACACCGGCTGGCTCTGGATCAACGAGGCCAAGGGGAAGAAGTTCGACAGCTCCGTCGACCGCGGCGAGCCGTTCGAGTTCGCGATCGGCCGGGGGCAGGTCATCAAGGGATGGGACGAGGGCGTCGCCACGATGAAGGTCGGCGGCAAGCGGACCCTCGTGATCCCCCCGGGCCTGGCCTACGGAGACCGCAACGTCGGAGGCGGCCTCATCCCCGCGGGCTCGACCCTCGTCTTCGACGTCGAGCTGCTCGGCGTCAAGTAACGGCGAGCGATCCCACGCGGGGGCACCGGCGAACGGGGCCCCCGGGACGAGCTCAGTTCCGGCGCCAGATCCGGAGCGGCCCCGACGGCGTGCGCGTGAGGACGCGCATGCCGTCCGGGGCGGCCGAGACGAGCGCCAGGTCCGCGCCGAACGGGGTGCGCCGGGCCTCGCCATCCGCCAGCGCGATGAGCACCGGAACGCGCTCCCCGTAGGAGCGGACGAGGACCCCACCGCTCCCGACGGGCCAGGGACGCCCTCCCGGCTCCAGCTTCCTCGAGCCGGCCGGCAGGGGCCTCGGATCCGCGAGCGCGCAGACGAAGAGCGAGGCGTGACCGCTCCAGGAGTCGACGCCCGGGTGCGTCTCCAGGAACGCCACCGCGCGGCCGCCGTCCACGAAGACCGGCCAGCGCCAGTCGCTCCTCACGCCCACGGCCAGCCGCCGCGCGTTGCGGCCGTCTCCCTGCGCGAGCCAGAGCTCCGAGCCGGCGTCGCCCCGCCTCATGAACGCGAGGAGCGCGCCGTCGGGCGACGGAGCGGGCTCCTCCCCTTCGGAGACGAGGAGCCGCGCTTCGCCGGCCGGCACGCGGGCCTGCCAGATCCCGGTCCGCCCGGCGCGGCCCGCCGAGAAGAGCACGGCACGCCCGTCCGGCGCGACGAACGGAGCGCGGCCGCCCGAGTCGTCCCCGGAGAGCCGGGACACGCCGCCGCCTCGGAGCGGCGCGTAATAGACGTCCTCGCCTCCGTCGCCGCTCCGGGTGAACGCCACGCCTCTGCCGTCGGGCGTCGGGACCGCGTCGGCCGCGTCGGCGAAAGCGGGCGCGCCCTCGCTCCCCCAGGCGCCCGGCGCCTCCCACGGAACGGGCGGCGTCGAGCCGGTCGAGCGCACGACCCAGCCGCCCGCGAACGCCACCACCACCGCGGCGGCGGAGAGGGCCAGGTGCGCAGCCGACCGCTTCCCGGGCCGACGCGTGGCGGGCCGGTACGACGAGAGGACGGTCGAGGCGCGGGGATCGACGTTGGTCTGGTCGAGCCGCAGCTCGCGGCGCACCTGGTCGAGGTCGCGCTGGACGGCAAACGCCGACTTGTAGCGGCGCCCGGGGTCCTTCTCCAGGCAGTGGTCGACGATCCGGCCGAGGTGGGCGGGCAGCTCCGGAACCGCCAGCACGAGCGGCATCGGCGATTCGTTGAGGATCGCCTTGAACGCCTCGTCGAGGTTCCCTCGCGCGAACGGCGGGTTCCCGGCGAGGAGCTCGTACAGGAGGATCCCGAACACGAAGAGGTCGCTCGCCGGACCGACCTCCTCCCCCCGCGCCTGCTCCGGGCTCATGTAGCCGAGCGTGCCGACCACGTAGCCCGTCCGCGTCAGGTCCTGCAGCCGCTCGCCGTCGTCGTCCGGGCCGGTCGGCGCGGCCGTGTCCGGGTAGATCCAGCGGACGAGACCGAAGTCCGCGATCTTGGGAGTCCCCCGCAGGTCGATCAGCACGTTCTCCGGCTTCAGGTCCCGGTGGACGAGCCCCTTCTCGTGCGCGGCCGCCAGGCCCTTGGCCACGCCGAGAGCCACGTCGAGGACGCGGCCGAGGGGGAGACGGCCCTTCCGCATCAGGCGCCGCAGAGACATCCCCTGGACGTACTCCTCGACGAGGAACCTCACGTCCGTCGACTCCCGCCCGAACGGCGTGTCGACGTCGACCTCCGCCGAGCCGAGATCGTAGACGGCGACCACGTTCGGGTGCGTCAACGCCGCGGCCGCCCGCGCCTCGAGCGTGAAGCGCTTCACGAGGCGCTCGTCCTTCATCGAGCCGACGGGCAGGACCTTGATGGCGACCTCGCGCCCGAGCCGCGCGTCGCGAGCCCGGAAGACCGAGCCCATCCCGCCGGCCTCGATCGGGGCGACGATCTCGTAGGGACCGAGAAGCGTACCCGGCTTGAGGATCACAGGGGCCGCGATGTTAGCCGAGGCGGCGGCTCGGCGGTCCCGCTAGAATTCCCGGCCGATGTCCGCAGAGATCGCGTCGCAGGCCGGCTGGCGAAGCCGCGTGGTGACGGCGGAGGCCGCGGCCTCCACGGTGAAGCCGGGCGACCGGGTCTTCCTCGGCTCCGCCTGCGCCACGCCGAGGCGCCTCGTGCGCGCCCTCGAGCGTCTCCCCGACACCCCCGCCGGCGTGCGCCTCTTCCACTTCCTGACCGACGGCGCCGTCGACGAGCTGGCGGGCGAGCCGTACACCCGGTTCCCGCACCGCGTCTTCTACGTCGGACGCGACATGCGCGGCATCGCCCCGCTCGGGAAGCTCGACTACGTGCCGATCTCCGTCACCCGCGTCCCGGCCCTCCTCGAGAGCGGCAGGCTCGGGGTCGACGTGGCGTTCGTGCAGCTCTCCCCGCCGGACGAGGACGGCAGCTGCAGCCTCGGGGTCTCGGTGGACGTCACCGCGAGCGCGGTTCGCCACGCGCGCCGCGTCATCGCCGAGATCAACCCCCGGATGCCGCGCACGCGGGGCGAGACGACCGTGCCCGCCTCCCGGATCGACCTCTTCGTCGACGTGGACGAGCCGGTGATCGAATACGTGCACGAGCCGGCCGACGGGATCGCGCAGGAGATCGCGCGGTTCGTCGCCCGCCTCATCGACGACGGGGCCACGCTCCAGATCGGGCTCGGGCGGATCCCCAACGAGATGCTCCGGTACCTCACCAGCCGCCGGGACCTGGGCGTCCATTCCGACGTCATCACCGAGCCGCTCCTCGACCTGATCGAGGCCGGGATCGTGACCGGCGGGAGGAAGACGTCGTTCCCGGGCAAGGTCGTGGCGAGCTACTGCATGGGGACGCGCCGCCTCTACGACTTCGTCGACGGCAACGACCTCTTCCACTTCCTGCCGATCGAGAAGTCGTCACGGCCCGCGGCGATCGCCGCCAACGACCAGATGGTCTCGGTGACCCAGGCGTTCGCGATCGACCTGACCGGGCAGGTGTGCGCGGACCAGTTCCGCGGCGAGCTGTACGGCGGCGTCTCCACCCAGGGCGACTTCATGCGCGGGGCCGCGGCGTCCCGGGGCGGCAAGGCGATCGTCTGCCTCGCCTCCACGACGGACGACGGCGCGACCTCGCGCATCCGCCCTCACCTCTCGGCGGTGGAGGCGGTGACGATCCCGCGCTCCGACGTCCACTACGTCGTGACCGAGTACGGCACCGCGTACCTCTTCGGCGCCACGGTCAGGGAACGGGCCGTCGCCCTGATCGAGATCGCGCACCCCAGGTTCCGCGACGAGCTCCTGGCCGAGGCGCAGAAGAGCGGCCTCCTCGGGAAGGACGTCAGGATCAAGAGCCGCGTCGCCTACCCGGCCGAGGAGGAGACGACGGTCGCCCTCAAGGACGGGACACGTCTTCGCCTCCGCCCGACCCGGGCCGCGGACGTCGGCCCGATCCAGGACCTCTTCTACAGCCTCTCGGAGCGCGACATCTTCACGCGCTTCTTCACGAACCTGAAGTCCCTGTCGGTCTCGAAGGCGCAGCACCTCTGCAGCGTCGACTACCGGAACGAGATGGCCTTTCTCGCCGTCGAGGGCGACCAGGAGCGCGAGCGGGTCCTGGGAAGCTCCTGCTACTACGTGAACCAGACCACGAACCTGGCCGACGTGGCGTTCATGATCCGGCCCGAGGGCCAGGGACGGGGCCTGGCCTCGCAGCTGATGCGCCGGATGATCGCCTATGCCCGGACGCGAGGCGTGCGCGGCTTCACGGCCGACGTCCTGTGCGACAACGCCGCGATGCTCGCGGTGTTCGAGCGGAGCGGATGCCAGGTCCAGAAGAAGGTGGTCTCGGGGACGTACGAGGTCACCCTGCTGTTCCCGAACGAGCCGTGACCACCACCATCGGCTCGCAGACGATGATGATGCTGACGGCCACCGAGCCGTCGGCGGCGGAGAAGCGGCTCCACCCCACCGTCCTCCTGGACTATCGGGTCCGGATCCCCGCCACCCTGCTCGCCTGCTCCATGCTCGGCTTCGGGGTGGAGTGGCACCCGCTGCTGCCGGTCCTCCTCGCCTTCGCCGCCTACGGGATCGCCTGGCCCCACGTCGCCTTCGCCGTCGCGAGCCGGGCGCTCAGCAGCAAGACGGCCGAGCTGCGCAACCTGGCCCTCGACAGCTTCGTGCTGATGCTGTTCTGGGGCGCCGCCCGGTTCAACCCCGCGCTCGCCCTGCTGATCCCGGTCACGCTGGGGAACAACATGAGCGTGGGCGGGGCCCGGTTCGCGGCCCTGACGTTCGTCCCCATGGCGCTCGGCGCCGCGGCCGGGGGCGCGCTCGCGGGCTTCCAGCTCAACCCGAGCCCCACGATCCTCACCTACACCGTCGGCATCGCGGCCATCAGCGCCTACATCGGCGTCTTCTCCTGGTCCTCGAACCGACAGACGCACCGCCTCGTGGTGGCGATGGGACGGGTCGCCGAGCAGAACCGCGATCTCGCCCGCCTCTCCGCCGAGGCCGAGGAGGCGCGGGCGGCGGCCCAGACCGCCAGCAAGGCCAAGAGCGACTTCCTCGCGAACATGAGCCACGAGCTCCGCACGCCGCTCAACGCGATCATCGGCTACACCGACATCCTCGAGGCCGAGGCCCAGGACACCGGCAACAAGGAGCTGGTGCAGGACCTCCGGAAGATCCGCACCGCGAGCCGGCACCTGCAGGAGCTGATCGACAACATCCTCGATCTCGCCAAGATCGAGGCGGGCAAGATGCGTTTCGTGCTGGAGGACGTCGACGTCGCCACCCTGGTGGACGAGGCGGCGATGACGATCCGCCCCCTGGTCGAGAAGAAGGGCCTCACGCTCGAGGTGACCACGCCGGCCACGCTCGGGACCCTGCGCGTCGACCGGACCAAGCTCCGCCAGATCCTCCTCAACCTCCTCTCGAACGCCACCAAGTTCACCGAGACCGGCGGGATCGACCTCCGGGCCTCGGTCGAGGGGCAGGGCCCCCAGCGCGTCTACATCTTCCGGGTGAGGGACACGGGGATCGGGATGACGCCCGCTCAGGCCGACTCGCTCTTCAGCCCGTTCGTCCAGGCCGACGCCTCGACCAGCCGCAAGTACGGCGGCACCGGGCTCGGGCTCGCGCTCAGCCGGCACCTGGCCCGGGCGATGGGCGGCGACATCGGCGTCGTCAGCGCGCCCGGCGTCGGCAGCACGTTCACGATCAAGCTGCCCGCGGCCGGCGGCGACGTGGATTCCACGTGGCGGTGACCCGGGAGCGGACCCTCGAGGGCCGGACGGAGAGCCTGTCCGGGCTCCTCGCCACCGTGGACGAGGCCTGCGAGGCGGCGGCCGTGGACGAGGCGACCCGCCAGGCGCTCCGGCTGGCCGTGGAGGAGGCCGTCGCCAACGTGATCGACCACGGCTACGCCGGCGCCGGGCGGGGGCCTGTTACCGTGGCGGTCGCGATCGACGCGGAGGCGGCCCGGGCGACGGTCTCGGACCGCGCCCCGTACTTCGACCCGGCCGGAGCGCCGCCGCCCGACCTGTCCTCCGGCTGGGAGAGCCGCCCGATCGGCGGTCTCGGCTGGCACCTGATCACGAGCCTCATGTCGGACGTGCGGCACGAGGCCAGGCCCGGGGGGGGCAACGTCCTCACGCTCACGAAGAAGAGGGAGGCACCGAGTTGGACCTGACCGTACGTGAGGAAGGGAACGTGACCGTCGTGGCGATCGACGGCACCGTGGACGGCACGACGAGCGACGGGCTCCTCGCGCAGCTGCGCGAGCTGGTGAGCGCCGACCGGAAGCGCCTCGTGGCCGATTTCGCCGGCGTGACGTACACCTCCAGCGCGGGCCTGCGGGTGCTGCTCGCGACGGTCAAGGAGACGCGGGCGCGGGGGGGCGACTTCCGGCTCGCCGCCCTCCGTCCCGACGTGAAGCGCGTCCTCGACCTGGCCGGCTTCACGTCGATCCTGAAGGTCTACCCCGACGTCCCGGCCGCCGTCGCGAGCTTCGCGTGAGCGATCCTTCGCCCGCCGCTTCCGCCGGCCCCCCGCGACGCCGCGTCGCGCTCGTCATCGGCTCCGGGAGCGTCAAGTGCTCGGCGGCTCTCGGCCTGAAGATGGTCCTGGAACGGGAGGGGATCGAGGTCTCGCGCCTCGTCGGGTGCAGCGGCGGCAGCATCTACGCCGCCTGCCTGGCGGTCGGCTACTCCGCCGCCCAGACCGCGGACCTGGCCCGGCGCTTCTGGACCCGGGACGTCACCGCTCAGAAGGACCGCCGACAGCAGCTGGCCCTGATGTTCCCGAGGCTGTTCGGCTTCTCCGTCGACTTCGGGCTCACCAAGGACACCCTCACCATGGACCGGCTCCGCTCGGCGTTCGGAGAGCGAACCTTCGCCGACGCGAAGATCCCGCTCCACATCGCCGCGACCGACTTCGAGACCGGCGACCAGGTGATCCTCGAATCGGGCTCCATCGTGGACGCCCTGCGGGCCTCCATCGCGATCCCCTTCGTCTTCAAGCCGTGGATCGTCGAGGGCCGGCGGCTCGTGGACGGCTGCCTCTCCGACCCGCTCCCCGTGAACGTCGCGATCCGCGAGGGGGAGGACCTCATCCTGGCCGTGGGCTTCGAGAGCCCGATGCAGACCGAGATGCCGTCGGCGACGCGGTTCGCGTTCCAGATCTCGAGCGTCATCACCAACAACCTGCTCAAGGCGAAGTTCGCGTTCCACAACCTGGCCCACCACGCCGAGGTCATCGCGATCATCCCGCAGTTCGACCGGCGGATCCGGCTCTTCGACACCGACCAGATCCCGTACATCATCGAGGCCGGCAAGCAGGCCGCGGAGGAGCAGCTGCCGCACCTCAAGCGCCTCCTGGCCGCGCCCGTCTCGACCTCCGGGATGTAGAGCTCCCGGATGAAGAGCCGCGTCCTCGTCGTCGACGACACCGAGATGAACCGGGACGTGCTGTCGCGCCAGCTGACGCGGCAGGGGCACGACCCGCACCTCGTCGCGAGCGGCCCCGAGGCCCTCGAGGCGCTGCGGTGCGAGACGTTCGACCTCGTCCTGCTCGACATCATGATGCCGGGGATGGACGGGTACCAGGTGCTCGAGACGGTCAAGGCCGACGCCGCGCTGAAGGACCTCCCGGTGGTGATGATCTCCGCCCTGAACGACACCGACAGCATCGTCCGGTGCATCGAGCTCGGGGCGGAGGACTACCTCCCGAAGCCGTTCCACCCCGCCATCCTGAAGGCGCGCGTCAACGCCTCGCTCATGAGGAAGCACGTCCGCGACCGGGAGCGGCGCCTCGCCGAGAGCCTCGAGCGGGAGCTCTCGATCGCGCACGACATCCAGCAGAGCTTCCTGCCCGAGACGCTGCCCGAGCTACCCGGCTACGAGATCGCGGCGCTCTTCGAGCCGGCGCGGCAGGTCGCCGGCGACTTCTACGACGTCTTCACGCTGCCCGACGGGTCGCTGGCCCTGGTGGTGGCCGACGTCTGCGGCAAGGGAGTCGGCGCGGCGCTCTTCATGGCCCTGTTCCGGAGCCTCCTGCGGGCCGGGCTGACCAGCCGCTGCGAGACGGAGCCGGTGCCCCAGGCGCTCCTCCGCACCGTCGAGACGACGAACGACTACATCGCGATCACGCACGGCTCGGCGAACATGTTCGCGACCGCGTTCTTCGCCGTCCTCTCGCCCGCGACCGGCGAGCTGACGTACGTCAACGCGGGGCACGAGAGACCGATCATCGTGGGGAACGTGCTGCGCCACCTGGAGACGACCGGCCCCGCCATGGGGCTCATGGCGGGGCCCGGCTTCCAGACCCGCCGGATCACCCTGGACCCGGGCGAGATCCTCGTCTCGGTCACCGACGGGGTCACCGAGGCGAAGGGCCCGTCCGGCTTCTACGGCGAGGAGCGCCTCCTGCAGATCCTCCGGCCCGGCCGCGCCGCCGCCGACCTCGCCGGCGACGTCAAGGCGGCCCTCGGCGCCCACGTGGCCGGCGAGGACCCGCACGACGACGTGACGCTCCTCGTCCTTCGCCGCACGGCGTGAGCGCGCGAGGATAATCCGTCCGATGCTGCTCCTCTCCCGCACCATCCACTTCAACGCCGCCCACGTCCTCGCCAACCCGCGCCACGACGCGGAGTGGAACCGGCGGACCTACGGGGAGGCTTCCCATGCCTCCGGGTACGGTCACAACTACTCGCTCGAGGTCTCGGTGCGCGGCACGCCCGACCCCGACTCCGGGATGATCGTGAACCTCGTCGACCTCGACCGGATCCTCAAGGAGGAGGTCGACCGGCCTCTCGACCACCGGCACCTCAACCACGAGGTGCCGGGCTTCGCCGAGACCGTCCCGACGGCCGAGAACCTGGCCCGCTGGATCTGGGACCGCGTCGCCGCGCGCCTCGCGCGCGAGGGGTGGCCGTGCACGCTGGCGGCGCTCACGCTCACCGTGACGCCGACCTTCTCCGTGGAGCTCCTCGCAGGGTAGGCGGCGCTTCGCCGGTCAGGCGGGGCGTTCGAGCACCAGGCACTGGGCGAACGCCGGAAAGTAGCGGCCCACGAGGAGCTCGTCGCTTCGCGCCAGGATCGCCCTGGCGTCGAACCCGGGGAAACCGTACAGCTCGGAGCGCTCGCCGCTCACGAGGCGCAGGCCGTCCGTCAGAAGGCTGGACACCGGGACGTTCGTGCCGAAGCGGTTGGACTCGGCCTCGGTGAAGGGCGTCAGGCCGGGGAAGAGGTCGACCGTCAGGACGATCGTGCCGCCCGGGCGTAGCAGACGCCCGGCCCGCGCGATCAGTCCCCGAGCGACGTCGGTGCCGAGATGCTCGACGACCGACACCGAGAGGACCACGTCGAAGCTCTCGGGCGGAAGCTCCGCCTCTTCCAGGGACTTCCGGATGAGGACGACGTCGGTTCCGAAGGCCCGGTTCAGCTGCTCGAAGCGCCCGGCCCCGAGCCCCCAGTCGCGGCCTTCCGGGTCGACCCCGGGGTCGACGTTCGTCACCCGGCAGCCGCTCCGGGAAAGGGCGAACTGGAGGCCAGACAGGCCCCCCCCGATCTCGAGGACCCGGAGGCCCTTCCGGGGCCGGACCTGCTCGAAGGCCCAGGGGAACTCGAAGACCCGCGTCGTGTTGTTCTTCTGGTGGGCGAAGAGACCCGCGAGGCGATCGCCCCGCGGACCCGGCAGGCAGAAGGGGCGTCGACGCCTCAGGAAGCCGGGAGTGGGGTAGCCGAACGGCGCTCCCCAGCGGAGGTTCCAGAATCCATACCGCAAGGGTAGCCGGGCAGGCGCGAGCACGTCGAGATTGTCTCATCCGGCGTCAGCTCCGGGAACAGGTCTAAGATTCTCTCCAGGTGTCTCGCGCCCGGACTGTGCTCTTCGCGACCAGGAGCGCTCCCTCACCCGAGGGGAACGGGGGAAACCACAGGTCCTACCAGGTCGAGCACGAGCTGCGCGAGATCGTCGGTCCGGAGAGGGTGGTGACCATCCACTTCCAGGACGGACAGCGGCCTCCCCACACCCTCGTGCAGCACTTGGAATGGAGGATGCGGAGGGCGAGGGACGTCTTCGCCAATCCGCTCCGGCGCTCGTGGCCATCGAATTTCGTGCCGCGCTCGTTCCTCAGGGGTCCGGCTCTCGCGACGTATCGCGCGGCCGTGGCCGGGGCGGAGCGACCGGTCGTATGCGTGACGGACTACACGGGGATCGCCGCGGGGATCCTGGCCATCAACACCGCGTTCGGCGTACGCACCGCCATCGCGCCCCAGACCCTCGATTCCCTCGATTGCGCGGGTCCCGGACGGGTCCGCCTGGCGCTCACCGATCTCGAGGACGAGATCTCGATCCTCGCGAGGTGCAGCCACCGCCTGCTGATCTCCAAGGTGGAGACGGGCCTGCTCGGAGGCATCGGCTTCTGCAGCACGTACTACCCGTACCGTCCCGTCGATCGGATCGAGTCCTCCCTCCTTTCGACGCGGGCGCGTCGAGCCACGAGCAAGCAGCGCGGCTTCCTCCTGATGATAGGGAGCGCGGGCTACGGGCCGATCGGGGAGGCGCTGCGGTGGCTTCTCGAAGGTCTCCGGTCCGAGGGGTTGCCGCCTGGGGTGACGCTCGCCGTGGCGGGCCAGGGGACGCGGGAGCTGCTTCCGGCCGGGCAGGGGCTGAGGGGCGTGGAGCTCCTCGGCTTCATCTCGAACGCCGAGCTCGAGACGTTGCTCTCGCGCGCCTCGGCCGTTCTGGTGCCCGGCATCCGGGGCTTCGGCGCCCAGACACGGCTGCCCGAGCTCTCGTGCGCCGGCGTACCGGTCCTGGCCTCCTCCTACTGCTGCCTCTCGATCGACGTGCCTCCGGGGGTGCACGGCGTCCCCCACGATCTCGCCGCGTGGCGGGAGGCAATCGCGCGGGTGGTCGCCGATCCGCCGTCGGATCCCTCCCTCGAGGCCTATCGCGACTGGCGGACGGCACAGAGGCCATTCCCGGAAGAGGTCCTCGAGCCCGGGCCGGCCTGAGGTTCAGGCGGTAGGACCGGTGTCGCGTCAGAGCGGATGACGGCGACGACGACGACGGCGGAACGAGAGGTGCTCCGCGACCCCGGCGGCCCGCGCCGCCGCGACCGCGCCATCCCGCCCCCAGGCCACCTCCGCGGGGGCGTGGGCGTCGGACGAGAAGACGACCGGCACCCCGGCCGCAACCAGCTCGGCGAGGAGCGGCGCCGACGGGTACTCCTCCCCGACGGCCTTCCGCAGGCCGGCGCTCGACACCTCCACCGCCACGCCGGCCGCCGCGGCCGCCTCCACCGCACGACGTTCGGCGCCACGTGCTTCGTCCGGGCGCCGGTGCCCGAACTTCTTCGGGAGGTCGAAGTGGGTCATCACGTCGAAGAGCCCGCTCGACGCCGCCTTCGCGAGGAGCCGGTAATACGCGTCCCACAGGAACGCGCTCCCCTCGGTCTCGTGCCGGCGCGCGGATCCGGGCGCGTCGATCCAGGCGCCCGCCACCCAGTGCACCGACCCGAGGACGACGTCCCAGTCGTACGGCGCCAGGATCCCGCGAAGGACGTCCTCGTGCCCCTCCGCGTAATCGGCCTCGAGCCCGAGGAGCACGTCGATCCGCCCGGCGAACTCCTCCTTCAGCTCCAGGACTTCCTCGACGTAGCCAGGCAGCTCCGCGCGAGTCATCGCGCAGTCGGGGTCCGGGTCGTCACCCGGGAGGAAGTAGATCGGGACGTGGTCGGTGAAGGCGATCTCGTGGAGGCCCTTCTCGAGCGCGGCGAGCACGTAGTCGCGCGTCGCGCCGCCCGCGTGGCCGCACCGGAACGTGTGGACGTGGTAGTCCGTGAGGTACATTCCCCGATGGTATGGCGATCCGGATCAACCGCGTCTACACGCGGGGCGGCGACGCGGGCGAGACGAGCCTCGTGGGAGGCCAGCGCGTCCCGAAGGACTCCACGCGGATCGACGGCTACGGCACCGTCGACGAGCTGAACGCCGTCCTCGGGCTCGTGCGCGTCGCGAATGCCGAGCCCGGCGGGTCGATCGCCCCCGCGGATCGCGCCCGCCTCGACGCGCTGCTCCTCCGCATCCAGAACGAGCTCTTCAACCTCGGGTCGGACCTCGCGACCCGGATCGAGGACCGCCACCCGAGCCAGCCCGTCATCGAGGCCCGGCACGTGGTGCGGCTCGAGGCCGAGATCGACGAGCTCAACGAGGGCCTGCCCGAGCTCCGCTCGTTCGTCCTCCCGGGCGGCGGGCCGGTCGGTGCGCTCCTCCACCAGGCCCGTACCGTCTGCCGTCGCGCCGAGAGGGTGGTCACCCACCTCGCGCGGGAGGAGTCGATCGGCGAGCACGGCCTCGTCTACCTGAACCGCCTGTCCGACCTCTTCTTCGTCCTCGGCCGCTGGGCCTCCAAGGTCCGGGGCGAGCCCGAAGTCCTCTGGGACGCCTCGAGCACCTGACGCTGGCGGCGGCGCTGGCGGCGGCCCCTTTGGCCGCCGAGGACGTCGCCACGCCCGCTCCGATCGCCTCGGTGGAGGTGCGCCGGGAGAACGTCTTCTCGCCGGAGGAGGTCCGGAAGGCTCCTTTCCCGTTCGCGTTCCTCAACCTCTTCCACGCGACGACGCGCGAGGGCTTCATCCGGCGGGAGCTCCTGGTGAAGCCGGGGGACCCGCTCGACCCCGAGAAGCTCAAGGAGGCGGAGCGGAGCCTGCGCAACCAGCGCCTGTTCCGCTCGGTCTCCGTCCGGTCGGACGGCGACCGCGTGACGGTCGAGACGAAGGACGCCTGGACGTTCCTGCCGCGCTTCGGCTTCTCCAACAAGGGCGGCAAGACCACGTACCAGTTCGGCGTCGAGGAGCGGAGCCTCTTCGGGACCGGCCGCGCCCTCGAGTTCAAGTACGACCGCGACGTCGAGCGTCTCTCCAAGTCGCTCTTCTTCTCCGACCCGCAGACGCTCGGCCCGCACACGCTCTTCCAGATCTCGGCCTCGGACCTGTCGGACGGGAGGAACCTGGAGCTCGCCGCCGGCCGTCCCTTCTACGCCGTCGACACGGAGCAGGCCGCGGCGGCCGCCTACCGGCACGCCACCTTCGACCGAACGCTCTACGCGGGCGGCGAGGAGGACCAGATCCTCAAGGTGCGGGAACGCCGCTTCCAGCTCGACGGCGGCCTCCGCCTGGACGATTCGCCGGGACGGGTCGTGAGGGCTCACGCCGCCGTCGAGTACAGCTCGACCGAGCTGCGCCCGGGGGGCCTCGGTGCCGCGCCCGGCGAGGAGTCCCGCCGATTCCTGTACCTCTCGGTCGGGCTCTCGCGGGAAGGCCAGGTGTGGATCAAGAGACGGCGCGTGGAGCGAATGGACCGGGACGAGGACTTCAATCTCGCCCCGACCGGCCGGGTGGACCTCGCCCTCTCGCCGCGGGTCTTCGGAGGTCAGGCGGCGGGCCGCCTGCGCCTCTCCGGATCGGTGGGTCAGGAGCGGCCGAGCGGCTTCCTGCTCGCGAGCGGAACCGCCGAGAGCCGCTGGCAGAGCGGCCTCGACGCGACCCTCGTGACCGCCGAGCTCCGCGCCTACGTGCAGCGTCCGGGCGCGACGATCGTGGCACGGGCGGCCACGGTCCTCGGGTGGCGGCTCGACCCGGAGACGCGCGTCGAGCTGGACGGGCTCACCGGCGTGAGGGGCTACCGCCTGCACGCCGCGTCCGGGACGGGCCGGTTCGTCGGCAACGTCGAGGCGCGCTTCTACCTGGTGCCGGAGGTCCTCCGGATCTTCTCCCTCGGAGCCGCGGCCTTCGTCGACGATGGCATCGTCTCCGGCCCGCCCGACGGGTTCGTCCACCTGACCGACGCGGGAGTCGGGCTCCGCATCGGCCTCACCCGCGCGAGCAAGCGCGACGTCCTCCGGATCGACGTGGCCCGCGCGTTCCGGGCCGATCCGCTCGGACGGACCGGCTGGCTGCTGTCGTTCTCGTCGGGCCAGGCGTTCTGAACGTCCGTCACCCGCTCTTCCGGATCACGCAGCGGAGGATCCCCGGGGCGACCCGGGCGACCGTCGTCACCCGCATCCCGGCATCGGCGGTCCGCGCCCAGCGGCGCACGGCGCCCATGCTCACCTGCTTCAGCGCCGTGTCGACGATCGAGTAGTAGCGCCTCCCGGGTCGAGGGGCGAACGGGGGGACGACAGGAGCCGCAGGCCGGCGTCCCTCACCGGGCGCGGGAGCCATTCGAGCGACGGCAGGTTCGTGTGCAGCTCGGTATGGTGGTAACGCGTGGGGAACTCCAGGAAGAGGAGCCCGCCCGGCACCAGGACCCTCAGGTGCTCGGCCAGGTACGCGGCGGGATCGGCCGTGTGCTCGATGATGTGCCCGGAAACGACGAGGTCGAAAGCGGCGTCCGGCCACTCCAGCCGTGAGCCGTCGTACCAGGCGGGGTGGAAGCCGTCGAGGCCACGGAACCGCGTCCGGCACAGCTCCACGTAGAAGCGGTCGACCTCGGTTCCCCACACCTCGGCGAACCCGAGCCGGCGGACGGCGATCATCTCGCTTCCGGCCGACATGCCGGAGACCAGGACCTTCCGGTCGCGCGCGAACGCGTCGGGATGAGCCGCCCGCAGGGTGTCGAACCGGCTGGCGGCACCGTCCAGTGACATCGAGGCGCCCACCGCGTCGGCGGCGTTCCAGTAGCCGAGACGCTGGAAGTGCCCCAGAAGGGCGGCCCGGGCCTCGGCCTCGGCCTCGGGCAGCGGGTCGATCCGGACCGACATCGGGCGCGGAGGTTAGCAGCCCCTGCTTTATCCTCTCTCTCCCCATGCGACCGCGACACCTCCTCCCCCTCCTCGCCCTTCTCGCCGCCGCGGGTCCGCCGGCCGTCGCCCAGACCGGGAGCCCGGCGGCGACCGGCGCTGCGCCGCAGGGAAGTGAGGGGATCGACGGGGGGGACCCTGAGGGCGCCGGCTCCGTCGCCGCGCAGGTCACCGTCGTCGGCTCGCGGCTCGCCATCGCGGACTCCGGCGCCACCGTGCGCGTGGTCACCCGAAAGGAGATCGAGCAGATCCCGGCCCGCTCGCTCCCCGAGCTCCTCCGCGCCCTTCCGGGCCTCGACGTGCGGCGGCGCGGCGTCGAGGGAATCCAGGCCGACATCGGGATCCGCGGCGCCGACTACAACGGGACTCTCCTGCTGGTGGACGGCGAGCCGGTCAACGACCCGCAGTCGAACCACCTGACGTCGGACGTCGACGTGCCGATCGACGCCATCGAGAGGGTCGAGGTGCTGTATGGCGCCGGGGCGTCGCTCTACGGCTCGAACGCCGTCGGCGGCGTCGTCAACATCGTCACGCGCGGCGCGAACCTCGGCAACGCACGCGGCTCGTGGGAGGGGAGGATCGCGCACGGGACCGACTCCCTGGACGCCGGCTCCTGGCGCTTCGCCGCGCTGCCGGCCAGCCGGCTCGGCGTGGCGATCGACCTGTCGCGTTCCGAGTCGAGCGGCTTCAGGGACGACACCGAGCACTCCGCAAAGACCGTCCGCCTCTCGTCGCGCCTCGACACCGACCGCGGCCCCCTCACCCTGACGCTCGGCTACGCGTCGCGGGAGTTCGGCGCGTACGCCTTCTACGGCACGCGCTACCCGAACCAGCAGGAGTCGACGCTCACCCGGACGGCTCGCCTCTCCGGCGAGCTGACGTTCGGCGGCTGGACGATCGCGCCATCGCTCGCGATCCGGGCGCACCACGACGACTACGTCCTCGAGCGCTCGAACCCGGCCTTCTACGAGAACCGTCACGACGGCGATCTCTCGGCCGCGCGGCTCTTCGGGCGGCGCGCGCTGCTGGGCGGGACGCTGGCCGTGGGCCTGGAGGCGGGACGCGAGGCGATCCAGTCGACCAACCTCGGAGCCCGCTCGCGGGACCACGGGGCGCTCTTCGTGGAGCTGGGCCGGCCCTTCGATCTGGCGAGGCCCGGCGCCGGGAGCTTCCGGATCGGCCTCCGCGCCGACGCCTACGACGGCTTTGGAAGCCGACTCTCCCCTCACGCCTCGCTCTCCTACACCCCCACCGGCGGGATCCGACTCCGCGCGTCGATCGGGACCGCGTTCCGGATCCCGACGTTCACCGACCTCTACTACTCCGACCCGCAGAGTGCCGGGAACGCGGACCTGAGAGCCGAGACCGCCACGAACGTGGAGGCGGGGGGCTCCGTCGACCTCGGTCCGATCACCCTGGACGCGGTCGTCTTCCACCGGCAGGGACGCGACCTGATCGACTACGTCCGCTCGGCCCCGACCGAGCGTTTCGAGGCGCGCAACGTCCGGCGCGCGGACACCACCGGGATCGAGGCGGTCGCCGAGCTGCGGCCCGACCGGCTGCGCCTCGGGCCTCTGCAGCGGCTCGCGCTCCAGGCGACGTACAGCTTCGTCGATCTGGCCGCCCTCTCCGCGGCCGCGGACGGCGCCACCGAGGGCCGGTACGTCCTCGACCCGCTCCACACGAAGTGGGACCTCATCGCGGGGGGTGCCCTCCCGTTCGGCGTCCGGGCCACCACCCGCCTCTCGTATTTCTCGCGGCCGTCGTTCGCCGACGGCGTCTGGCTCTGGGAGGCGCGTCTCGGACGCCCCTTCCTGGTCGGTGACGTCTTCGAGGTGTACGTGGAAGGCGAGAACCTGGGCGACGCCACGTACCAGGAACGCCCGGGTGTCCCTCTCCCGGGCCGGACCCTCCTCGGCGGCCTCCGTTTCGCCTGGTAGAAGAGCCCGTGCGGCGCCTTCTCGCACGCCTGTCGGCCCTGGCCTTCCTGCCGGCCGCCGTGCTCGCGCAGGAGGCGGCCGTCCCCGGGCACCCGGTGGCCGCTCCGGCCGCTCCCGCCGGAGCGAGCGCCTCCCGGATCAAGGCCGACGTCGACTGGCTCTCGGCACCGCCCCGCAAGGGACGCCTCGCCGGAAGCTCCCAGGCGGACGAGACGGCGCGCTGGCTCGCCGCGGCCTTCGAGCAGCTCGGGCTCACGCCTGCGGGCGCGGACGGGACGTACCTCCAGACGTTCGAGTTCATCGAGGGAGTCGACCTCGGCCCGCAGAACGCCCTGACGACCACGGCGGGCGCACCGCTCGGGCGGGTCTGGAAGGCCGGTACCGATTTCAGCCCGCTCCCGTTCGCCGCTCCCGGCGCGGTGGAGGGTGACGTCGTCTTCGCCGGCTACGGCATCACGGCGCCGGAGCTTTCGCACGACGACTACGCCGGTCTCGACGTGAGGGGAAAGGTGGTGCTCGTCCTGCGCTGCGGGCCCGACGGCGCCGACCCGCAGTCTCCGTTCTCGCCGTACCACGCGCTCCGCCACAAGGCGAGCCTGGCACGGGACCACGGGGCCGCCGGTCTCCTGGCCGTGGCCGGCCCGCTCACGCCCGGAATCTCGGACGAGCTCGTCCGACAGCGGGGCGACGCCTCGTTCACGGACGCTGGCCTCGCCGCCTTCAGCGTGCGTCGGGCCGTCGCCGAGGCCCTCCTCGCCGCCTCCGGGAAGAGGCTCGAGGCGGCCCAGAAAGCGATCGAGGCGAGGAAGCCGGCCTCGTTCGCCGTCCCGAAGGCCGGGGTCCGCCTCAACGTCGACCTGAACCCGCGGCGTGCGCGGACGTCGAACGTGCTCGCGCTCCTCCCGTCGGCGACCTCCGCCGACATGGTGGTCATCGGCGCCCACTACGACCACCTCGGGATGGGCGGCAGCCACTCGCTGGAGCCCGTCAAGGAGCCGAAGGTCCACGCGGGCGCCGACGACAACGCGTCGGGCACGGCCGGCCTCCTCGAGATGGCCCGCCTCCTGACCGCCCGGGCGTCCGGGCTGAAGCGGTCGGTCCTCTTCATCGCCTTCAGCGGCGAAGAGGAGGGGACGCTCGGCTCGCTCCACTTCCTGAAGAGCCCCACCGTACCGGTCGACCGGATCGTGGCGATGGTCAATCTGGACATGATCGGGCGCCTCCGGAGCGACACGCTCGAGCTGCACGGCGTCGGCACCTCGCCCGCCTGGATGCCGCTGATCGAGAAGGCGAATGCCTCGGCAAGGCTGAACCTGAAGCTCCACGATGGCGGATTCGGCCCCTCCGACCACTCGCCGTTCAACGCCGCCCGAAAGCCCGTCCTCTTCGCGTTCACGGGCCTCCACGCCGACTACCACCGGGCGAGCGACACGGCCGAGAAGATCGACGCCGCGGGCGAGGCCCGGATCATCGACCTCCTGGCGCCGGTCGTCGTCGGAGTCCTGACGGCGGACGCCGCGCCGGCGTTCACCGCAGGGACCCCGGCCGCGAGCACGTCGGTGAAGGGCTCGCGGGCCACGAAGGAGTAGGGGTACTCTCCCGAAGCCGGATGCACAAGATCCTGCTCGTCGACGACACACGGCATTTCCTGGACCTGGAGATGACTTTCCTCCAGCGGGCCGAATGCCGCCTCCTCACGGCGTCGACGGGCCTGGAGGCGATCCGGATCGCCAAGAACGAGCGGCCCGACCTCATCCTCCTCGACATCGAGATGCCGGAGATGAACGGCCTGCAGGCCTGCCGGATCCTGAAAGCGGACCCCACCACCCAGCGGATCCCGATCATCGTCCTGACGTCGATGAAGATGGAGGACGAGGCCCGGCGGTCGGGGGCCGATCACTTCCTCAGGAAGCCGATCGAGGAGCCGAGGTTCCTGGCCGAGGTACGGCGCTTCGTCCCGATCCGCGAGCGCCTCGAGAGCCGAGCGGTGCTGAGCACCCCGGTCACCATCTGGCGGGACGGCGAGCCGACGGCCGGGCGGATCACGAACCTCTCACGTACCGGTCTCTTCATCGCGTCGGAGACCGTCCAGCCCGTCGGCGCCCGGCTCGAGGTGAGCTTCCGGCTGCCGCACGACTACTCGGGCCGCGAGATCACCGTGGAGGTGCTGGTCGCCCGCCAGGCCAAGGGGGACGAGCCCCGCGGCTTCGGGGTCCGGTTCTTCCAGGTGGCGGCGGGCACGCGCGGCCTCCTCGAGGAGTTCCTGGAGCGGGTCGGCGGACGCGCGGTCAGCCCTCAGTAGGCTGGAGCTTCGCGCTGAGGTCCACCAGGGAGATCCCTGCCCGGCGCGCATACTCGTGGATGCGCTCCTCCCGGTAGAACTCCCCGAAGTAGATCCCCACCAGGCCGGCGTTCGCGATCAGCTTGAAGCAGTGCCAGCAGGGCGACGCGGTGGTGTAGATCTCGCCGCCCTCGATCCTGACGCCGTTCATCGCCGCCTGCAGGATCGCGTTCGCCTCGGCGTGGACGGTCGCGATGCAGTGGCCGTCCTCCATCAGGCAGCCGCCCTCGTCGCAGTGAGGCAGCCCGCGTAGCGAACCGTTGTAGCCGGTGGAGAGGATGCGCCGGTCGCGCACGATGACGGCCCCCACGTGCTTGCGCGGACAGGTGGCCCGCTGGGCCACCTGGTAGGCGATGTTCATGAAGTACCGGTGCCAGTCGACGCGCTCGCTCATGCTCCCCCCGCCGCATAGACCGGGACCAGGAACGTGACGCGCTCCCCTCCCGGCGGGTCGGCCTCGACGTCGAGCACCCAGTAGTGGTCGCCGGACGTGCTGAAGACCGTGGTCAGGTCCCTGTCGCGCGGCAACGGGATCCGGATGGGGATCTCCCCGTCGGCCGCGGTCGGGATCCGGACGTCGTCCTCGTACAGGCAGTCCACGGAGCGCGTGCGGGCGGATTGCTCGTGGAGATGGCGCAGCGTCACGACCAGAACTGGGGCCGAGGCCAGAAGCCCGCGGAGCGAGAGGCTTCCTTCCACGGCGCCCCCCAGGAAGAACGGGTAGCGGGCGTAGCGGAAAACGCCGCCCGGCGCCACGCTCTTCTCCGGGTCCCAGGGCCTCGCGGACCATGCCCACGGCTCCTTCGGGCGCTCCGCCTCCAGGCGCTGCCGTTCCAGGAAGCCCCGCAGCCCCGGCCACCCCGCCGCGAAGAAGCCCAGGCCTGCGGCCACGATCACGCCTGCGAAGGCGAGCGCGAACGTCCGGGCGCTTCCCCCGGCGGCCAGCGCCTCCCGGTACGTGAAGAGGTGGCGCACCAGGCCGAAGACGGACATCGCCGAAAAGCCGATGAGGAAGGGCCACGGCAGGAGCGGCTGCGGAAGCGGCTGCCGGCCCTGCAGGCGCCTCGGCTCTCGGTTGATCACGGGCCCGACTATAGCCAAGGAGCCGCTCGCGCTACCATCCGGGCGTGGACGCACGCAACGTCGTCGTCACCGGGCTCGGCGCGGTGACCTCCCTCGGGAACGACCTGAAGACCACCTGGCATGGGCTCGTCGAGGGCCTCTGCGGGATCGGGCCGATCACCCTGTTCGACTCCTCGGCCTACCGCACGCACCTGGCGGCCGAGATCAAGGAGCTGCCGGGCGGGCTCGCGCCCACCCTCCGCCGCCGCCTCTCGCGCACCGACGTGATCGGCCTCGCCGCCGCCACCGAGGCTCTCGCCGACTCCGGGCTCGACCTCTCGCGCGAGGACCCCACCCGCATCGGCGTCATCCTGGGAGCCGGCGTCTCGGGCCTCCTCGACAGCGAGCAGTACTTCTACGACCTCCTGGCGAAGGGTCCGCGTGGAGCCCGGGCCAGCCGCGTCCTGAACCACCCGCCCGACCAGACCACCGACCGGATCGCCCAGCGCTGGGGCTTCCTCGGGCCGCGCTCCACGATCACCACGGCGTGCTCGTCCTCGGCCACCTCGCTCGGCTACGCGGCCGACCTGATCCGCCACGGCCTGGCGGACGTCGTCGTCACCGGCGGGGCCGACAGCTTCGCCCGCCTCACCCACGGCGGTTTCAACGCGCTCCGCGCCGTCGACCCGGAGCCGTGCCGCCCGTTCGACCGCGGCCGTAAGGGCCTCTCGATCGGCGAGGCGTCCGGCATCCTGATCTTCGAGGAGGAGGGCCGTGCCCGCCGCCGGGGCGCGACGATCCGCGCCCGGTTCCTCGGCTACGGCGTCACCTCCGACGCGCACCACATGACGCAGCCGGAGCCGTCGGGCGAGGCGGGAGCCCGCACGCTCGCCGCCTGCCTCAAGAGCGCCCGCCTCGATCCGTCTTCGGTCGACTACGTGAACGCCCACGGCACTGCCACGCCGCAGAACGACTCCGCCGAGACCGCCTCCATCAAGCGGGCTCTCGGCGAGAGGGCCCGCGAGATCCCCGTCTCCTCGATCAAGTCGATGCTCGGCCACTGCCTCTGCTCGGCCGGCGCGATCGAGGCGGTCGCAACCGTGAAGACGATCGAGACCGGCGTCGTGCCGCCCACCATCCACTACGAAGAGCCCGACCCGGAGTGCGACCTCGACGTGGTGCCGAACGCCGCCCGCGACGTGCGCGTGAGCGTCGCCCTCTCCAGCTCCTTCGCGTTCGGCGGCAACTCCACCGTCGTGGCGTTCGGCGCGGCCGACCGGCCCCTGTGAAGAAACCGGTCATCAGCGGGGCGAGCGCCGTCACGGCGCTCGGGCGGGATCTTGCGGCCACCCGGGCCGCTCTTGCGGAGGGGCGCGTCGCCCTCGCGCCGGTGCGGGATCCCGAGACGCCGCTCTCGTCCCCGGCCGGACGGATCGGCGTGTTCTCGACCGAGCCGGAGCTGCCGAAGGCGAAGGCGCGCCGGCTCGACCGGGGGAGCCTCTACGCCGTCGTCGCCGCCCGGCAGTGCCTGAAGGGGGCCGGCTACGAGATGGCCGGGCGCGAGGAGCGGACCGGCATCCTCCTGGGCACCGGCTCGGCCGGGGCGGGCCCGCTCACCGAGTTCGAGCGCCAGATGGCGGCCGAGTCCCCCGAGCTGGCCTCGCCGTTCCTCTTCCCGTACACCATCGCCAACGCGCCGGCCTCGGTCGTGGCCATCGAGCTGGGCATCCGCGGGCCGAACGTGACGATCTGCCAGAAGGACCCGTCGGCGCTGAACTCGCTCTTCTACGGCCGGATCCTCCTCGCCGACGGCCGCGCCGACGCGATCCTGGTGGGCGCGGCGGACGAGTGGAACCTCGTCTACCACGAGGCGTACGAACGGGTCCGCGCGACCCGCACCGCGACACGCCCCGGCTTCGCGCTCGGCGAGGGCGCCGGCCTCGTCCTGATCGAGGACGAGGAGGCCGCCCGCGCGCGCGGCGCCCGGCCCCTGGCCCGGGTCGCCGGGGTCGTGATGCGGGGCTCG
>CAYLNK010000054.1:0-26188 GCA_964384675.1 uncultured Holophagales bacterium | reverse complement strand
GGCCACCACGGCGTCCGCCAGACGCGCCTCGCGCTCGGCCCGGCGCGCGCAGGAGGCGCACGAGGCGAGGTGAGCGCCGATCGCCTCCTCGTCCCCGATGAGGAGGCTCTCGCTCGCGATCAGCTGGTCGAACCGGTCACACGTCATGAGGTCTCCTTCAGGATCGCCGCGAGCCGTCGGCGGCCACGGCAGAGGCGGGCCCGGACGACGTCCTCGCCGAGGCCGAGCCGGGCCGCGATCTGGCGGGGGGCGAGGCCCTCGTCGCCGGCCAGGAGCAGCAGCGCGCGGGTGGAGTCCGGAAGAGCGTCCAGCGCCGCGGCCACCCGCCGGGCCCGCTCGACGGACAGCGCCACGCCTTCGGGATCGGCGGACTCGACCACCGGGTCCGCCGTCTCTTCCAGGTTGGAGTGCGAGCGCAGGCGCCGGCGCCGTGCCGCGTTCGCCCCGATCCGGTACGCCACCGCGAAGAGGTACGAACGGAGGCGTGCGGGGCCGATCCGAGCCAGGAGGCTGTCGCGGGCCAGGAGCACGACGAACAGGTCCTGGACCAGGTCCGGCGAGTCGTTCCCGTGACCCCGCCGGCGGAAGAACCGCTCGAGCTCCGGGGCCACGTCGAGCGCGCTCCCGAGCGGGGCACCGGGGTCCGTCGACGAGTCGGTCACACCGAGGTGATGTCTCTGGGCCCCCGGTCGTGACGCGGACACCGTGACGGTGACGTCTAAGGGGCCTCCTCGACCGCGACCTCGAGGACCAGCGCGGAGCGCCCGAGCCCGAAGGTGGACGAGAGCGTCCGGCGGACGGACTCGCCGGGCCGGGCCGCGAGGACGCCCTGCTGGTGGGCCACCCTCACCAGCGCGCGCGGCCCTCCGGCCGGGGTCGCGTCGAGCGTGAACGTCACCGCCAGGGCCAGCTCGATCCTCCCCGGATCCGCCGAGAGGAGGGCCCCGCCGATCCAGAGGTCGGCCGGCCGCGCCGGGCCGCCCGGGGCCGCGTGGACGAAGCGCGTGATGGACTCCAGCTCGTCCGCCGCGTCGAAGTCCGCGGCTGGCTCGGCGAGGACGGTCTCGCGCACGGCGTCGACCTCGAGGAGGCGCGCGCGGAGGGCGAATCGGCGGCCGGGCGCCGGTCCCGCCGGGATTGCTCGATCGGGCTCGCTCCCCACCGGCTCGCCCGTGAGGACGGCGTAGCGGCCGCCGCACGCTCCGATCGGAAGGGGCACGGCCCCGGCTGCGTCGCGGGCGGCGGTGACGATGTACGGCGCGCCGGCGTGACACGTCGACGCGTCGGGAAAGAAGAGCCTCCTCTGGCCGTCGAACGGGTCGACCGGCAGCGCGACGACGCGCACCGGGCCGCAGCCGGGCAGATCCACGGACGACGCGGGCCGCGGAAGCGTGACGGTGAGGGAGGTCCCGGCGCCGGCGAAGCGGTACGTGAGGCTGTCGCGCCGTGGCGGGAGCTCGCGCACCCGGGGCAAGGGAAGCCCGAGGAGATCAGGCCCTTCCCGGCTCTCGCGGGCCGGGTCCCAGACGAGGAGCCGGCCGTTCTCCAGCCGCACGGAGAGGCCGAGGTCGCGTTCCAGCTGGATGAGAAGGGCGGCGCCGGTGGCGCGGGAGGGGTCGAGGGAGACCGTCCGGTCCACCGAGGGCGAGACGATCGGCACGGCGCCGAGCGCATCGGCCAGGTCCTCGACGAGCTCTCGCAGCGGGACCTCGCGCGCCGGGGCCGGGCCCAGGAGGACGGCGAGAAGGGCGGGGACGAGCATCGAGGCCTCCACCGGGCGATTCTAGACAGGGACGCCCGTCCTGCTACCGTCGGCGCCTCATGCTCGGACTCCTCGACCGCGCGTTCTTCGCCCACGCCGAGATCCTCCGCCTGGGCGCCGTCTTCGCCATCGTCGCGCTCATCGTCGCCATCTGGTTCCCGCCGGAGAGGAAGGCGCTTGGCCGGCTGGGCGCGTTGTACGGCGGCTCGCTGCTGCTGCGGCTCGTCGCGGTCGTCTTCGGGGAGCTCTCGATGCCGAGCGCCGCCATGGCCACCGACTTCGTGGCGCTTCTCCTGCAGGGGATCGCGTTCCTGAACCTCGCGATGGTGATCCTCTTCGCGACCCTGGTGCGGGCGTTCCGCGTCGTGCCGCCGCGGATCCTCCGCGACCTGGCGGCGGCCCTCGCCTACCTCGGGCTCGTCCTCTTCCTCTTCTCGACGTACAAGGTCGACGTCACCGGGATCGTGGCCACGTCGGCCGTCGTCACCGCGGTGATCGGCTTCTCCCTCCAGGACACGCTCGCCAACGTCATGGGCGGCCTCGCCCTGCAGCTCGACCAGTCGATCCGCCCGGGGGACTGGGTGCGGCACGGAGGCACGACCGGGCGGGTGCGCGAGATCACCTGGCGCCAGACGACCCTGGAGACGCGGGCGGGAGAGACGGTCCTCATCCCGAACAGCGTCCTGGCCAAGGGCGAGGTCCACATCCTGGGCCTCGCCGGGGCCGAGCGCGCGCAGGTGCGGCGCTCGGTGCTCTTCTACGTCGGGGACCAGATCCAGCCCCAGGAGGTGATCGAGGCGGTCACCGAGGCCTTCACGCGGCAGCCGATCCCGAACGTCGCGGGGAGCCCTCTCCCCGACGTCGTCGTCGTGGCCTTCGAGTCGAGCTGGGTGTCGTACGCGGTGCGCTACTGGCTGAACGACTTCACCGTGGACGAGAAGACGGACTCGACGGTGAGGACGCGCATCTACTACGCGCTCGAGAGGGCCGGCATCCCGTTCTCGATCCCGTCCCAGACGGTCCTCCTCGCGAAGGCGGATCCGCAATGGACGGCGCCCCGGCGCTCCAAGGACGCCCGGGCCCGGCACGCGGCCATCGAGACGACGTCGATCTTCCGGAACCTCACCGCGGACGAGAAGACGCGCCTCGCGGTGTCGCTCCACTACGCTCCGTTCGCCCCGGGCGAGGCGATCCTCCTGCAGGGGAACCAGGCGCACCACCTCTTCGTCCTCACCGAGGGGAGCGTGGAGGTGCGGATCTCGGTGGAGGGCGCCCCGCCGAAACCGATCGCCCGGATCGACGCGCCGTCGTTCTTCGGCGAGATGGGGCTCCTCACCGGGGAGCCGCGGCGCGCCACGGTGATCGCCCTGAACGACGTGGAGTGCTGGCGCGTCGAGAAGTCGATCCTGGAGTCGCTCATGGCCGAGCGGCCGAAGATCGCCGAGGAGATCTCCGCCGTCCTGGCCGAGCGCGAGGTGGAGCTGATGTCCGCGCGCGAGGGCCTCTCCGAGCAGGCCAAGAAGGACCGCATGGCCGACCAGAAGAGCTCGATCCTCTCCAAGATCGAGCGCTTCTTCGGCCTGCATTGACGACCCGGTGGCGGGAGCGAACCCTTTAGGGGCCGCGTCCGTACAATCCCGTCGTGTCGAGCCTCTACCCCGAGATCGAGCCGTACCGCACGTTCCGCCTGCCGGTCTCCGGCCTTCACGATCTGTACGTGGAGGAGGCCGGGAATCCGCACGGAGCGCCCGTCGTCTTCCTGCACGGCGGGCCGGGGGCCGGCTGCTCCGCGTACCACCGCCGCTTCTTCGACCCCGCCCACTACCGGGTGATCCTCTTCGACCAGCGCGGCTCCGGCCGTTCGACGCCGCTCGGGGAGCTGCGCGAGAACACCACCTGGGACCTGGTCGCCGACGTCGAGACGCTCCGCGCGCACCTCGGGATCGACCGCTGGCTCGTCTTCGGCGGCTCGTGGGGCTCGACGCTCGCGCTCGCCTATGCCGAGACGCACCCGGAGCGGGTGACCGGCCTGATCCTGCGCGGGATCTTCCTGGCCCGCCGGAGCGAGGTCGACTGGACGTTCGGGGACGGCGCGCGCCGGATCTACCCGGACACGTGGGAGACGTTCCTCGGCCACCTCCCGGAGGCGGAGCGGGCCGACCCGATGAACGCCTATTTCCGCCGGCTCACCTCGGAGGACGCCGCCGTGCGCCGCTCGGCGGCCCTCGCCTGGAACGCCTGGGAGGAGAGCGCGTCGAGGCTGGTCGGCACCGTCGAGACGCCCGCGGAGGAAGAGATCGGCAAGGAGATCGCGCTCGCCCGGATCGAGGCGCACTACTTCGTGAACGACTCGTTCCTGTCCCCGACCGATCAGCTCCTCAGGGACGCCTCGAGGATCCGCCACATCCCGGGCGTCATCGTGCAGGGCCGCTACGACGTCGTCTGCCCGGCCGCCTCCGCCTGGGAGCTGCACCGCGCCTGGCCCGAGGCCCGGCTCGAGATCGTTCCCGACGCCGGGCACGCGGCCACGGAGCCCGGGATCTGCGCGGCGCTCGTCCGCGCGACCGACGGGTTCCGGTAACGAACGGGGCCCGGCTCTACCGGACCACGACGCTGCCGCTCGACGTACGGATTCGCACCGGCACGCCGCCGCCCCTCACGTCCGCCTCGACCCGGCGCTCCTTGCGCGTGCGGTAGCGGACGTCCGACAGGCCGTCGAGATCCACGCCGCCGCTCGAGGTCGAGACGGTGAGCGTCATGGCGGGCGCGCCGCCGAGCGAGAGCTCGACGTCGCCGCTGCCGGTCTCGACCTCGGCGCGCGTCAGACGCGCCGCTTCGCGCGCCACCAGCACCACCTGGCCGCTCCCCGTCTCGACGGCCAGGCTCTCCACGCCGCGCAGCCCGCGGCCGCCGACGTCGCCCGAGCCGGTGCGCAGCTCCAGCGAACCGGTCACGTCGTCCAGCGTGATCTCGCCGGAGCCGGTGTGGATCGAGACACGGGTGGCCTCGGCCCGGGAGAGCCGGACGTCGCCGGAGCCGGTGTGGACCACGACGTCGCCCTTCAGGCGGCTGGCCGCGACGTCGCCGGAGCCGGTCGAGACCTCGAGCGCGGCGCCGCCGTCCACGGAGACGTCGCCGCTCCCGGTCTTCAGCGTGATGGCTCCGGTGGCGTCCGAGACGTCGATGTCCCCGGACCCGGTCCTGGCCTTGATGCCGCCCCCGACGTTCCGGGCCGAGATGCGGCCCACGGCCTGGAAGGCCTCGACGCTCACGCCGGGCGGCACGAGGAGCCTGAGGTCGGCGTAGAGGAGCGTGCCCGAGCCGCGGCCCTGCCGCACGGTCACGCGACGTCCCTGGTAGTCGACGGTCGAGGAGCTGTACGAGAGCGACTCCAGGAAGCCCGACCGCTTGTCACCCGGGTAGTAAACGGGGCCGTCGATCGGGTACGTCATGTGGGCAGTCGTTCCCTGGACGTCCAGCTTGAGCGCTTCGAGGAGGCGTTCGGTCTCGGCGTACGCCGTCCCGTCCACGACCACCTCCGGTCCCTTGCCGGCCACGATCTCGAGCCGGCCGGCGAGGTTCTCGAGGAGCACCGTCTGTCCCGCCGTCACGGGGATCGCGTGGTGCAGCGTCCTGGAGAACGGCGCGGGAGAGGCGCCGGCGGGGAGGGCGAGAAGGACGGCAGCGAAAGCCGCCGGAACGCGGGCCGCGAGAGACATGGTGAACCTCCGCCGACAGTTACGACGGAGGGAGCGGCGAAGTTCCGCGCGGAGAGGGAGGCGGAGGAGCGGGCGGCGGCATGACGGGCGGACGCCGCCCTTTCCAGAGCCCGAAGAGCGCCGTGAGGAGCGCCAGCACGATCTCGTCCACGAACGGGATCGGGTCCGGGACGACGACGTCCGCGACCAGGATCGCCACGAGCAGGGCGAAGAGCCCGGGGAAGCGGAGGTTCAGCCGCGCGAGGAGGCGGCCGATCAGGTTCACGCGGGCGGGCGTCTTCGGGTCCATCGGTTTCAGGCCTGTGCCGCCACCTCGGCGGGCGCCCCGGAAAGGACGGCTCGGAGCATCGGCACGATGGTACATCCGGGCGGTTACGATGCGCCCGTGGCGGGAAGGCGCAGGCGCCCGGCGGACGCCCCGGCGGCGCCAGCAGGTCCGGAAGGCCCGGCAGCCCCGGCCGCTGCGCCCGTCCGGGGCTGGCCTTCGATCCGGGCGGGGACGTGGCCCTACGCCTTCGGGCCGGCGTTCCTCCTCGTGCTCCTGTTCTCGCTCCGGCAGGTCGGGGACTGGGACATCGGGATCCACCTCCATGCCGCCCGGTGGATCGTGGCGAACCACGACGTCCCGCGAGGCGACACCTTCACGTGGTCCGTGCCCGGGAACGACTACGTCGACCTCCACTGGCTCTTCCAGCTCGCTCTGTACGGTTCGCGGGCCCTCTTCGGCGACGCGGGCCTCACCGGGCTGGTCGTCGTCGCGGTGGGGATGGTCTTCGTGCTCCTCCTGACCCGGCTCCTCGCGACCGGGGCGCCGGCGCCCGTCACGTGGGGACTCTTCGTGGCGGCCGTGCTGATCGTGGAGATCCGGATCCAGACCCGCCCGGAGATCGTCACATGGGCCTTCCTCTCGGCGATGCTCCTGGTCCTCGACGACTACGACGCCGGCCGCCGGGACCGGCTCTGGCTCCTCCCCGTGATCCAGCTCGTCTGGACGAACGCGCATGCGCTCTTCGTGCTGGGCTGGGCGGTGATGGGCGCGTACGCCCTCTCCCGGCTCGTCCACCGCCGCGCCTGGGAGGCACGCCTGGTCGGCTGGTGCGCCGCCGGCGCGGCGGCGTCGTTCCTGAATCCGTACGGCGTGAAGGGGCTGCTCTTCCCGTTCTACGTCTTCACGCGCGTCACCGACGAGACGACGTTCAAGCAGTTCATCGGGGAGTTCGCCGCTCCCTGGTCGGTGCGCGCGACGGAGGCCATGCCGTACGCCGTCACGCCGGCCCTCCGGCTCTACATGGGCCTGTCGATCGCGACGGCGCTCCTCTTCCTCCTCACCCTGCGCCGCCGGCGGCTGGCCGAGGGGCTGATCCTGATCGCGTTCTTCTACCTCTCGTTCCGGCAGGTGCGGAACGTCCCGCTCTTCGTCCTCGTCGCCGCGCCGGTGGTGGCCGCTGCGCTGCGGGACGTGCGGGACGTCTTCCGGCCGGACGGCGTCCGTGTCCCGCGGGCGCTCTCGCGCTGGGGGCCGCCGGTGGCGGGCGCGGCGGTCCTCCTCGTCGGACTGCGCGTCGTCACCGACGCCTGGACCACATCCGAGCGGCGGCCGAACTTCTTCGGAGCCGGCCTCAGCCGGGACCTCCATCCGATCGAGACGGCGGAGTTCCTCCTGACGCACCGCCTGGACGGGAAGCTCCTGAACGACCTCAACACGGGATCGTGGCTCGGCTTCGCGCTGCCGCAGAAGGTGTACGTCGACGGACGCCTCGAGGTGATGCGCGAGGCGCTGTTCCAGGAGCTCTCGGCGTCCTGGGCGAGCGGGCTCGCGGAGCTGTGCGCCCGGAACGACGTCGAGCTGGTGGTGCTCGACCACGGCTCGATGATCGGCTGGGTCCTGCAGCTTCGCCGGATGGCGGGCTGGCGGCTGGTCCACGCCGACACCCGCGCCGCGGTCTACCTCGCGCCCGGCTACCGGACCGACGTCCCCACCATCCGGGTGGAGGACGAGGCCGGACGGATCGGGATCCCGGCGGCCGGCGAGGTGCCGGCCCTGGTGGCGGCGGCGACCGCTTCGCCCCTCGCCCGGTGGCTGTCCGGCTTCGTCCGCCGGCAGCCGTTCCCGGTCGGATGGACGAACCTCGCGGCGCTGGCCTCGGCGACGGGGGAGCCGGGCGCCGCCGAGCGTCTCTACCAGCACTACATCCGGGTCACGCGCGGGGCGTTCCCGGAAGCGTTCTACAACCTCGGTACGCTCTACTACCGGAACGGCCGCCCGCGCGACGCGCTCCACTGCTATCGGGCGTTCCTCCGCGCCGGCTTCCATTCCGCGGCCCAGGCGCGCGTCGACGAGCTGGCGCGATTCCGGTGAGGTTTCGGGTATGGTCCCGCGACCTGATGACGCCAACCCTCGCACGTGTCAGCACCATGGGCCTCTGGCTGGTGGGCCTCGGAGGGCTCGCCCGCATCGTCGCGACGCAGCTGGTCCTCCGCCGCGTCGTCGATGGCGGTGTCGGATGGGCGGGGTGGCTCGTCGCCGCACTCGCCGTGGTGGCCGGGCTCATCGCTCTCCTCCCGGCCGTGCGATCACGCTTCGAGATCGCGGTCGAGCCTCCGCCCCCCGCGGAAGCCGGTCACGAGGCGATCGGCCTCCTGCTCGCCGCGGCCCAGACCGGGCTGGTCGTGCTGCTCTTCCGGACGTTCCAGATCGAGCACGCGGCGCTCCACCAGATCCTCGGCCCGCTGATCTTCTTCGGGTTCCTCGCGCACCAGGGCCTGGCCGAGCGACTGCGCCTCCCCGCATTCGTGGCGCTTTCGCTCTGCGCCCTCGCGCTGGTCCTGGGAGGGAAGGGGACGGCGGCCCTCGTGGGGATCGGGCTCGTCCTGATCGGGCTCTGCCACGTCCGGATCCCGTTCCCGGGGCGCACGGCGCTCCTGCTCGCGGCAGGTACGGCCGTCGCGGCCGCCCGCGCCGGCGCGTTCCCGAGCCCGGTCCCGTCCGCGGTCTGGCCGCTCGTCGGCTCGTTCTTCATGTTCCGGACGATCTCGTACTACTACGACCTCCGGCACGCGAAGGCTCCCCCGGGGCTGTGGCCGACCCTCGCCTACTTCTTCCTGCTGCCGAACGTCGTGTTCCTGCTCTTCCCGATCGTCGACTTCCAGGCGATGCGCCGCGGCTTCCACGGCAGGCCGGCTCCCAGCGTCCGCTTCAAGGGCCTCCGCTGGATCCTCAGAGGCATCGTCTACCTGCTGCTCTACCGGTACGTCTATCGATACCTCGCGATCCCGGCCATCGAGGTGACGAGCTCCGGCGAGCTGTGGCGCTTCCTCCTGAGCAACTACCTGCTGCTCCTCCAGGTGCTGGGCCAGTTCGACGTCGCGATCGGAATCCTGCACCTGTTCGGGTTCGACCTGCCGGAGACGAACGACCTGAACCTCTTCTCGGCTGGCTTCACGGACTTCTGGCGCCGGACGAACACGTACTGGCGGGACTTCATCATGAAGCTCGTCTATCACCCCGCTTACTTCGCGTTGCGCGGCAAGGGGAGCCACGCGGCGGTGCTGGCGGCCACGGCCCTCGCGTTCGTGGCGACGGCGCTCCTGCACGCCTACCAGTGGTTCTGGCTCCGGGGCACGCCGCGGTTCACGACGACCGACGTCCTCTTCTGGACGACCTTCGGCGTCCTGCTTCTCGCCAACGTGGAGATCGAATCGCGCCGGCCTCGCCGCACGACGCTGGGGAAGCCGCGGCACCCGTGGCTACTGCCGCGGCGCACGGTGCGCGAGACGGTGGTCTTCGTGGGCCGCGTCGCCGCCATGTTCGCGTTCATCTCGGTCTTCTGGGCGCTCTGGAGCGCCGCTTCCCTCGGGGACTGGCTGTCGCTGGTCCGGCGCGCGGGCTCCGCTCCCGGTCACGACCTCCGCTGGATCCCCGAGCTCGCGGCGATCCTCCTCGTCTACGGGGTGGGCTTTCACCTCGCGCGGGGGCCGGCCGCCGGCTCGAGCCGCCGCCGGGTCGTCCTTTCCGCGTCGGGGACGACCCTGCTCATGGCGAGCCTGGTCCTCGCGGCGACGCCCGTCGTCTACGGTCGTCTCGGTACCGACGTCGCCGAGCTGGTCCGGAGCCTCAAGGTCGTGGCGCTCAACCGGGCCGACGATCAGGAGCTGGTCCGGAGCTACTACGAGAACCTGGCGAACGTGAACGTGACGAACCCCGCCCTGTGGCGGACGTTCGAGCCGGTGGCCTTGCGGGACGGGAGGGAGTGGATCGAGACGCTCGGCCGGCCCACGGGCGACCTGCGGCGCGTCGAGATGATCGCCAACGGCCGCAGCGAGAAGGACGCGATCATCACCACGAACCGCTGGGGGATGCGCGATCGGGACTACGAGCTGGCCAAGGCCCGGGGGACGTTCCGGGCGGCGTTCCTGGGCGGCTCCTACGTCACGTCGCCCAACGTGGCGGACGACGAGACGTTCGAGCACCTCCTCGAGGAGCGGATCAACCGGGAGAACGACCGCAGGAGATACGCCCACTACGATCTCCTGAACCTCGCGGTCGGAGGGTACGGGCCCCTCGAATCGCTGGTGCACCTGGAGAAGAAGGCGATCGCGTTCGGTCCGGACGTCGTGCTCTACGTCTCGGTGGAGGGCGAGCTGCGCCGCGCGGCCCTGGCCCTGGCGCGAGGCGTCGGCGCGGGCGTCGACCTCGAGTATCCGGGGCTGAAGGACCTGGTCACCCTCGCGGGCGTCGACGCCGGGCTCTCCGAGGCGGAGTCGATGCGACGCCTCCGTCCCCGCCAGGAAGCCCTGCTGGTCTGGGTCTACCGGCGGATGGTCGAGGTCTGCCGGGCCCGTGACGCGGTCCCGGTCTGGGTCGGGCTTCCCCCCATCGAGCTGAGCTCGTCACGGGGCGAGGCGCCGGTCGCGGCGCGGCTCGCCGCCGAGGCCGGGTTCGTGGTGGTGCGGCTGGACCACGTCTACGACGGTGTCGATCCCGCCACGATCAGCGTGGCCCGCACGAATCACCATCCCAATCGCAAAGGGACCCGGCTGATCGCGGACGCGCTCCACCGAGCGCTCCTGGAGCACGCCGCCGAGATCCCGTTCGACCTGCCGGTACCGGCTCGCTAGGAGATCGAGCCACCGGGGCGAGACCCGCGCCCTCAGCTCGGCCGGACGGTCCAGTCGGGACGCCGTCCCACCAGGACGCGGGCTGCGACGAGCCGGGCGAGCCGGAGGCACCCCCGGAGCGACGAAGCCCGGGAGTAGCCCCACCTGCCCAGTGCGCGCCCCGCCGCCAGCTCGAGCAGCGTGATCTCCTCGGGCCGGAGCTCCTCTTTCCAGCGGCCGAGCGAAGCGCGGTCGACGGGCGCGCGAGCGCGGTCCTGGTGAGCCTCGTGCCAGGGCGTGTGAGGCCGCGCGTAGCGGGGGCGCTCGGCGTTCAACAGCGCCGGGTCGAACCGCTCCCCGACGAACTCGAAGATCCGGCTCCCCTCCCGCGACGGCTCGCCGACGAGGTCCTCGTACCTCACGCTCAGGATCCGGGCGTCCCGGGGGGACAGACGCTCCAGCGCCTCGACGGATCGGAGCCACCGGTGGGCGACCCCGCGGGGATTGCTGACGTACCGGAACGGTACCTTGCGCGAGGACGCCAGGAGCGCGCGCGGATCGCGGACCATCCAGAGGATCCGGCAGTCGGGGTACCAGGCGAGCAGCGTCTCGGCATGGAGGTCGTGATCCGGCGTCTTCTCGCCGATCCGCGGCTTCCCGGTCTGCCGCTTCACCTCGTCGAGGAGGAGGGAGAAGAAGCGGTGCGGATCGTCGATTCGCTCGGCCACCACCCGGGCCACCAGCGAGCCGGCGTCGAGCTCGGCCACCTGGAGGTGTCCGGGTCCGCAGATGCGGCCCGCCAGCGCGCTCATCGCCTCGACGCTCCCCCTCGCGTCCACCGGCACATCGGGGAGCAGCTGGCTGAGGAAGCGAGTCTCGGGAGAGATCGCGATCCGCGGGTGGGCCGCCAGGATCGAGGCGACGAGGGTCGTCCCGGATCGGGGCGCCCCGACGATGAAGATGGGGCGTTCGGGGTGCTCCACGGCTCGAGGCTAGCAGGTGCCCGGGCTCCGTCCCAGCCGAGGGCACGCCTTGCCGTGTCGTGCCCGAGCGGCCGGGCCGAGGACGAGCCCGGACGCGACATGCGAGGACCCGCCTGCGGCTCAGGCCCGGGTCAGGACCGCGAGCCACGCCCGGAACCCGTCCGGGTACCTGTCCGTCGCGTCGAAGCGGGACTCCCGGAGGGCGTTCAGCCTCCACCCGTCGGCGAAGACGGCACGGATCTCGTCGCGGGTGACGCCGCGCGGGCCGCAGAGGGGACCGCGCGCGAAGCGCTCGAGCTCGCTGAAGCAGAGGAGGAGGAAGGTCCCGCCGCCGGCGACGACCCCGCCGAGGCCGTCCACGTAACGGGCCCGCTCCGCGTCGGTGAGGACCTGAAAGAGGCCCGAGTCGAATGCCGTGTCGAAGCTCCCGAGCCGCTTCTCGTCGCGGAGGGTCAGCGCGTCGGCGACCAGGAACGTCGCGGCGATGCCGCGTTCGGCAGCCTTCTCGCAGGACTTGCGAACGGCGAGCGCCGACATGTCGAACCCCACGACCTCGTGCCCCCGCGAGGCCAGGAAGAGGGCGTTCTCACCCGTTCCGCATCCGCAGTCGAGGATGCGCCCGCGGAACGCGCCCGCCTCCGCGAGGCGGACGATCTCCCCCTGCGGACGACCGATCTCCCAGGGATTCGTCCCCTGATAGGCCAGGTCGTACTGTCGCGGCCCCGTGCGTGCCACCGTCCACTCCTCTTCGCTCCGGGCGATCCCGTGACACGAGGATAGCCCGGGGTGGCGCGGGAGCCAGGCGTGCCGGGCCAGGAGCCGAGGCCGGAAGCCGCCGCCACCGGCGTCGTAGACGGGACATCCGCGACTTCCTATCCTCCACGGCCTGGGGGGCAGATGGTGGTCGACGACATCCAGGCGGCCGTGCGGGAGTACCTGATCCGCGAGGTGGTGAGGGGGGTCAAGCCCGAGGAGCTGACGCCCGAGACGCGCCTCATCTCGGGGGGGCTCGTGGACTCCCTCTCGACTCTGAACCTCGTGCAGTTCCTCGAGGAGCGGTACTCGATCCAGTTCGAGGCGCACGAGGTGAGCGTCGACAACCTCGACACGACTGCCGACATCGCGCGGCTCGTGGCCGAGAAGAGCGCCGCCGGGGGCGGGCCCGCGAGGACCTCGTGACCCGCACCGTGGAGTCGAGCCGGTAGGCATGCACGAGCTCCTCGCGAGGTCCGCGCGCCGCGCTCCCGGCGCCGTTGCCGTCGAGGGCCCGGGCGACGATTCGATGACCTACCGCGCCCTCGACGCGCTGTCCGACCGGGCACGCGACTGGCTGCGGGCCGCGGGTGTGCGTGCCGGGGACCGTGTCGGGGTGCACCTCCCGAAGTCGATCGACGCCGTCGCCGCCCTGTACGGGGTGCTGAAGGCGGGCGCCGCGTACGTCCCCGTCGACTTCGCGGCGCCGGTCTCACGGAGCGCCGGGATCCTGGCCGATGCCGGCGTCTCGGCGGTCGTGGTGGACGCGGCGCGCGAGGCGCCGCTGCGCGAGGCGCTGGCGGCGCTCCGCCCCGCCCCGCCCTTCCTCGTCCTCGACGGGGATGGGCCGGGAGGACGCCGCCTGGAGCGCTCTCTCGACCGCGAGGCGCCGGGGCCGTCCCGCTCACCGGTCCCGTCGGTCGTCGGAGCGCCCGACGATCTCGCCTACATCCTCTTCACGTCGGGCTCGACCGGGCGCCCGAAGGGAGCGGCGATCTCCCGGCGCGCCGCGCTGGCCTTCGTCGGCTGGGGACGCACGGCCTTCGACGTGAGCGCGCGGGATCGACTCTCGTCGCACGCGCCATTCCATTTCGACCTGTCGATCTTCGACCTGTACGTCTCGGCGGCCGCCGGTGCCACCGTGGTCCTGATCGGCGAGCCCGAGGCGGCGAGCCCGCTGGCGCTCGCGGCCCGGATCGCGGCGCGGCGTCTCACGGTCTGGTACTCCGCCCCGTCGGCCCTCGCCGCCCTCGCGGACTTCGGCCGGCTGGAGCGGCACGACGCCTCGGCGCTCCGCCTCGTCCTCTTCGCGGGCGAGGTCTTCCCGGCGCGGGCGCTCGCGAAGCTGCGCGGCCTCTGGCCGCACCCGGCGTACGCGAACCTCTACGGCCCGACCGAGACGAACGTCTGCACGTGGTACGGCGTTCCCCCCGATTGGACCGCGTCCGACGGCCCGCTCCCGATCGGCATCGCCTGCCCGCACTACCGCGACCGGATCGTCGATCCGGAGGGAGGCGACCTCCCGGCCGGAGCGGAAGGAGAGCTGTGCCTCGCCGGGGACGGCGTGATGGCCGGGTACTGGGGGCGGCCCGAGGAGACCGCGAAGGCGTTCCACGTGGACGGCTCGGGGACGCGTTGGTATCGCACGGGGGACGTGGTGCGGCGCGACGAGGCGGGGCTCCTTCGTTTCCTCGGCCGCCGGGACCGGATGGTCAAGCGGCGAGGCCACCGGATCGAGCTCGCCGAGGTGGAGGCGAGCCTCCACCGACTTCCCGGGGTGCGCGAGGCCGCGGTCGTCGCGGTGCCTCACGCCGAGACCGTCCGGATCCGCGCGTTCCTCGTCGGAGACGGGCTGGAGTCGATCCTGGCCCTCAAGCAGGCCGCGGCGGGCACGATGCCCGCCGCGCACCTGCCGGACGACCTGGTCGCGCTGCCCGAGCTCCCGCGCACCTCGACCGGAAAGACCGACTACCAGCGGCTCGCGGGGCTGCCGTGATCGACTTCGGCCTGGACGAGGCGCAGGAGCTTCTGCGAGCCGAGGTCCTGCGCTTCGCCGGGCGCGAGCTGAACGAAGGGCTTCTCGAACGGGACCGAGCCGAGGTCTTCCCACGTGAGCTGTGGCGGGCATGCGGACGCCTGGGGCTGCCCGGCCTCCCCGTCCCCCAGACGTACGGCGGGAGCGGGCTCGACGCCCGCGCGACCGCGGTGGCGTACGAGGCGCTCGGTCGAGGCTGTCGTGACGGCGGTCTCGTCTTCTCGCTCGGCGCGCACCTCGGATCGTGCGTGGCGCCGATCGTCCGGCACGGGTCGGAGGAGCAGAAGCGCCGGCTCCTGCCCGCCCTCTGCGATGGGACGCTGGTGGCCGCCCATGGCATGACCGAGGCGGACTCCGGCTCGGATGCCTTCGCGATGCGGACGCGCGCGGTGCCGGACGGAGAGGGCGCGTTCCGGATCGACGGCGTGAAGACGTTCGTCACGAACGCGCCGGTGGCGGACCTCTTCCTCGTCTTCGCCGTGACCGATCCGGCCAAGGGCTTCTTCGGGGGGATCACCGCCTTCCTCCTGCCGCGCGACACCCCTGGTCTCGCCACCGGACCGCCGATAGCCAAGATGGGACTGAAGACCTCTCCCATGTCCGAGGTCGTCCTCCAGTCGGTGCGGGCCGGACCGGACACGATCCTGGGAGGCGTCGGGGGCGGCTCGGCCGTGTTCGATCGCGGGATGTCCTGGGAGCGCACGGTGATCTTCGCGAGCCACGTCGGCACGATGGAGCGTCTCCTCGATACGGCGGTGGGCTACGCGCGGGAGCGCCATCAGGGGGGACAGCCGATCGGGAAGCTCCAGGCCGTGGCGCACCGGATCGCCGGGATGAAGGTGCGGCTCGAAGCCGCGCGGCTCCTGGCTCGCCAGGCGGCGTGGCGCCTCGACCAGGGCTCGCGGGCCGGCGTGGAGGCGGCGGTCGCAAAGCTCTACGTCGGCGAGGCGCTCGTGGAAACGGCCCGGGACGCCGTCGCCACGCTCGGCGGCTACGGCTACACGGTGGAGTTCGAGGTGGAGCGGGCCCTCCGGGACTCGATCGCCGCTACCATCTACTCGGGGACCTCGGACGTGCAGCGGAACGTCATCGCTCGATCGCTCGGGCTCTAGGAGCCGGTCCGAGTAATGGGCGGGGTCGCGCGCCAAGGTGCTTGGGGGCGAATCCTAGGCGCGCCTCCGAAGAGTTGGAGTAGGCTCTTCACCGAGGCCAGAGGCCACACAACCGGGAACATCGTGTGAAACGAGCGGGGGGCCTGGGGGGCGAGCAACGAGCAGCCCCCCAGACAGCCGCAACAACGGAGTCGCCCCCAACCACCTGGCGCCCTTCGGGTTGCGGCGGCGCGGGCCGATCTTCGGCGTTGCCGCTCCTCGATGATCGCTACGGCATCACCCATCGTCGCGACGCCTTGAAGCTCGGCCCGCGGCGGTCGCAACGCGGCTCCGCCGCTTACTCGGACAGGCTCCTAGGAGGGTGTCATGAAGACCGACGTCGTGATCGTCGGGGGGGGGCCCGGAGGGGCGGCCTGCGCCATGTTCCTAGCGGGCCACGGCATCCGCTCGGTGATCGTGGAGAAGGACGCCTTCCCGCGCTACCACATCGGGGAGTCGATGACCGGGGAGTGCGGGGCGCTGGTGAGGGAGCTGGGACTCGAAGAGAAGATGGCTCGCGCCGCGCACCCGGTGAAGCGTGGAGTGACGGTCTTCGGCCCGAACGGGGGCGATAACCGGCTGCCTCGAGCGGAACGAGAGGCGAGGTCTCTGGCGGGTGCCGAAGGGACCCGCAGTAACCGGCTGCCTCGAGCGGAACGAGAGGCGAGGTCTCTGGCGGGTGCCGAAGGGACCCGCAGTAACCGCTTCCTGGTCGAGGTGAAGGGCCGCCGCCCCGACGGCGTGCTCGAGGAAGGCTTCACCTGGCAGGTCCGCCGGAGCGAATTCGACTCGATGATGCTCGACGAGGCGCGCGCGCGCGGTGCCGAGCTGGTGCGGGGTCTTTCGACACGCCCGATCCGAGAAGCGGGCGGCGCGGTGCGTGGCGTCTCGGTCACGCGCACGGACGGCTCGGCCGAGGACGTGAACGCCGAGTTCGTGGTGGACGCCTCGGGGAACGCCGCGTTCCTCTGTCGCACCGGCGTGACGAGCCCGCGCCGCGAGGGGCGCTACGACCGCCAGGTGGCCGTCTTCTCCCAGGTGAGGGGAGCCCTCCGCGACGAGGGGAAGCACCGGGACAGCACGGTCATCTTCTACAAGGAGAAGCTCCACTGGGCATGGTTCATCCCGCTCGACGAGGAGACGGTGAGCCTCGGCGTCGTGATCCCGGTCGCCGATTTCCAGGCGCGCGGCGAGAGCAAGCACGACTTCCTGGTCCGCGAGCTGCGTGAGCTGAACCCCGAGCTGGCGCGCCGGATCGTGGAGCCGGAGCTGGTCGAGGAGGCGCGCACGATCCCCAACTACTCGTACGAGGTGGACGACTACACCGGCGACGGCTTCGTCTGCATCGGCGACGCCCACCGGTTCATCGACCCGATCTTCTCGTTCGGGCTCTTCATCTCGATGAACGAGGCGAAGCTGGCGGCGAGCGCCATCGCCGCGGCGCTGGGCACGGAGCGGCGCGGGCCCGGGGATCCTTTCGCGGAGCACCGGCGTCTGTGCAACGTGGGCCTCGAGAACGTGCAGGACCTGATCGACGGCTTCTGGGCCGAGCCGCTCGGCTTCTCGTACCTGGTCCACCGGAGGCATCCGGACGAGATGGTCGATCTCCTGGCGGGGCGGGTCTACGACAACGCGCCGACCCCTGCCCTCACGCAGCTCCGGATGCTGGCCAGAAAGAGGCCCGTCACGAGCTGAGGTCCGCCGAGCGGCTCATTCCCCGTCGTGGCGATCGGAGCTGGAGGGTGCGGGTGTCGCGGCCGCTGCGGCTGCGGCCACCGCGGCTTTCTCGGGCGTCCAGGCGAAGATCTCCGCCCCGGGGTGGTGTGCTGCCCAGGTGTTGAACTCCTCGATGCCGGAGGGGACGAACGTGAGCCGCTTGCCGGCGAGCGGACCGTCGATCGCCTCGCCGAACATCGTGAAGCGACTACCGGTGCCCGCGTCGACGAGCGTCGTCCCGTCGAATCGGAGCTCGACGTCGTGCCCGTCGAGGCTTGCGAGGAACGCCAGGGCCTCGAGCGAGCCGGGCCTCTTCAGGAGGATGACCCTCGTGCCGGCGACCACGTCGGTCACGGCGCCGCCGCGGGATTCCAGCTCGGAGAGCGGATAGCAGCGCCAGGCAGCACCGACCTTCGCGCCGAGGACGAGCGTCGCGGGGGGGAGCCGGTCGTCGAGGTTCAGGATCGTGTCCCCGAGACCTCGGCCCGCGAACGGGTCGCCGGGGTAGTTTCCTGAGCCGTGCCCGTCCCGTGGCTCGCCCTCGCCGTCGACGACGAGCGTTCCCGGGTTGGCGGCGAGCCATTCCTTCCACACGCTCTGCACGATCGGCTGCCGGACGAGCGCCCGGCCCGCGAGCGGCCCCTCGAACGCCTCGCCGCTGAACATGTCCCAGTACGTGCCGGTCTCGTCGTCGACGAGGAGCGGTGCTCCCCTGTAGAGGCCTCGGACCCTGAAGCGGAGCCGCTTACCGTCCATGACCGGATCGAACAGGCTGCCGCCGGTACACCGTTCACAGAACGACACGAGGTACGGTGTCCCCTCCAGCTCCAGGTTGGCGGCATGGTGGTTCTTGAGGACCCACCACGGAAGAGCCCAGGGTCTCCCGCCGGCCCGGATGCCCAGGACGGGATCCTCGGGACGCATTCGCGTCGCGTCCGGCCCTCGAACCCAGCGGGGGGTCTCCAGGGGAGTCACGTACTCTCGGCTCAGCGCCTCCCCTCTCCAGAGCTGGAGCTCGGCCTTTCCGCTCTCCCTCCCCCTGAGACGGCGATACCCTCGATCGAGGAGCGGGCGGCCCAGAGTCGCGGCTCCGGCGACGGCCGCGGCGACCCCGAAGCCGACGATCACCCACGCCCGCCGGGTCAAGGCTCTAGGCCAGGGCGCGGTCGAGCCGGACGAGGAGCATCTCCCGCTGGAGCGCCAGCTCACGCGGCATCGTCGACGCGAGCTTGTCGAAGAACTCCGCCTGGTCCTCGATCTCGGCCTTCCAGCGCGGCAGGTCGATCGACTGCGCCTCGTCCACGTCCTCGAGCGGCACGTGGACGCCGGAGAGGTCGAAGTCGTTCTGCTTCGGCACCCAGCCGAGCGGCGTCTCCCAGGCCCCCGAGCGGCCGTGGGCGCGGTCCACGATCCACTTCAGGACGCGCATGTTCTCGCCGAAGCCGGGCCACAGGAACTTCCCGCTCGCCCCCTTCCGGAACCAGTTCACCTGGAAGATCTTCGGCAGGAAGCGCGTGTGCTTCGCCATGTCCAGCCAGTGGCCCAGGTACATCCCCATGTCGTAGCCGCAGAACGGCAGCATCGCCATCGGGTCGCGCCTCACGACGCCGACCTTGCCGGTGGCCGCCGCGGTCGTCTCCGAGCCGAGCGTCGCGCCCAGGTAGACGCCGTGCAGCCAGTTGAACGACTGGAGGACGAGCGGGACGGTGTCGCTGCGCCGGCCGCCGAAGACGATGGCCGAGATCGGAACGCCCTGCGGGTCGTTGACGCGGGGCGAGAGCATCGGGTTGTTGGTCATCGGCGCCGTGAAGCGGCTGTTCGGGTGGGCTGCCTTCTCGGTGGAGCCCTTCAGCCACGGGCGCCCCTGCCAGTCGATCAGCTCGTCCGGGACCTCGCCGTCCTTCCCCTCCCACCAGACGTCGCCGTCGAGGGTGGTCGCGACGTTGGTGTAGATGGTGTCGTGGCTGATCGTCTTCATCGCGTTCGGGTTCGACGCGTGGTTCGTGCCCGGCACGACGCCGAAATAGCCGGCCTCGGGGTTGATCGCCCAGAGGCGCCCGTCCGGCCCGGGGCGCATCCAGCAGATGTCGTCCCCGACCGTCCACACCTTCCAGCCGTCGAAGCGCTTCGGCGGGATCAGCATGGCGAAGTTCGTCTTGCCGCAGGCGCTCGGGAAGGCGGCGGCCACGTACGTCGTCTCGCCCTTCGGGTCCTCGACGCCCATGATCAGCATGTGCTCGGCCATCCACCCCTCGCTCCGGCCGAGGAACGAGCCGATGCGCAGCGCCAGGCACTTCTTCCCCAGGAGGACGTTGCCGCCATAGCCGCTCCCGACGGACCAGATGGTGTTGTCCTCCGGGAAATGGCAGATGAACCGGCGGTCGGGGTTCACGTCGAGCGTGGAGTGGAGGCCCCGGTTGAAGTCGTTGGAGTCGCCCAGCACGTGAAGGACGTCCTTCCCGATGCGGGTCATGATCCGCATGTTCAGGACGACGTAGATGCTGTCGGTCAGCTCCACGCCGATCTTGGCGAGCGGGGAGCCGACCGGGCCCATCGAGTACGGGATGACGTACATCGTGCGGCCGACCATCGAGCCGTCGAGGAGCTGGCCGAGCTTCCGGTACGCGTCCTCGGGCGACATCCAGTTGTTCGTCGGCCCCGCGTCCTCCTGCCGGGGCGTGCAGATGAACGTGAGGTGCTCGACGCGGGCCACGTCGTTCGGGTTGGAGCGGTGGAGGTAGCAGCCGGGGAGCTTCTCCTGGTTGAGCGGGATCAGGATCCCGTCGCGCACCGCCTCGGCCGTGAGGCGCTCCTTCTCCTCGAGCGAGCCGTCGCACCACACCACGCGGTCGGGCCTGGTGAGCTTCGCGCACTCGTCGACCCAGGCGAGGAGGTGGGGGTTGCTGGTGAGGGGAGACCCGGTCACGGCCGCGTCGACGGTCGAGCTCATCTTCACTCCTGTCTTCAACGGGCGCCCGCCCGGCCCGCGGGCGGGCGCGACGGCGCACGAACGGGGGAAGCTACCACACGGTCTCTGGTACCTTTGGCCCACCGCGATGACGTCCGCGCCCCTCTCCCTGCGCCTCCTCTCCCTCTATCCCAAGAAGCTGGGCTCCGCGCTGGTCGGGGTCGGGGCCCGCGCCACGCTCCCCGCCGGGATGCGCCGCAAGCTGCTGGGGGACTTCGCCGCGCGCTACGGGGCGAACGTGGACGAGGCCGAGAAGCCGCTCGAGGCGTACACCTCGTTCCTCGACTTCTTCACCCGGCGTCTGAAGCCGGGCTCGAGGCCCCAGGCCGCGCTCGGACCGGGCGCGATCAACTCGCCCGTCGACGCGGTGGTGATCGCCGAGGGGACGATCGAGGGGGAGACCCTGATGCAGGCCAAGGGCCTGCCGTACCGGATCGACGAGCTGCTCGACCGGGACCGCTACACGGAGCGCTTCGTCGGCGGCCGGTACCTGACGCTCTACCTCGCACCGAAGGACTACCACCGGATCCACGTCCCGTTCGAGGGGCGCTGCCTGGCGGTGGGACGCGTGGAGGGGGAGCTGTGGCCGGTGAACGAGGCGTCGACCGCTTTCACGCCGCGCCTCTACGTGAGGAACCGGCGGGCGTACTGGATCGCCGAGGGGCGCGGGAGCGCCGAGGGGCTGTGGGTGGCGGCGGTGATGGTGGCGGCGACGCACGTCGGGGGCGTCGTCGTCGCTCCGCGCTGGCTCTCGGAGCGAGCCCTGCCCGCACGCGGCCGCCTCAACGTCCCGATGCTCACGGCCGAGCCGGGCGACGACCTCGCGACGTTCGAGCTCGGCTCGACCGTCGTCCTCGCGATCGGCGGTCCACGTGCCCCGGAGTGGACGCCGTGCCGTCCGCTCGGTCCGGTGAAGGTCGGGGAACGGCTGGGGGCGTTCTGAAGCTCGCCGCGCGGCTCGCCTTCGTCCTCGCCCTGACGGCGCTCGCCCCACCCGCGGGGGCGCAGACGGCGAAGGAGCTTCGCTGGGGCGGCGACTCCGAGGGGGGCGCGCCGTTCGTCGAGGCGGACCCGCAGGACCCGACGAAGGTGCGCGGCTTCGACGTGGAGGTGGCCGACGAGATCGCGAAGGGGCTGGGGCGCAAGGCCGTCTTCGTGCAGGTGGCCTTCACGTCGATCGACGCCTCCGTCGCCCGGGGCGACTTCGAGATCGGGATGAGCGGCGTGGAGGAAACGCCCGCCCGCCGCGCGGCGCTCGCCACGACCATTCCGTACTACGAGTTCCGCGAGGTGCTCACCGTCCGCGCCGCCGACCGGGACCGGTTCCGGAGCCTGGCCGACCTGAAGGGGCGGAAGGTCGGGACGCTCGCCGGCACCATCGCGTACGACGCCGTCCAGGCCGCCGGCGCCGAGCACGGCGTGGAGACGGTCTCGTACGACGACGACGTCCACCCGTACACCGACCTTTCGGACGGGCGGCTCGACGCCGTCGTCCTCGACCACGTGATCGCCGAGCGCTCGATGCGGCGCACGAAGGGGCTCGTCACCCAGCCGACGGCCCTCGCCGTCGGGCACTACGTCGGCGTCCTGGCGAAGGGGAACGGCGCGCTGCGCGACCGGGTGGACGAGGTCCTGAAGGCTCGGATGAAGGACGGCACGCTGGAGCGGATCTACCGGACGTGGGGCCTCTGGGACGAGGAGCAGGCAAAGCACTTCGCCCGCGTCCTGGCCGGAGCCCCGACGTCCGCTCCGGGGGCCGCCAGCCAGGCGGCGGCCCCCGCCGCGGCACCAGCTCCCTCGATCCTCGCCGCCACGCTCCGCTACTTCCCGGCCCTCCTGACGTCCGCGGTCGTGACGATCGTCCTCTCGTGTCTCGCGATGGCGCTCGCGGTCGCCCTCGGCGTCCTGATCGCGAGCGGGCGCGTCTACGGCGGACCGTTCGTGCGGGGCCTCCTCCTGTGCTACGTCGAGCTGATGCGCGGGACGCCGGTCCTCCTCCAGCTCTTCGTCCTCTACTACGGCCTCGCGGCCGTCGTGAAGCTCCCGGCCTTCGTCGCGGCCCTCCTGGGCCTCGGCCTGAACTACGCCGCCTACGAGAGCGAGATCTACCGGGGCGCCCTCCTCGCGGTCCCGAAGGGGCAGCTCGAGGCGGCCCGCACCCTCGGCTTCACCGAGGGCCAGGTGCTCCGGCTGGTGCGGGGGCCGCAGGCGTTCCGGCTGGCCCTCGCGCCGATGACGAACGACTTCGTGGCCCTCCTGAAGGACTCCTCGCTCGTCTCGGTGATCACGGTCGTGGAGCTGACCAAGCAGACCGCGATCTTCGCGGCCAACGTCGGGAGCTGGGCGATCCCCGGGGCGCTCTGCGCGGCGCTCTACCTCGTCCTGTCGCTCCCGCTTTCCCGGCTGGCGGGCCGTCTCGAGGCGCGCTGGCGGAGCGAGAGCGCGTGAGCGCGGCGCGCCCGGTCCTCGACGTCGCGGGGCTGCGGCTGTCACGTGGTCCCCGCGAGGTGCTGCGCGGTGTCTCGCTCCGTGTCGCGCGCGGGGAGCTCGTCGCGCTGATGGGCCTCTCGGGCGGCGGAAAGACGACGGTCCTCCGGGCGGTGGCCCGCCTCGAGCCGTTCGACGCCGGGAGCATCGAGGTGGACGGTGTGAGGCTCGGGCCAGGCCCGGTCCCGAAGGAGTCGGCCCTGCGGGACCTTCGCCGGAAGGTCGGGATGGTGTTCCAGCTCCACAACCTGTTCGACCACCTGAGCGTCCTCCACAACGTCACCCTGGCGCCCCTCCACGTGGCGGGCGTGGCCCGGGAGGCCGCCGAGGGGCGCGCCCGCGAGCTCCTCCAGGGGCTCGGCGTCGCCCACCGGGTCAACGCCTACCCCCGGGAGCTGTCCGGCGGGGAGGCCCAGCGGGTGGCGATCGCGCGCGCCCTGGCGATGGACCCGCCTCTCCTCCTGATGGACGAGCCGACCGCCTCGCTCGATCCGGCCCGCCGCAACGAGCTGGGCGAGTCGCTGCGGGCCCTGACGGCGACCGGCCGGACGCTCGTCGTGACCACGCACGACGACGACTTCGTGAAGGACTACGCGAACCGCGTGGTGATCCTGGCCGAGGGGGAGGTCGTGGAGGAGGGCGAGCCCGGCGAGGTGCTGGTGCGCCCGCAGCACGCGGCGACCCGCAAGCTCCTCCAGCACGAAACGCCCGCGAAAGGGGCCTGAGAGGGCTTCGTTTCGGGCAAACTAGCGGATTGGATGGACGATCGGGACGAGCTCCGGCGGCGGATCCTGCGGCAGGCGGTGCGCGAGAACGTGAACGACCTCGCGAACCTGCCCCCGGCCGGCCTGCGGCGCAGCCGGCGGCTCCTCCGGCTCTCGATGCGGGCGCTCGGCGTGGTCGTGGTGCCCCTCGCCCTGTTCGTCTCGATCAACGCCTTCTCGAACGGCGAGACGAGGCCGGAGGTCGTGCTGGTCTCGGAGAAGGCCGCGCCGACGCCGGCGCCCCAGCTCGGCGTCCTGCGGGCGCCCAAGAGGATCGATCCCAGCGTCTTCCGCCTCGACGTCGCCAAGGTGGTGCTGGACCCGGGCCACGGCGGCTCGGACCCCGGCGCCCTCACCCCGGACGGGCTGACCGAGAAGCAGGTGACGCTGGACGTGGCGAAGCGGGTGAAGGAGCTTCTCGAGGAGGCGCGCTACACCGTCGTCATGACCCGCGACGGCGACCGGAACGTCTCCCTCAGGGAGCGGGCCCTCTTCGCGAACGCGGCCAAGGGGGACCTCTTCCTGTCGATCCACGTGAACTCGATCCCCACGGTCGACCGGCGCGGCGTGGAGACGTACTTCCTCGGCGCGAGCGAGGACCCGCACGTCGTGCGCCTGGCCGGCGAGGAGAACCGCGAGTCGGGCTATGCTCTTTCCGACTTCAAGCGCCTCCTCGAGGAGATCTACGTGGACGTCCGCCAGAGCGAATCGAAGAAGCTCGCGACCGCCGTGCAGGGATCGCTCTTCGGCTCGCTCCGGAAGGTCAACCCCGGTCTCGAGGACCGGGGCGTGAAGCAGGCGCCGTTCGTCGTCCTCGTCGCCTCCGAGATGCCCGGGATCCTCGCGGAGATCTCCTGCATCTCGAACGGCGAGGAGGCCCGCCGCCTGGCCGATCCCGCGTACCGCCAGAGCATCGCCCAGGCCCTCGTGGCCGGGATCGAGGCGTACACCGGGGGAGCCCCTCGGCCCCAGATCGCCGCCGGGGAGCTCCCGGCCAAGGAGCAATGAGAACGCGCATGGCTACCGCTACGAAGGACGTCCTCCACGTCGGGATCGACCTCGGCACCTCCCGGAGCTCGATCTCGGCCTCGAACGGGGCCCGCCACGTGGTGGACAGCTACGTCGGCTGGCCGCTCGACATGGTCGCGCGCAAGGTCGTGAAGAAGCCGGTCCTGTTCGGGCGCGAGGCGCTCGACGCCCGCTCGATGCTCGACCTGCACCGCCCGCTGGAGCGGGGTCTAATCAAGGAGGGCTCCGCCAAGGACGAAGAGGCGGTCCGCGAGCTGCTCCGGCACCTGGTCTCGCTGTCCGGGCCGCTCGAGGGACAGAAGGTACGGGCCGTGGTGGGCGTGCCGGCCGAGGCGCTGCGGGTCTCGCGCCAGCACCTGCGCGCCGCGGTGAAGGGGCTCGCCGACGCGCTGATGATCGTCTCCGAGCCGTTCTCGGTCGCCTACGGCGTCGACGCGCTCCTCCACACGATGATCATCGACATCGGCGCCGGCACCACCGACTTCTGCGTGATGAAGGGGCGCTATCCGACCGAGGAGGACCAGCGCACCCTCACGAACGCGGGCGATTCCGTCGACGAGCAGCTCATGCTGCTGATCAAGGCCCGCTACCCGGAGGCGCGCTTCTCCGTGCACATGGTGCGGGAGTGGAAGGAGAAGCACAGCTTCGTGGGGGATCCGAAGGCCCCGGTCACCGTGAGCGTCCCGGTCGCGGGGAAGCCGACGCCGATCGACATCACCGCCGACCTGAAGCGAGCCTGTGAGAGCCTGATGGGGCCGATCGTCGAGACGATGCTCGACCTCCTGTCGCGGGTCGAGCCCGAGTACCAGGAGCGCGTCCGCCAGAACGTCCTCCTCGCCGGCGGCGGCTCCCAGGTCCCGGGCCTCCCGGCGGCGCTCGAGAAGGCGCTGGCCGAGGTCGGTGGCGGGCGTGTGCGCGCGGTCGAGGACCCGGTCTTCGCAGGCTCGAACGGAGGGCTCGCCATCGCCCTGGACGCTCCCGACGACGACTGGGAGCAGCTGGCCGGATGAGCGGCCCCCAGGACCAACGGCCGCCGCGCCGGCGCGCGCTTCCGACGGTCTCGGACGTGGTGCGCGAGCTGCGCGGCTCGACCACCGCCGAGCCCGAGCTCCTCTTCAAGGCCGCCCGGCAGGTGTGCGCCGAGGAGCTCAACCGAGCCAAGCAGGGGTTCGAGCCGGCGCCGATGGAGATCCTGGTCAAGCGGGCGCGCCGCCTCCTGGGGGTCGTCGAGGACATGCCGACCCTCCGCATGGAGAGACCCGAGGAGATGGCCGCGGCGGGGGCCCCGAGCGAGCCGACGGCCGCGGAGTCTCCGCTCGCCTTCGTGTTCGAGCCCGAGCCCGAGCCCCTGCCGGGACCGCCGCCGGCACCTACGCCTCCGGCCCCGCGCCCGGCGCCGACCCAGGCCCCGGCGCCGGCTCCGACGCCCCGCTTCGTGCTGTCCGCCGCCGAAGAGCCGTTCCTCGAGACGACCGGTTCGATCGACCTGAAGGGGATCTGGTCGCGGAAGGTGTCCCTCCTGGACGATCCCCTCGCGCCGCTCGGCGACTCCACGCCGACGGTGGCCTCGGCCCCGCCTTCCGCGCCACCCGAGGGGCCGACGATGGCTCTGCCGCTCGGCGGGATCGACCTCCTGACGCCTCCGTCGGAGCCGATCCCGGTTCCGGCCGCTCCCGTCCACGTGGAGGACGTCCCGCCCGCTCCAGCCCCGATCGTGGCGCCGG
>CAYLNK010000053.1:0-26355 GCA_964384675.1 uncultured Holophagales bacterium | reverse complement strand
CGATCACCAGCAGCCAAATGATCTTGCTCATTTGGCCTTCTTGGCGGGGGCCGCAGCAGCGGGGGGGGAGGCCGCCTTGGTCGGAGCGGGGGTCGGCTTGGCCGACTTCTTCTTCGCGGCGGCGGTCGCGGGAAGGGCGATCCCGAGCGAGGCGACGAGAGCGAGCGAGATCAGTTTCCGTCTCATGCCCCGAATCTTATGCCTCGACCTCGGCAGATGCAGCGTCCCTTCCACCCTGACACAATCCCGGCCAGGGAGGTCCCATGCAGAGAAGCCTCGTCCGCCTGGCCCCGCTCGCGCTCGTCCTCCTCGGCGCGCTGCCCGCGACCGCCCAGCCGCGCGGCGTCACCCTCTACTCCGGCACCAGCCAGATCGGCCGCAACCAGACGTTCACCCGCGACGAGCCCGATCTGGACGACACGCGCTTCGGCGTGGGCCGGACGAGCTCCGTTTCGGTCGCCGCGGGGTGCCTCGCCGTCCTGTACGAGCAGCCCGGCTACCGCGGCCGCCGCGTGACCGTGCGCGAGCCCGACAACGACCTCGGCAACACGCCGCTCGGGCGGAACTCCGTCGGCTCGATCAAGGTCCGCTGCGACGACGACCGTCCGTTCGATCCCCCGCCCAGCCGCGGCGTCACCTTGTATCGCGACCGGGACCGCGAGGGTCCGAGCGAGACGTTCGACCGCGACGTGCCGGACCTGCGCTACTCCATCGTCGGCGCGCGGCGCGCCAGCTCCATCGACGTCACCCCCGGCTGCGTCGGCGTCCTCTTCGAGCGGCCGTACTACGAGGGCCGCTCCACCCAGTTCCGGGAGGCCGACAACAACCTCGGCAACACCCAGGTGGGCGAGGACACGGCGTCGTCCCTCCGCGTCCGCTGCGAGGGCGACGAGGGCGGCTACAACCACCCGAGGCCCCACGTCCCGTCCCGCGAGCGGGGGGTCACCCTCTACTCCGGCCGCAATCAGCGCGGCTCCTCGGTCACCTTCCGCGAGGACGTGCCGGACCTTTCCCGCACCCGCTTCGGCGCCCAGGCCGCCAGCTCCATCGCCGTCTCGCGCGGCTGCGTGGCGATCCTCTACGACCGCCCGTACTACAGGGGACGCTCGACCCGCTTCCGGGAGGACGACGACAACCTCGGCAACACCGAGGTCGGGGAGAACACGGCGTTCTCGCTCCAGGTCTCCTGCCGCGACCGCGACCGGGACGACGACGGGGACGGAAGGCCCGGCACGGGGTTCATCGTCCCGCCCCCGGTGGCGACCCGCGGCGTGACCCTCTTCCGCGATCGCGACCGGCGCGGCCCGTCGCAAACCTTCGACCGCGACGTGCCGGACCTTTCCGGCACCTCGATCGGCGCCCGCACCACCAGCTCGGTCGCGGTCCCGCGCGGCTGCACCGCGATCCTGTTCGAGGGGCCCGGCTATCGCGGTCGGTCGACGACGTTCCGGGACGACGACAACAACCTCTCGAACACGCCGGTCGGCGAGGACACGGCCTCGTCGCTGCGGGTGAGCTGCCAGTAGCATCCGGAGGAACGGAGGCGCACGGGGTCCGGCGGCCCTCCTGGTCTTCAAAACCAGCGTGCGCGCCCCGAGAGGGGCGGCAGGTGGGTTCGACTCCCACACGCCTCCGCCATCTCCTCATCGCAGGAGCTTCACCTCGACGCCCCCTGGGACCTTCGCCCAGGCACGGTCGGCGGTGAGTGCGGGGACTCCCAGAGCCTTCGCGAGCGCCAGGCACGCTCGATCACCCAGGGAGAGCCCCGCCGCCTTCGTCCTGGCACGCAGGCTTCCCGCCGCCCACGCGGAGTCGGCGTCGAAGGGGCGTACGTCCAGACCGAGCCCCCCGAGGACGTCCTCCGCCTCGTCGCGCGGCATGCCCGCGTCCAGGAGCTTGGCCACGACCTCCGACAGGTTCACGGCGCTGACCGCGGCCTCTTCGAGCGCCTCCGCCACCTCCGCCGCACCCGGCTCGTCGTGCAGGAGCACGAGGAGGGCGGAGGCATCGAGAACGACTCTAGCCACGCCGCCGCTCCGTACGACGCTCGGCGATCAGCTCGTCGGCAAGCCGCCGGTCCGGAGTCACGTAGCGCCGGACACGCTCCTGGGCCAGCCTGACGGCCTCGCTCCTGGCGACGACTCGCAGCTCCCCGTCCGAGACCCGGAGGGTCACGGACGCACCCGGCGTCAGGCCGAGCGCGCGGCGGAAGGCGGCGGGAACGAGAAGTCTGCCAGATGGATCGATATGCCCCGTCATCTCGTTCATCTGCCACCTCTGACCGAGTCTACCCGCCCCCGACCGCTCCCCCCTCCCTTCACCGGGCAGTGGGTGGCGAGCCCACGGCACCGGCGGGCCGCGGAGCTCTATGCCGACCGCGGCTTCTGCGGGACGAGAAGCGCCGTACTCTCTACTGCGCGGCGAGGTACGTCCCGTCGCCAGTGCCGAGACCGGGTCCCCCACCGTCGTTCAGGACGGCGTACGCGAACCCGTTGGCGTTCCCGTCGAGGCGCGTGACGTGGACGTACGCGTTCGACACGCCCGGTGCGTGGACCGAGAGGAACGAGCTCAGCTGCTTCCAGCCCTCGTCGCCGACCGCAACCTCGGGGAGCGACGCGGCGAGGTCGCCCGTCGCGCCGTCGAAGACGTCGAGGCGGAATCGCGCGGTGCCCGTGTTCGACGGGTTCACGAGCGCGAGGTTCGACCGGTGGCGGTCGTCCTGACGCAGCCCCATGAGCCAGCCGCCGAATCCCGACCCGGCCGCGACCGCCAGGCCCGTGCCGGCGGAGGATCCCGTCCCTCGTACGAGAGCCAGCGCCAGGAGACCCCAGGCATTCTCGGTGTCCCCGGTTCGGACTGGGCCGACGCACGGCAGCGACACGTCCCCGGCGCACAGCTCCTTCGCAAACGCCGGCAGGCTCACCTGCCCGCCGGCAGGGACGGTGACGGCCTTCCGGGCGAGGTGGGAAGGGGCCGTCACGCCGGGAGCCTGCAGCTCCAGGGTGATCGTCCGGTCGGTGGTCGACGCGTTGGTCAGCACGACCTCCGTCGTGAAGACACCGGTCTCCGCCACGACGGGCAGGAGGAGCGAGGTCGTGCGGAGCGCGTGCTCCGCGACCGCCGCGACGACCGACCCGTCCGCGCTGGCGTTGTCGTTGAGCACGGCGTACCCCGCGTAGGCCGCGTCGCCGCAGACGCGCTCGATCCGGCACCAGCCCGCGGTCGCGCCGAGCCCGCTCCGGAGGAGGACCCGGTCGATCTGGACGAACTGGCCGGGGGTGAGCGGCACGTCGGGGAGCACCGACGTACCGGGGTGGCCCGGGTCGGCCGAGATCACGGTCGCCCGCAACGTCACGTTCCCGTCTTCGGGACGCGCGAGGCTGACGAGCGCGAGGTTCGTGCGTGCATCGGCGCTCTCCCGGAGCAGCGGGACGACGGACGGCCCGGTGATCCCCTCGGAGATCGGGAGAGGCGCGATGCCCACGCCCACCTCCCCGTCCGCGTACGGGGAGACCGCCCGCGCCTGGGCCGAGATGTCCGCCGGCGAGGAGGCTCCCGAGAAGCGCACGCGCAGCGAGCCGGCGCGCCCGTCGCCGTCCGGAATCGGGACGCCGAGGGCGCGAAGCTCGGCGATGACGTCTCCGAGGATCCTCTGCCGGCCGTGCGGGAGCGGCAGCGACGCGGCTCCGCCTCCGCCGCCGAGCGAGGCCGTGTACGTCAGCTCGACGGCGACGTCGTTCGGCCCGTGGTTCGTCAGCACGAGCTCGGACGTGAACCGAGCGTCGCCGACGCCACGCGCGGCGAGGACGACCGGTACGAGGAAGCTCCGCGCGAAGGGGGCTCCGCCGCAGCGGGAGAGGAGGATCGGCGACGTGAGCGACCCCGCCGAGCGCGTCGGGACGAGGTCCGGAAAGCCGTCACCGTCCACGTCCGCCACCTGCACACCGATCGACGAAGACGTGAGGAGAGTCTGAGGCCCGAAGCTCCGCCCCCCGAGTGACCGCATCAGATAGGTCCCGACGACACACGGGTACTGGGGGCAGCTGAAGACGAGGTCGGGTCTGCCGTCGCCGTCGACGTCGAGCGACGCGAACGAGCCGCCGGTGGACGAGGCGATCGGACCGGACGAGGTGAACCCGCCGCCGCCGTCTCCCCAGTAGACCGCGCCCGTCTCGAGGAACCGGCCGCCTATCCCCAGGATCTCGCCGGTCACCACGAGCAGATCCCGAGCGCCGTCGCGATCGAGGTCTTCGGTCTGCATCGTGACACCGAACATCCTGCCTCTCGCGATCTCTCGCGCGGGACCGAAGGCTCCACCGCCCACGCCCGGAAGGACATACAGCGCGCCGTTGGGAGGCGTCGTCGCCGCGACGGCCACGTCCGGCACGTCGTCGCGGTTCAGGTCCGCGAGCACGAGCGTCCCGCCGCTGGACGACACGCCCGCGAGCGGAGTCGACGCGGTGCGGTGGAAGGCCCCCCGACCGTCGCCCGCGTAGACGTCGATCGACGTGGCCGGGCCGGTCGAGAGCACGACGACGTCGAGGCGACCGTCCCCGTTCACGTCCGCGAGCCTCCAGCGCGCTGGATCGAGAGCCAGGTCCACACCGGTCACCGGGAGGGGCCGAAATCCGCCGGCGCCGTCGCCGAGGAGGACCGCGGGACCGGACGACGTGCCGACCAGGAGGTCCGTCGTCCCGAGGCCGTGGAAGTCGAGGACGGCGTACAGCTGGGTCACAGACGGCGTCGCGAGGCGGTGCGGAGGCCCGAGGTCGCGGTCCTTCCGGCCCCAGAGGACCCATAGCGCGCCCGATTCCGCGTTCAGGGCGACGAGGTCCGTGGCCCCGTCGAGGTTCAGGTCCCCGGTCCGAAGCGGTGCGGTGAGGCCGGCAAAGCCGACCCGCAGCGTGTCGTCCATGAACGGCGCGGTACACGGCAGGGCGACGGCCGATGTGGCGCCGAGGAGCGCGATAAGACCGGCGCCCGCAAGGTGCCGAAGCGGCGTCACGGGCGAGCTCGCGCGGGCCATGCACCTGATACGGCAACCGATCGGTCCGCGTCTATCGGCGGGGCGGCTCGAGCCGCGGAACGGCGGCACGTGTACAGCGTGGCGCCGAGACCGTAGACGTCGGTCCGCCGGTCCATCGCCGCGGCGTCGCCCGTCGCCTGCTCGGGCGCGATGTACGCCGGCGTCCCGACCGGCTGTCCGGTCAGCGTGAGCCCCGGGGTGTCGAGCGCGCGGGCCAGCCCGAAGTCGACGACGTACCGCTTCAAGCGGGTGGTCTTCGGTCAGATCGACCAGCACGTTGGCCCGTGGTCGGTGTTCCCGGAGCCGGATCCGGAGACGGCTGATGCTACCCCCGCGGGACGCCGCCCGCCGATCACGAGCGGCCCTGGATCTCCACCTCGACGCGGCGGCCGAGCTTGAGGGGCGTCGCCTTCTCGAGCGCGATCTTCACGAGGAGGACCCGCGTGTCCGACGGCTTGCCCGGATCCTGGGGCTTGGTCTTCCTGGGGCTGACGCTGTCCGGGATCTCCTCCACCGTGCCGCGGTAGACGACGTCGCCGTCGCCCTCGGCGCGAATCACGACGGGAGCGCCGACGGCGACGCGCCCCGAATCGGACTCGTCGACCTCGGCCTCGACACGGACCCGCGACAGGTCCGCGACCGTCACCAGCCGCCGCCCCCGCTCCACCGTCTCGCCCGGCTCCACGTGACGCCCGAGGACGACGCCGCCGAGAGGGGCCGTGATGCGCGACTTGGCGATCGTCGCGGCGAGCCGCTGCTCCTCGGCCAGCGACGTGGCGCGGCGTGCGGTCGCCGCCTCGAGGTCGCGCCGCGCCTTGTCGACGGCCTGCTGGGTCCCGACCTTCCCCGCCAGGAGCTTTTCGACGCGAGCGATCTCGCTCTCCGCCCAGCGGATGTCCGCTTCCGCCTCGCCCCGGCGAGCCCGCGCTTCGGCGAGCGCGGCCTTCTCGGTGTCGGCGTTCAGCTCGGCGATCAGGTCGCCCTTCTTCACGGCCGTCTTCTCCGAGACGAGGAGGCGCGTGATCGTGCCCGCGAAGTCCGTCCCGACCACGACCTCGGCCCCCGGATAGGAAACGACGCGGCCCTCGGCGGCGATCCGAACGCCGTCGCGCGGAGTCGAGCTGGACGCCGGGACGACCTCCGGCCGCAGGCTCTCCGGCTTGCCGGCCTGCAGGTGGACGGAAAGGAGCGCGGCGCCCAGGACGACCGCGCCGGCAACGGTGAGGGTGAGCTTCTTCATGAGCGGACTCCTAGGCGGCGAGCGGGGCGGGCTCGGCGAGCCTGCCGTCGTGGATGGTGACGACGCGATCGGCGATCGTCCGGACCTTCGGGTCGTGGGTGACGACGACGAGCGCGCGGTTCTCGCGCTTGGCGAGATCTCGGAACATCGTGAGGACCTGCATGCCGACGTGCGAGTCGAGGTTCGCGGTCGGCTCGTCGGCCAGGAGGATCGACGGCGAGCCGGCGAGAGCCCGCGCGATGGCGACCCGCTGCTTCTGCCCGCCGGAGAGGTCGCGCGGCAGGAACCGCTTCCGGTCTCCGAGCCCGACGGCGTCGAGGACGCGCTCGGCCTCGATCCGCGCCTGCTTTCCCTTCATCCCCTTCACGTTCAAGGCGTACTCGACGTTCTCGACGGCCGACAGCGCCGGGAAGAGGTTGAACTGCTGGAAGACGAAGCCGATCGAGCGCTTGCGGATCCCGGGCAGGGCCTCGGGGCGCCGCACGTCCACGTCGTTGCCTTCCACGGTGAGCCGGCCCTCGGTGGGCGTCAGGATGCATCCCAGGATCGAGAGGAACGTCGTCTTGCCGGAGCCGGACGGCCCCTCGAGCGAGACCACCTCCCCGCGCTCCACCGAGAGGGAGACGCCGCGCAGCACCTCGACGGTCTGCTTCCCCTCGCTGAACCGCTTGATGACGCCTTCGGATTCGAGAACCGGCATTTCCGTACACCTTTCACGTGGAGCGGACCTCGGTCGGCTCCCGATTGGGTCCTGTTTGGGTCTTTCTATCCGCGGAAGACCAGGGCGGGGTCGATTCCGGCCACCTTACGGAAGGAGAGCATCGAGGCGAGGAGGCACATGGCGACGGTCCCGATCAGGACGAACCCGGCGAACTCCGGTGTGACGATCAGCTTCAGGTCGATCTTCGCCATCACGGGACGCATGGCGTACGACATGGCGGCCCCCAGGAAGAACCCGACGACCGCGGAGATGGTGGCCTGCTCGGCGAGGATCCGGTAGATCTCGCCGTTGCCGCCGCCGATCGCCTTCACGGTGCCGAACTCCTTGAGGTGCTCCATCGTCGACGTGTAGAGCGTCTGCGCCACCACGACGACCCCCACCAGCACCCCGAGGAAGACCGTGATGTACATGTTGAGCCCGATGCCGGTGTTCTTCACCCAGTACGCTCGCGACCTCTTTGCCCACTCGGTCTTGGTGAAGACGTCGTTGAACGGCAGCCGGCGCTTGATCTCGGCCCGCACGGTCTCGAGGTCTGCCCCCGGGGCGAGCTTCACGACGACGTACGTCGTCTTGTCGTGCATCGACTGGTACGACAGCTGCTGCGCCATCCGGTAGTCCATGAACGCGATCGGCGTCGTCGTGAAGGAGCGGGCCTCCTCGGTCCGGCCGATGATCTTCAGCCGCTGCTCCAGGATCTCCCGGTACTCCCCCACCTGGAAGGCGCCGTAGCGGCGGGTGGCCGAGCCGTCCAGGAAGAAGTACTTCCCGCGCTTCAGGTCGGCGAGGTCGCCCTGCTTGACCTTCCACGGGATGTTCCACTTGCTGAAGTCCTCGAGCGCGTAGACGAGCGTCCCCTCCTGGGCGCCGGTGGGCAGCGCGAGCTGCATGAACCAGACGATCAGGTTGTCGGCCCGCTCCACGCCGGGCACCGAGCGGACGCGCTGGACGTACGTCTCGGGGAACGTATGGGCGAAGTCGATGTTGGGCGTCGCCTTGGACGTGACCCACAGGTCGGCGCTCATCTTCTCGATCGTGATCGACGCGTTGTCGAGGAGGCCGAGGAACAGCCCGACCTGCACGAAGACGAGCATCACCGCGAACGCCACGCCGGAGACCGTGATGACGAAGCGGAGCTTGTCGTGGAGGAGGTTCTTCCGCGCGAGGGAGACCATCTCAGACGGCTCCCTTTTCGGATCTCCGGCCGGCGGAGGGGGGCCCGGGGGGAACCGACGCACCGGACGCGGAGCGTCCACGGTTCCCCCCGGAACGCTTCAGCCCCTCGATCATCGAGTCGATGATGAGAGCGGCCGTCTCCTTGACGCCGCGCCACTCCACCCAGGCGTCGGCCTCCCGCGCGATCCGGAGCGCCACCGCGCCGTGCGTCCCGGCCCACGCCGCCTGCGCGACCAGCTCGGGGTCGGTGTGCTCGGGGCGCAGCATTCCTCTGGCGATCGCGTCGGCGACGGTCCCCTTCAGGAACTCGTAGGCGTCCTCCTCGGGGTTCCCCTTCCCGAGCGCCGTGAGGTCCGCGTCCTTCGGGTGCGGACACGGCGTCATGAACATCAGCCTGTAGTGGTTCGGGTTCCGGATCCCGAACTCGACGTACGCCATCCCGATCTGGCGGAGCCGCTCCAGGGGGTCCGGCTCCCGGGCGATCTTCTGGAACTCGGCGGCGAGCGAGTGGAAGTCCTGGCTGCAGAGCTCCCGGATCAGGGTCTCCTTGTCCTTGAAGTGGAAGTAGATCGCCGTGGGCGAGTACTCGATGGCGTCGGCGATCCGGCGCATCGTGACGGCCTCGTACCCCTCCGCCACGAAGAGCTCCCGGGCGGCGTCGAGGATCTTCTCCCTCGTCTCCTGCCGCTCCCGCTCCCGCCGTTCCGTGATGCCCACTTCCCTCTCCCTTTACGGCGCTCGTTTGTTTAACGCCGTTAACTTAACGGCGTTAAACATAGGAACGGAGTTCGGTCCTGTCAAGGAGAAATGAGAAAAATTCTCAGCCGGCGGCGAGTCGGGACAGGAATCGCTCCAGGTGGACGGCCCCGCGCTCGTGGCTCCCCTCGCCGATCCGCCGCACCCCGTCGTGGGCCTCGACCTCGAAGGAGATCGTCCGGCCCTCGACCGCGGTAACGCGCGCCCGGGCGGTCACCGTCCGGCCAACCGGTGTCGCGGCGAGGTGGCGCACGTTGACGAGGCTCCCGACCGTCACCCAGCCCGGCGGGAGGTACGCCTGTACCGCGTTAGCGGCCGCGACCTCCATCAAATAGACCATGTACGGCGTCCCGTACACCTCGGGCATGTCCGGGTGGTGGTGCGCGACGGTGAGCTCGTGGACGACGAGAACGGATTCCGTCCCTTCGGCCCCCAACGGGATCGACGCGGTCGCTGGGTCCGTCGTTGGCATCCCGGGATCATCGCCCAGCCTTCCGTTCCGTAGTGCCCTGGATCCGCCGGGGCGGGGGCGATCACCTCGGTCGGCCGCTGCGCGCGGTCGACCCGCTTCCGCTCGCGGCGAGGCGCGCGCGGGGGGCTCGCGATGTTCGAAGCCCCCGGGGCCAGACGGACCCAGCCGATGCCTCAACCGCGCAGGCCCCGAGGGGCAAGTTTCGCGAGCCCCCCGCGTCCGAAGCGCCGCACGCGGAAGTCTCCCCCGAAACTGCCTGCCGCTTCATCTTCAGCTTCTGCTTGGCAGTTTCGGGGGAGCTAGGGTCGCGGGCGCGCAGCGGGTCGCGCGGGGCCCATCCCCGCCCCCGGCGGATCCCGCCACGCCGCCCACCCGTGAAGCCGGAACCGGGCCTACACCACCGGAGCCGGGAGACCGTACCCCGCCCATCCCTCGACCGTCGGCCCGTAGACGTCCGGCGGACGGATCCCCGCCTGCCGCATCAGGACGGTCATCTGCCCGCGGTGATGCGCCTGGTGCGCGATCAGCACGTAGAGGCTGAAGCCGCGCCGCCACTTCTCGTGGTACAGCTCGTCGATCGTCTCCAGGTCGGCGTCCTTCCATGTCCCGACCTGCTCGGCGACGGACGCGCTCGTCTTGTCGTAGGCCGCGACCAGCTCGTCCATCGTGGCCGGGACCGGCTCGCCGATGAAGCCGACCTCGTTCAGCTTCGGCCCCGCGACCGTGAGACCGAGGTGGCCCGGCAGCTCGATGGCGCTCTCCACCAGATGCCACGCGAGGCGCCCGAGCGTCCGCCGCTCGCCGTCCACGGCCTGGTGCATCTTCCCGGTCGGGATGGCTCGCAGCACGGCCAGCGTCTTGGTCCGCTCGTCCGCCCAGATCTCCCTGAAGTCTTCGATGGTCCGGAACATGTGAGGTCCTCCTTGCACGGTGGACTCTGCACGCCCCCTCCTGACACCCTCCTGTCAGGAGGCTTTGCCCGGCTCCTCTTCCTCTTCCATGAGGCGCTCGTAGTCCGCGAGCGTCCGCCCCGCCTCGATCGTGAAGCGATCGTCGAGCAAGTGCAGCTCGCGGATCCGGTCGAGCCGGAACGTCCGGAAGCCGACGCGCATCTCGCACCAGGCGGCGAGCGACCAGCTCGTGCCCCAGAAGAAGAGGCCGAGCGGGTGGAGCACGCGCTCGCTCGCCGCGCCGTCGGCGCGCGTGTAGCCGACGCTCGTCTTCCGCTGCTCCCGGATCGCCGTGCGGAGCGTCTCGAGATGCGCCAACGTCCGCTTCGGGACGTGGAAGCCGGGTGCGAAGAGGCTGCCGCCGGAGAGCCGCTCGCGGAGCGCGGGGGGCAGCACGGCCTCGATGCGCGAAAGCGCCGAGCGAGCCGCGCCGGAGAGGGCCGCCCCGCCCCAGGCCTGCGTGATCCGCGCGCCCAGGACCAGGGCCTCGATCTCGTCGCCCGTGAACATCAGGGGCGGGAGATCGAAGCTCTTCGGCAGCCGGTAGCCGACGCCCGCCTCGCTCTGGATCGGCACGCCGGACGCCGCCAGGTCCTGGACGTCGCGATAGATCGTCCGCTCTCCGACGCCCAGCTCGCGCGCCAGCTTCGCCGCAGTCGTGATCCGGTCACGGCGCAGGAGCTGGACGATCTGGAAAAGGCGGTCGGCGCGGCGCATGGAGACGGGGAAGCGTAAACTCGAAGAGCCATGTCCGCGATCCCCCTCCCGCCGCGCGGCCAGGATCTCCCGTGCGACGACGGAGTGCCGATGGAGACCTACCGACACGCCTGCCAGATGAATCTGCTCGTCGAGTCCCTCGAGTGCGGCTGGAAGGGCAGGACCGACTTCTTCGCCGCCGGCAACATGTTCGTCTACTTCAGCGAGAGCCAGGCCCGGAGGAACGACTTCCGCGGCCCCGACGTCTTCGTCGTGCTGAACACGGAGTGGCACGAACGGAGGAGCTGGGTCGTCTGGGAAGAGGACGGGCGGACGCCCGACGTCGTGATCGAGCTCACCTCCGAGTCGACGGAGGCGGTCGACCGTGGCGAGAAGATGGAGATCTACGCACGCCGGCTCCACGTGAGCCACTACTACCTCTTCGATCCGTGGACCGCGAAGCTCGAGGGCTACCTCCTCGATCTCGGGACCAAACGGTACCGGCCGCTCCCGGCTCTCCCGAACGGCGACGTGCCGTGCGACGTCCTGGGGCTGTCGCTCGGGGCCCGGGCCGGGACCTACCGCGGGATCGCGTGTGACTGGCTGCGCTGGCTCGGGCCCGACGGCCGGCCCTTTCCGACGCTGGGTGAAGCGGCTCAGGCCGAAGCGGAGCGCGCCCAGGCCGAAGCGGAGCGCGCCCAGGCCGAAGCGGAGCGCGCCCAGGCCGAGGCGGCGCGCGCCCAGTCCGACGCATTCCGCGTGGGCGCCGAACGCGACGAGGCCCTCCGGCTGCTCGAGGAGTACAAGGCCCGATTCGGTTCGCTGCCCGGCTGAGCCCCGGGACTCCTACTTCGAGCCCGGGGCCAGCGGGACGTCCTTCAGGTCCTCCTCCTTCACCGTCGCCGTGGCGTCGTGGTGCCCGCCCGCCGCCACCTTCACCGTCAGCGCCCTCCTCACCGGCGGGGCGAAGTCGAAGTCGCCCTTCTCGTCGGTCTTGCCGGTCAGCACGGTCTTGCCGCCGGCGCTCACCGTGACGTTCCCGTTCTTCACCGGCTTTCCGTCGCTGTAGTGCGCCTCGACGTGCACCTTGCCGTCCTTCACCTCGGCCCAGACGGCGATACCGTGCGCGAAGGCCGTCAATGGAGCCAGGGCGAGCAGCGCGGCGAGGAGGCGGATTCTGGTCTTCATGGGAAGGTCTCCTTTCGGGTCAGGGTGCGGGCGAGAAACGTCAGGTAGAAGAGCGCGGTCGAGACCAGCGCGATGGCGCCGCCGGTCGGGATCGGCAGGAGGCCCGAGACGACGAGCCCGCCTACAGCGGCGGCGGTCGAGAGCGCGATGCTGATCGCCATCATCTGCCGGAGGTTCCGGGCCACGTTCTGCGCGGCCGCGGCCGGGACGACGATGAGCACCAGGATCAGGAGCGCGCCGATCAGCTTCAGGCCCGCGGTGACGACCGCCGTCACCAGGATCACGAAGACGTAGTCCAGGAGGAGCGGGCGACGCCCGCGCACCGCCGCCAGCGCCGGGCTGAGGCTGCCGAGCAGGAACGCGTTGTAGAGGCGCGAGCCCACGAACGCCGTACCGAGCCCCACCGCCGCCAGGAAGAGGAGATCGGTATCGCCGATCGTGATGAGGCTCCCGAACAGCGCCCCCTCGACCTGGTGGATGTCGAAGCGCTTGGAGACCAGCGTCAGCATCACGACGCCGAGCCCGAGCGTCTGGGCCAGGAAGAGACCGGTCAGCGTGTCGGCCGGGATCCGCCCCCGGTTCTTCAGCCACGTCATGACGAGGGCGGCGACGAGACAGAAGCCGAAGACGCCGGCCCACGTGGCTCCAGGAGGCTCGCCCAGGAGGAGCCCGATCGCCGTCCCGGTCATCGCGGCGTTTCCGATCGCCTGCACGAAGAACGAGAGCCGGCGCGCCACGACGAGCGTCCCCATGCCGCCGAAGAGCGGCCCCAGGAGGAGCGCCGCGAGAAGCCCCCGCACCATGAAGGGGTGGGCGAAGACCTGAGGCAGGAGGCCGCCGGCCGCCGCGCGCGCGACGAGGTCGTACAGCGCCTGCATCACGCCGCGTCCTTCACGACCGTGCGGCACAGGCGCGTCACGCCGTCCGCGATCCGCGAGACCCGCGCGAGGTCGTGCTCCACGAGGAGGACGGTGACCCCGTCGTCCTTCACGAGGCGCTCGAGGAGGCCCTCCAGCTGGCGGGCTCCGCCTTCGTCGACGTTCGCGGCCGGCTCGTCCAGCAGGAGGAGGGCCGGCTTCGGCACCAGGGCCTGGGCCAGCAGCACACGGCGCAGCTCGCCTCCCGACAGCTCGCCGAGGAGCCGATCGGCGAGAGGGGCGGCCGACGTCGCGTCGAGCGCCCGCAACGCCTCCTCGCGCCGCTTCCGGCCGACCGGCCAGAACGCCGGCCCGCGGCGGCGCATGAGCACGAGGAGGTCGAGAGCCGTGAGCGGCAACGCCGGGTCGAGAGCCAGGGACTGCGGGACGTAGCCGATCGTCCCGGCCGCGACGCGCACCTCGCCGGTGAACGGGACGAGGCCGAGCAGCGCCCGCAGGAGCGTCGTCTTGCCGCCTCCGTTCGGCCCCACGACGGCGTGGAGCGTCCTCTCCGGGACGTCGAGCGAGACGTCCTCGAGCGCGCGCTGCGAGCCCAGCGTCACGGTGAGATTCCGGACGGAGACGGCGAGCGCGCTCAGGAGCGGCCCCGCGGTGCCGTGAGGGCCCCCACGATCGCGTCGACGTTCGCCTTCATGTCCCGCTCGAAGCGGTCCGCCGTGTACGGCCCTCCCGCGATGTGGGTGAGGCGAGCGAGCCGGCAGCCCGACTCCTTCTCCACGGTGTCGACGTACTTCCGCGCGAGGTCCATCTCGGTGAAGAGGACGTCGACCTTCGCCGCCTTGATCCGGTCGATCGTGTCCGCCAGCTGCCGGGCCGACGGCTCGAGCCCGTGGCGAGGCTGGACGACCGCGGTCACCGTGAGCCCGAGCTCGCGGAAGAGATACGCGTAGCCGTCGTGAACCGTGGCGAGCCGCACCGCCGCGGTGTCGACCGGCTCCAGCCGCGCGAGGCCCTCCGCCAGGATCGCGCGGAGCCGCTTGCCGTACGCCCTCGCGTTCTCCGTGTAGGCCGCGGCGTGCGGCGGATCGAGTCGCGAGAGCGCGCGAGCGATCTCCTGCACCTGCTGGATGGCGCCGGTCAGCGCCAGGAAAGAGTGGCTGTTCGTGCCGGAGCCGTCCGCGGCCTTCATCGGCGGGACGCCGCGCGCCGGCTCGATCCGCGGAATCGCCTCCTTCCCGGCCGCCTTCAGCATCGGCGGCAGGAACTCGTCGTGCCCCTGGCCGTTCACGACGACGGCATCCAGCGTCTCGAGCCGGCGGATCTCCTCGGGGCGCGGCTGGTACGCGTGCGGATCGACGTCGCCCGGGAGGATCGGCACCACATCCGCCGCATCGCCCGCCACGTTGACGGTCCACGAGTAGTACGGGTGGAGGGTGACTCCGATCCGCAGCCTCCTCGGCGTCGCGAGCGCGGAGGACGCGGCCAGGGCGAGCGCCAGCAGCGCGGCGGCGCCCCTCAACGCCCCCCCGCCGCCCCGTCGAGCGTGACGAGGTTGAACCAGCCGTCGGCCGCCGGCAGCTCGCCAGGCGGCTTCTCCCAGGAACGACGGACGTACAGCTGCACGGAGACCCGCAGCCGCGGCGGCGCGCTGCCCGCCATCGTCCCTTCCCAGCCCGCCTTCTCCTGCTCGACGACGCGCAGGAGAAACGCGGTCCTCGCCGCGTTCGCCGGGTCGTGGCCCACGTAGTCCCTCCCCTTCGGGAGCTCGCGCGCCTCCCACCGGTAGCCGCGGCGCTCCTTCGGGAGAAGCGCGGCGGCGAAGGGCGGGATCCCGTCGGACTCGAGGGCGTCCACCGACGGGAACGCCCCGCTGCGGTCCCGCGCCGAGACGACCGAGTCCGCCGCCACGAGGAGCGACTGGTAGATCGGCGCGTCCTCGGGGCGGAGAGCGCTCTCCGTCGCGGGGCGGGATTCCGCCGCCGGCCCGGCGCGGCGGATCCACGCGACCCGGGCTCCGCCGAGGACGGCGATCGCCGCGACGGCGAGGAGCACGCCCACCGTCTCGCGCCGCACGCTGGGCGGTCGGACCAGGACCAGGGTCATCGCGGGGGGAACGAGACGACGAGCTCCGCGCTCGTCGTCTCGGGCGGGAGCACCGACGGGTCGGTCGGGTACTCCCTGAGGGCGCTGCTCGTATCTCGGGCCGGCACGTTCGAGCGGACCAGCATCGCCCCGGGCCCGGCCGCCGCGATCACTTCCTTCCAGCCGGCCCGCCCCTCGAAGTTCGCGTCGGCGAAGCGGATCGCGGTCTCCCGGCCCTTGCCCGAAAGGACGGCCTTCGCCTCGACGCGCAGCCGCAGGGTGGGCAGGTCGGCCGCCCCCGGCGCGACGTCGAGAGTCGAGAGACTCACGGAGAGCGGCACCGCGACGCCGTCCACCTCGAGCCGGAGACCCGGAAGGAGCCGCTTGACGAGCGTGTCTTTCATCGCCGCCAGCTCGGCGCGGCCCGGCGGTCCGGAGCGCCCCAGGAGGCCCGCGCTGGCGAGCTCGGTCTGGGTCGGGATCTCGGCGAAGTCGACCAGATGCACCACATCGAGCCCGCCCGCCCGCACCGTCAGCGAAGTCCAGCGGTTGACGCTGAAGTTCCCCATCGGATGAGCGGCGGCGCCACCCCCGAGGAGGAAGAGGAGGGCGAGCCCGGCGAGGACACGACGCATCGGGAATGTGTACGGGAGGAGGGGGGCCGGGAGATCAGCCCCCGCACGTCTCACGGGATGCGGAGCTTCTGCCCCACCTTGATCTTGTTCGGGTCCGTCAGCTGGTCCTTGTTCGCCTCGAAGATCTTCATGTAGAGGCTCGCCTTGCCGTAGTAGTGCTGGGCGAGGTGCCCGAGCGTGTCGCCGGAGACGACCTCGTGGATCCGCTCGGCCACGGCGGGCGCGGCCACGTCCACCGTCTGCGCGCCGCCGGCGGCCGCTGCGACCGGAGAGGGGATCCCCACCGGAATCGTCTCGTTGACCGAGTGAGTCACGGCCGGGGCCGGGATCCGGATCTTGTTGATGGTGTTGGCCGTCTCGACGAGCTTCCCGAACTCCTGCATCACCTGGGACTTCACGGCGAGGCTGTCGGCCTCGCCCTCGAGCGTGACCGTCTCCCCCTCCACCGTGGCGGTGAGCGCTCTCAGGCCCGGGGTCTTGGCGCGGAGCGTGTTGACCGCCTCGGTGACCTTCTCCTGGAACGACTTTCCGAAAAGGCTCATGTCGGTCCTCCTCGATCTGGACTATATCGAGTCGCGCCGGCAGGCGCCCGCTCCTCCGGGCGCCGCCAGCGGCGCTCCACGTGCTCCGGCGCGACACCGTCTCAGGATCGCTCCAGGGGAGGCGCCGCCGTAGAATCCCGAAGCCGTCCCGGCCCCCCCGGGAGGTGGAGAGATCATGAACGACAGCTTCCAGACGAAGACGACCCTCGCGGCCGGGGGCCGTGAATACACGATCTTCAGCCTCGCCCGGCTCGGCGGCCGCGCCGACCGGCTCCCGTTCTCGCTGAAGATCCTCCTCGAGAACCTCCTGCGACACGAGGACGGCCGGGTCGTGAGGAAGGAGGACGTCGAGGCGATCCTGTCCTGGGACCCGAAGGCCGGGGCGCAGAACGAGATCGGCTTCCACCCCGCCCGCGTCCTCATGCAGGACTTCACCGGAGTCCCCGCGGTCGTCGACCTCGCCGCCATGCGCGAGGCGGTCGTGGAGCTGGGCGGCAGCGCCGAGAGGATCAACCCGCTGGCCCCGGCCGACCTCGTCATCGACCACTCCGTCATGGTCGACCAGTTCGGGTCGGGCTCCTCGTTCGGCGCCAACGCCGCGCTCGAGTTCGAGCGGAACGTGGAGCGCTACCAGTTCCTCCGCTGGGGACAGAAGGCGTTCCGGAACTTCCGCGTCGTGCCGCCCGACACGGGCATCTGCCACCAGGTGAACCTCGAATACCTCGCGAGCGTGGTCTTCCGGAACGAGGACGGTACCGCGTACCCGGACACGGTCGTCGGCACCGACTCGCACACCACCATGATCAATGGCCTCGGCGTCCTCGGCTGGGGCGTCGGGGGGATCGAGGCCGAGGCCGCTCTCCTCGGCCAGCCGATGTCGATGCTGATCCCCGACGTCGTCGGCTTCCGCCTCCACGGGACGCTCCCCGCCGGCACCACCGCGACCGACCTCGTCCTGACCGTCACGCAGATGCTGCGCAAGAAGGGCGTCGTCGGGAAGTTCGTGGAGTTCTACGGCCCCGGCATCTCGGCGCTGGCGCTGACCGATCGGGCCACCATCGCCAACATGGCTCCCGAGTACGGCGCCACGATGGGCTTCTTCCCGGTGGACGAGGAGACCCTCTCCTACCTCCGCTTCACCAACCGCCCCGCGGACCTCGTCGCCCTGGTCGAGGCCTATTGCAGGGAGCAGGGTCTCTTCCGGACGGACGCGACGCCGGAGCCGGGCTTCAGCGACACGCTCGAGCTCGACCTCGGCACCGTGGAGGCGTCGCTCGCCGGCCCGCGGCGGCCCCAGGACCGAGTCCCGCTCCGCACCAGCAAGCCGGCCTACCGGCGCGCGCTCGCCGAGATGCTGCCCAAGGACGCCGCGCTCCTGCCGCAGGAGACGGTCAAGGCGTGGATCGAGTCGAGCAACGGGAACGGCGCCCACGGCGACCTCGGACGTCTGACGGCCACCGCGTCGTACGCCGACGGACGCGCCACCTACGAGATGAAGCACGGCGACGTCGTCATCGCCGCCATCACGTCGTGCACCAACACCTCCAACCCGTCCGTCATGCTCGCCGCCGGGCTCCTCGCCCGGAAGGCCGTGGAGCGCGGCCTCTCGACCCGCCCCTGGGTCAAGACGTCGCTCGCGCCCGGCTCGAAGGTCGTGACCGACTACCTCGACGACGCCGGTCTCACGCCGTACCTGGAGGCCCTCGGCTTCCACCTCGTCGGCTACGGCTGCACGACGTGCATCGGCAACTCCGGTCCGCTCCCGGACGCCGTCTCCGAGGCCGTGAGAAGCGGCGACCTCGTCGTCGCCGGCGTGCTCTCCGGCAACCGGAACTTCGAGGGCCGGATCAACCCGCAGGTACGGATGAACTACCTCGCCTCACCCCCGCTCGTCGTGGCCTACGCGCTGGCCGGACAGATGGACCTCGACCTCGAGAAGGAGCCCCTCGGCACCGACCGCAGCGGCAACCCGGTCTTCCTGCGCGAGATCTGGCCGACCGCGGAGGAGGTGCGCCAGGCGGTCACCACCGCCGTCAAGCCCGATCAGTTCCAGCGCGCCTACGGCCAGGTCTTCGACGGCGACGGGAGCTGGCAGGGGATGGCGATCCCCGAGGGGAATACGTTCGAGTGGGACGCGAGGTCGACGTACGTCAGGAAGCCGCCGTTCTTCGAGAAGATCCCCAAGGAGCCCGGCATGCCGGCGGACATCGTGGGCGCCCGCGTCCTGGCGTTCCTCGGCGATTCCGTCACGACCGACCACATCTCCCCCGCGGGCTCGATCGCCAAGACGAGCCCGGCCGCGAAGTACCTCGTCGAGCACGGCGTGGCCCCCGCGGACTTCAACTCGTACGGCGCGCGCCGCGGCAACCACGAGGTGATGATGCGGGGCACGTTCGCGAACATCCGCCTCAAGAACTTCCTCGTGCCCGGTGTGGAGGGCGGCGTGACCGTCCACTTCCCGAGCGGCGAGCAGACCTCGATCTACGACGCGTCGATGCGCTACCAGGCCGACGGCACACCGCTGGTCGTCCTGGCCGGCGCCGAGTACGGAACCGGCTCCTCCCGCGACTGGGCCGCCAAGGGGACGCAGCTCCTGGGCGTCAAGGCCGTGATCGCGAGGAGCTTCGAGCGGATCCACCGCTCCAACCTCGCCGGGATGGGCGTCCTTCCCCTGCAGCTCGACGCCGGTGTCGACGCGCAGAGCCTCGGGCTGACCGGACGGGAGACGTTCGCGATCGGCGGCATCGCGAGCGGCCTCACCGCGCGGCAGCGCCTCACCGTGACGGCCACGGCGGAGGACGGCTCGGTCAAGAGCTTCGAGGTGACGTGCCGGCTCGACACGCCCAACGAGGTCGACTACTACCGCCACGGCGGCATCCTGACCTACGTCCTGCGCTCGCTGGCGAGCTAGGAACCTGGAAACCCGTCAAGCGGGTTTCCAGACCTTCCCCTCGGGCGCAGGCGCCCTCCGGTCGAGCCGGTGCGGGCGCGGAGACATCCTCCGCGCCCGCATTTCAAGCGCTCCCGTCACTCGAACCAGCCGTTCACGTCCAGGATGAAGTGCACCGGGCCGACCGAGCCGTCGAGCACGTTCGCGGCGCCCGCCGGTGAGAGCTGGAGGAGAGTGTTGTTGGCCCGGGTCTGTCCGGTTCGGAAGTTGATGCTGCTCGACTGCGGTGCCGCGGCGTCGGCCGGGTAGAGGGTGAGGTACCCCGCCCCGGAGGAGCCCGTCACCGTGACGTTCGTCGAGACCACCTTCGCCGAGGCGGGCACCCCGCAGCGTCCGGTGATCGTGAACGCGCGGGTCGCCCCGGGCTGCAGCGCCGGCGCGGCGGCGTCGGGCCCCCCGGCATTCCGCGTGTCGAAGAGCCGGCACGGCGTGAGCGTGTAGAAGCGACGACCCGAGGACGGCGTCCCGACCGTGACGGTCTTCCCGGCCTCCGCCGACGAGCAGCCCGCCGCGCTCATCTCCACGACGGAGAGGCTCAGGCTTCCGGCGACGCCCGCCGTGAACGTGATCTGGCTCGTCCCCTGTCCCGCCGTGATCGTGCCGTTGGTGATCCCCCACGAGTAGCCGGCGCCCGCATGCGCCGCCACCGACGCGATGAGGCCGCTCGCGCCCGGCGACGCGGTCGACGGCGCCGTGATCGACGGGGTCGACGGCGCCGGATTCACGGTCACCGTCACCGGCGACGAGCTCGCCGGGACTCCGCTCACGGTCACCGTCACCGTGTAGCTCCCCGACGCGCTCACGGTGATGGCCCGGGTCGTCTGTTCACCCGGGCTCCAGAGGTAGCTCACGCCGGGGCCGGGCGCGGTGCTCGCCGTGAGGACCACGCTGCCGCCCGCGCAGAACGTGGTCGGGCCCGACGCCTGGATCGTCGGCGCGCCGCTCGCCGTGGGCACGATCTCGAGGTGGTTCGTGCCGCCGCTCAGGTTCGCGTTCAGGGTGAGCCACAGCTCGCCGGCGTCCGCCCGGAGCGACGGGAAGTAGTCGGCGTCGAGCGCCAGTGTCGCCCCGCCCAGCTTCACGGTCGGGTAGCCGCCGGAGTAGCCGCTCACGATGACGAGCGGCTTCTTCAGGGTCCCGGCTCCGACGCCGATGTTCGCGTCGAGCGCGTTGCCGCTCGCGTTGAACGAGAGTGCGCCGTAGACGTGGTTCCAGCCCGCGGGCGCGTACGTCACGGTATCGGACCGGTTGATCCCGGCCGGCCCGCTCGTCCGGACGCTTCCGGTCGTGGCCGAGAGCGCCAGGGATTGCACGGTCTCGATCTGGGCGACCTGATTGCCGACCGGATCGGTGGAGTGGGCCCCGAGGACGATGTAGCTCGAGTAGCTCTTCCTCGGCCACCCCGGAGGGGTGCTCGGCACGACGATGTCGTGCGCGTCGTACGTCTGCTGCCCGAGGAAGCCGTACGACGCCCCCCAGGTCAGGCGGGTGTTGTTGCTCGGGGTGCTCGAGCCGATCGAGAAGCTCGTCGCCTGGTACGGCCACGAATCCTGCCACGGCATCTTGTCGGCCCCGCCGGCGTTGCCCTGGGCGGACGTCTTGCCCCAGTACGGCGTCAGGTCGTGGTAGAAGGCGTTGCGCCCCGCCCCCGCGTCCTGCTGCGTCATCGTCTGCGTCTGCACGATCCCCATGGTGGCGTCCGTCGACGCGATCCAGAGCTTCACGTACGGGACCGTGTTGGGCGTATTCCAGGTCCACGTGCTGTTGAGCGTGACGGGCGAGGACGTCGTCGTGAACTTGTACCGGTCCCCCCAGGCCACGCCCTCGACGTTCGCGGCACCGACGCCGTCGAAATTCAGCTCGCCGTACGGCGCGCGCGTGTCGTCCTCGAGCGCGTTCACGGGCACGGAGGCCGCCGCCAGGTCGTAGGTGACCGCCCAGACGGGATGATCGTGGCCGGTCGTGAAGACCCAATCGATCGTCACCGGGACGTTGTACAGGACGTTCGGCGGGTCGGCCGTGGTCGAGGCGTGGCGGGGGTAGAGCTGGGTGAAGCGAAAGATCGCGTGGTGGCGCCCCTCGAAGACTCTCTGGTACGTGCCGACGAAGGCATAGCCGAGCGGCGAGTCGTCGCCAACGCCGCCCGCCGAGCCGTCGGCCCGGTGCGAGACGACGTAGCCGAAGCCGCCGTACCCGCCGTTCCCGTACGTCGTCACGCTGGCGATCCGGGTGGTGTCGTCGGGCATCTGGTACCGCAGCTCGCGGAGCGCGCCGCCGTGGTTCGGGTAGCCCGAGGTCGGACCCTGCTGGCCGTCGTTGTGGGCGAGCACCGCGACCCGCGGCCGGTTGGCCGAGTCCCGCCACGTGAACCGGTCGCTCACCATCGAGCCGACGGTCACGTCGTGCTCGGCCTGGAGGAGATTCACCGCCGGCGGAGGGTTCCCGCCGGCCACCAGCGAAACGTCGTCGACGTACAGCACCGGCTGCGCGCCGCCGACGTCGCTCTGGAGGTCGATCCGGTCGAACGACCCCGAGTACGAGAGCGGCGCCTGCCCGAAGACGACCATCACCTGGCGCCAGGTGCCGGCGACGATCGAGCCGCCGGAGATGTACGTGTCGAGCGCGGCCTGGGCGACGACAGCACCGTCCTTCTGGAGGTAGATCCGGAGCTGCTGGCCTCCGGAGGCGCCGCCGTGGATCCAGAAGCTCAACGTCGAGTACTGAGCCGTGCCGTAGTCGACCGTGGGGTGCGCGAGTGAGATCGCGTTGAAGTCGTCACCGGGGAAGGCGATCGACTTCGTGCCGGAATGGGCCTGCGCCGTGCTGGCGAAGTCCGGCAGGGTCGCGCCGTAGGAATAGTCCTGGAAGCCGTTCTGGAGCGCGTCGGCATAGATCGGCACGTCCTGGGCGGCGGCCGCGGTTGCGACGAGCGCGAGCAGGACCAGGGGCGAAACGAAGAGAGAGCGTTCGAGCCGGTGAGCGTGCATGGGTCCCCTTGCCGTCTGGCGAACCAGTATGCGCTGCACTGAGATTCCGTCTCGTGATCGAATGCACGCGGCGTGAGCACGCTTCCCGAGCTGACCGAGACTCGCCCCCGGGAGGACGTCTCCGTCTTCACCCTGGGAGGCGACGACCTCGTCCACAGCTACGGCTCGAACGCCACGGTGGTCTTCGGGCCCGAGGGTGTCGTCGTCGTGGACCCGTTCGTCTCGCCCGTGTACGCCGCGAGGCTCGAGGCCGAGATCGAGCGCCGCACCACGCGCCCCATCGCCCTCGTCGTCCTGACCCACCACCACACCGACCACGCGCTCGGAGCCGCCTACTTCGCGGCCCGCGGCGCCCGCGTCGTGGCCACGGCCGCGTGCGCCGCGCGGATGGCCGCCGAGCACCCCGGCCTGATCGAGGCACGGCGCGACGGCCCGGATCCGGCGATCGCCGCGCTCTTTCGCGACGCCGTTCCCGTCGAGCCGATCGAGTCGTTCTCCGGCGAGCTCCGGACGCGGGCGGGCGGCCTCGACTGCGTGATCCGCCATGCCGGCCACGCCCACACCCCGGGCGATGCCACCGTCCAGGTGCCGTGTCTCGGGCTCGTCGTCTGCGGCGACCTGGTGTCGTGCGGCTTCCACGTCAACTTCGAGGACGCCGACGCCGGCGGCTTCGAGGCGGCGCTCCGCCGCCTCGCGCTCGAGGCGGGCTCCCTCTTCGTTCCGGGCCACGGCCCGCCGGGTGGGCGCGAGATCGTCGCCGACGGGCTCCGCTACCTGGGGGCGGCGCGTGAGGCGGCGCGCGAGCACCCTTACGCCGGCGCCGGCCCGGCGCTCCTCTCCCGCTTCCCGGGCTATGGGCTGACCGCGGCCGTGGAGACTGCGGCCCCCTGCTTCGCCGTCCACTCCCGGATCAGCCCCGAGACCAGCTCCGCCTGACCGAAGACGTCGTTGTGCCCCCGCCCGTCGAGCGGCACGAAGCGGGCGTCGGGGAAGGCGGCGGCCAGGCGCCGTCCCTGCTCGAAGGGGATCACCTCGTCCCTCGTGCCGTGGAGGACGACGACCGGCTGCCTGACGCGCGGCGCCTGGCTCAGGGAATCGAAGCGGTCCGCGACGAGGAGCCAGGCCAGCGGTCCGGCCACGATCCGCCCCATCTCGACCATCGAGGTGTACGGCGAGAGGAGGATCACGAACGCCCCCTCGCCGCGCGCGGCGAGCGCCACCGCGACGCCGGTGCCGAGCGAGCGGCCGACGAGGACGACCGGCCCGGATGATACCGAGCCGCTCTCGTTCCCCGGCAGCGCGCGGAGCGCGGCCGCCGCGTCGCGACGGAGGCCTGCCTCGCCGGGGCTCCCGCCGCAGCCGCCGTAGCCGCGATACTCGGCGAGGAAGACGTCGACCCCGGCCCGGGCCAGGGACCGCGCCAGCTCGAGGTTGTGGACGTTCGCCTCCCCGTTGCCGTGGAAGAAGACGACGCGCGGCACGCCCGCCTGGCCCGCGCGTGCGTGCACGCCGCGGAGCGTCACGCCGTCGTCCGTCCGGTAGTCGACGATCGAGAGACCGTCCCCGCCCAAGAGACGCTCGGGGAGCCGCTCCTGCGAGGCCGGGAACATCATCGCCCGCGAGAGGGCGCGGCCCGCCACGAGCGCGACGACGAGGACGACTGCCGCCGCGAGGGCGAAGGGAGCGATCCGGGAGGCGGCGCCGCTCATCCCGCCGCGGGGTCGATCGGCTCGGCCTTCGACCTCGCGATCTGGTCGAAGACCGACTTGAGGAGCTCCGGCGCGGGCTTCTTCGCCGAGCCGTCGGGGTGGGCCGCGGCCCACTCCGGCGCCACGATCAGCGGCACCCAGCGGACGAAACGGCGCCCCGGCTCGGTGCCGGCCCGGGCGAGCGCGTTCCACACCTTCGTCGCCAGCTTCACCGACTCGATCGTCTCGGGTGTCGGCGCGGCGCACCGCTCCGCCGGCGACGTGACGAGGTACTCGCGACAGGCGATGGGCCGCTCCTCGTAGATGGAGCACGACTCGTCCTCGAGGAAGGGGCACGGGATGCCGAGCGCGAAGTACTCGACGCCGGCGGTCCTCGGGTCCCGCGCGCCGAACCCCTCCGGGGCGATCAGGTCGGCGTGCATCCCCGCGTCGAGGAGCCGCTCCCTCGCCGCGGCGAAGCGGCGGCGTACCTCGGACCGTCGCGGCTCCGGGAGCCGCTCGACGAGCGCCCCCACCTCACGCGCTTCCTCCTCTGCGATCGGGACGAGCTGCCGGCAGCACGCGCCGCAGCCGGCGGCGCAGGAGATCGCCTTCCCCGCCTCCGACGCGCGGTCGACGGCCACCCCCACGAACGAGTCGGCCACCGAGCGGAGCACCGGCAGGAGGATCTGCATCCGGGTCGGCCGGGCCGGGAGCGTCATCTCGAGGTCGAGGGCCCGGTCGAAGACCTTCACCGTGGCCTTGAGGGAGATCGCGTCGCTCATCGGAGGATGCTACGCCGCCTCGTGGGGACCCTCGGCGTCCCCGGCGCCGAGGATGCCCCAGTCGTCGGTGCGCTCGGTCTGCAGGGCGCGGACGACCAGGAAGTCCTCCTCGCCGGCCTCCACCGGGAGGGACGGGAGCGCCGCCGAGAGCGCGTCGCGCAGGGCGACGGCAGACGGCCACCGTTCCGCGGGGTCCTTCTCGAGCGCGCGAAGGACGATCAGCTCGAGGCTCTCCGGGATCTCCGCCCGGATCTCGTGCGGAGGCACGGGACGGGCATCGAGGATGGCGCGGAACGTCGAGACCGCGTCGGCGCGCCCGAACGGGAGCCGCCCCGTCAGCATCTCGTAGAGCCCCGCGCCGAGGGCCCAGACGTCGGTGGCGAGCGTGGGGAGGTCTCCCTGCACCTGCTCGGGCGCCATGTAGTCCGGCGTGCCGAGAGCGTGTCCCGACTGGGTGAACCGCGTCCCCTCGGTGAGCCGGGCGAGGCCGAAGTCGAGGAGCTTCGGCTGCCCGCCCGCCGCGACGATGACGTTCTCGTTCTTCAGGTCGCGATGGACGATCCCGAGGGCGTGCATCGAGGCGACCGCGTCCGCCACGTCCCGGGCGATCCGTGCCGCGAGGTGCAGGGGAAGCGGGCCGCGCCGCCCGAGGAGCTCGCGGATCGTCGGACCGGGGACGTACTCCATCGCCAGGAACGCGCGCCCGTTCGCCTCGCCGCGCTCGAACACCTTCACCAGCCCGGGATGCGAGAGGCGAATGCCGATCTCCCCTTCGCGCAGGAAGCGCCGGCGCGTCTCGGTGGTGGAAAGGAGGTGCGGGTGCACCACCTTCACCGCCACCTCCGTCCGGCTGTCGAGCCGGCGCGCGCGGTACACCATCCCCATGCCACCCGCGCCGAGCGGCTCGAGCAGCTCGTACGCCCCCAGGACCCCCGCGGTCGCCGCCTGCTCCTCGGAGAGGGGGCGATGGCGGTGGACGAACCGCGCCAGGAGCGGGCTGCGGAACGCGATCCGGTCGGCGTCGCGCGTCACGATCGACGCCTCGGCGAGGCGCGCCACGAGCGCGCCCACCTCGACCGGACCCAGGTCCGGGCGGAGCGCCGAGAGGCGGGCGACGACCTCGCCGACGGCGTGGGGTCCGCCCCGCCCGCGGTCCAGCTCGGCGAGCGCGGCCCCGACGATCCGTTCGCCGCCGGAGAGGCTCGCCCAGCGGGCCGCGAGGACCGGGGGCGGCGTGACGTCCCACCGGTCGAGGAGGTCGCCGGCGAGGCCGGCGGTCACACCGTTCGTTCGGCGCACCCCCATCTCGGCGAGGAGGGCGGAGCCGAAGGCGCGGAGGAGCGCCGGCTCGCTTCCCAGCTCGGCCGCGACGAGGCGCGACGCGCCCGGCGCGAAGCGGGCTCGCTCCCCCGCCACCTGCTCGAGCCAGGAGCCCGCCTCGTCGGGCGTCGCGACCCGGAGGGCCAGGAACGACGCCACACGAACCAGGTCCGGCTCCTCCACCGCGAACGTGCTCGGCGTGACGTCGCGCGCGACGACGAGCGAGATCCGCGGCGCCGCCGAGAGCGCCGCGGTGGCGAGGCCGG
>CAYLNK010000052.1:0-26807 GCA_964384675.1 uncultured Holophagales bacterium | reverse complement strand
CGCCCCGGCTCCGGTCGTGACCGCGGCCCCCGTGGCGGTCCCCGCCCCCGCTCCCGTGGCCCCCGCTCCCGCGGTTCCGGCCGCCGCGTCGGCGCCCGTGCCGTCGGCTCCCGTCATCGCCTTCCCCAGCGGCTCCAGCGTGGTCGTCGAGCCGATGACGGCGATGCGCAAGAAGATCGCCGAGCGGATGGTCGAGTCCAAGCGCACCTCCGCGCACGTCACGACGGTGTTCGAGATCGACTACACGAACGTGGCGCGCCTGCGCGACCGGGTGAAGGACCGCTTCCTCGAGCAGTACGGCACCAAGCTGTCGTTCATGCCGTTCATCTTCAAGGCCGCGATCGCGGCCCTGAAGGCCCGGCCGCTCGTGAACGCGTCGATCGCCGGCGACGACATCGTCTACCACCGTGCCGTGAACCTGGGGATGGCCGTGGCGCTCGACTGGGGCCTCATCGTCCCCGTCATCAAGAACGCGGACGACCTCTCGCTCGTGGGCCTCGCCCGCGCCGCCAACGACCTCGCCGCGCGCGCCCGCGCCAAGCGCCTCGTCCCCGACGAGGTGTCGGGCGGCACGTTCACCATCACGAACCCCGGAGTCTTCGGCTCGCTCTTCGGCACGCCCGTCATCAACCAGCCGCAGGTGGCGATCATGGGCGTCGGCACGATCGAGAAGCGCGCCAAGGTGGTCGAGATGCCGGACGGCTCCGACTCGATCGCCATCAAGACGATGGGCTTCATGGCGCTCACCTTCGACCACCGGCTGGTGGACGGCGCCGAGGCCGACGCGTTCATGAACGTGGTGAAGGCGACGATCGAGAAGGGGCAGTGGGAGCTCTGACCTCCCGCTGAACGACGGGGCGACTCCGGGAGGGCCGCTTCGGGCGGCCCTGCTCTTTTCGGGTGAGGACCAAATGACCGGATCGATGGACCTCGGGGCGTACCTCGCGCGGATCGGCCTTCCCGAGCGACCAGCCGCGACCGCGGAGGGGCTCTTCGCGGTGCACCGCGCCCACGCCCTGACCATCCCGTTCGAGAACCTCGACATCCTGCTCGGACGCGGCATCCGGCTCGACCTGCCGAGCCTAGAGGCGAAGCTCGTCGCGGGAGGACGGGGCGGCTACTGCTTCGAGCAGAACGCCCTCCTCCAGCACGCGCTCGTCGCCCTCGGCTTCGACGTCACGCCGCTCGCGGCACGCGTGCGCGTCGGCGGGCGCACCGACGGGCCTCGCACGCACATGCTCCTCTCGGTGCGGGCGGACGGCGTCGACTGGCTCGCGGACGCCGGCTTCGGGGGCGGGGGGCTCCTCGAGCCGTTGTCGATCGCGGTGGGCTCGGGGGCGACGCAGGGCGCGTGGGAGTACCGCGTCGTCGAGGACGGCCGGGAGCGCGTGCTCGAGGCCCGGACCGCCGACGGATGGGGCGCCCTCTACGGATTCACCCTCGAGCCGCAGCTCCCTTCGGACTACGTCGTCGGCAACCACTACACGTCCACGCACCCCGATTCCTCGTTCACCCGGACGCTCACCGCGCAGAGAGTCGGCTTCGACACGCAGTGGGTCCTTCGCGGGGAGACGCTGACCGAGCGCCGCGCCGACCTCACCGCCGTCGAGACCCGCGTCGGCGGGCCCGACGACCTCCTCGCCCTGCTGGAGGGACGCTTCGGGCTCGCCTTTCCGCCCGGCACCCGCTTCCGGCCGCTCCACGGCTGATAGACTTGGACATGCGACGGACGGTCGAGGTCGTCTCGCTCCTCGGGAAGGGGCGCATCTCCTGGGACGCGGCGCTCCTCCTCCAGAAGGAAGCCGAGGCGCGCGTCAAGGACGGCGGCGCCGAGACGCTGTTCCTCCTCGAGCACGACGAGGTGATCACGCTCGGGCGCAACGCGGACCGGCGCGATCTCCTGGTCCCCGACTCGTTCCTGGCGAGGCAGGGCATCGTGGTGCGAAGCGCCGACCGCGGCGGCAAGCTGACGTACCACGGGCCGGGACAGCTCGTCGCCTACCCGATCCTGGACCTCGCGCCCGACCGCACCGACGTGCGCCGTTACGTCCGCGACCTCGAGGACGTCCTCATCCGCACGGCCGCCGACTTCGGTGTGACGGCCGCCCGGAGCGAGGTCCCCGCGCGCTGGTCGTCGATCTGGGTCGGCAACGACAAGCTGGCCGCGATCGGGATCCACCTCTCGCGCTGGGTCACCACGCACGGTGTCGCCCTGAACGTCACCTCGGACCTGGCGCGGTTTTCGCTTTTCATCCCGTGCGGGATCGCCGACGGCGGCGTGACGTCCCTCACACGGGAGGCGCCGGACCGCACGCCGCCGACCCTGGATCAGGTCTCGGGCTCTTTCGTCAGGCACTTCGCGACCGTGTTCGAGAGAGAGGTCGCCGCCGCCGGACAAAATTCGAAGCCGGTCGCGGTCGCTTCCGGCTGATTTTTCGAAGGGGAGAGGACATGAGCGACATGTACGAGCTTCTGACCTCCAAGATCGCCCCGTTCGCGTCGGACGGCTCCAGCATCCAGTTCGACCGGATCTCCCGGGCGCCGGTGGACGACGAGGTCGTCGGCCTCATCGCGGGATGCCTCGTCGATGCCGACGCCCAGACGCGTCGCGCCGGCCTCTTCATCTTCGCGGGCCTGCAGGACGATTCCCCGGAGCGCCTCGACCCGTTCCGCCCCCTCGAGAGCCAGGTCCGGAGCCTGCTGCTGGACCTCGACCCGTCGGTGCGTTGCGACGCGCTGATGGCCTTCGCCTACTTCGACCCGAAGGACCTCGACGTCGCCGTCCACGAGTTCCTGACCGACCCGTGGGGCCGGAACCGCCTCCAGGCCGTGCGGATCCTCGACGCCGAGAGGAATCCGGAGAACCTCCCCACGCTGCTGACGCTCGGTGTCGACCCGTACCACGAGGAGATTCCGGAAGACCCCCGCGAATGGCTGGTGGTGCGCGAGGCGGCCCGCCAGGCGATCGAGCGCGTCACACGCGTCCGCTTCCCGGACGACCTCGACGAAGAGGAGGTCGAAGGCGTGCCGTGCTACTACCACGTGTGGGATCCGGTCTGGCAGTGGGCGGCGAAGTCCGGCCTTAGACTCGGGACGTGAGCTCCCGCCTCCCGTCGTTCGTCCCCGATCCGGACCGCCCCCGGTACGGCATCACCCCGCGTCCGGAGTGGCTGAAGATCCGCCTCGTCGACAACGACCAGTACCGCGACGTCGCCACGCTGATCGAGAGGAAGAGCCTCAACACCGTCTGCCAGGAAGCGCGCTGCCCGAACATCTTCGAGTGCTGGGGTGTCGAGAAGACCGCGACGTTCATGCTCATGGGCGACGTCTGCACCCGGCACTGCGGCTTCTGCGCGGTCACGCAGGGGCTCGGCCGGCCGCTCGACCCCGAGGAGCCGCGCCACGTCGCCGAGGCCGTGCAGGCGCTCGGCGTGCGGCACGCGGTGGTGACGTCGGTGAACCGGGACGAGCTGCCGGACGGCGGAGCCGCCCACTTCGCCGCGACCATCCGCGAGATCCGCCGGCTCACGCCCGAGGTGACGGTCGAGGTGCTGATCCCCGACTTCCTCGGCGACGCGGACGCGCTCCGCACGGTCCTCGTCGAGCGCCCCGAGGTGCTGAACCACAACACCGAGACGGTCGAGCGTCTCTACCGAAGGGTGCGGCCGGACGCCGTCTACGCGCGCTCCCTGACCCTGCTCTCCCGGGCGGCCGCGTTCCGCGACGCCGAAGCTCCGTCGATGAAAGTGAAGAGCGGACTGATGGTCGGACTCGGCGAGAGCCTTCCGGAGCTGGAGGCGACGTTCCACGATCTGCGCGCCGCCGGCACCGACGTCCTCACGGTGGGACAGTACCTCCAGCCGCACGAGCGGCGGCTCCCGATCGAGCGGTACTACACGCCGGAGGACTTCGCCCGGCTCCGCGCCCACGGCGAATCCCTCGGCTTCTTCCGTGTCGAGGCGGGCCCCCTCGTCAGGTCGAGCTACCACGCCCGCCACGCGCTGACCCCCGCGACGCCCGTTCCCGCCGGAGCCGGTCGCGACTGAAGCCGCGCCCCGCCGGCTGATCGGACCCGTCGACGGCCTCGCGCTCGTCGTCGGCTCGATGATCGGCTCGGGGATCTTCCTCGTCTCGGCGGAGTCGGGCCGCCTCGTCGGCTCCCCCGGGCGTCTCCTCGCGGTCTGGGCGACGGCCGGGGCCTTGACCCTGCTGGCCGCTCTGTCGTGCGCGGAGCTCGCGGTGATGTATCCCGAAGCCGGCGGACCGACCGTCTTCCTGTCGCGGGCGTTCGGTCCCCTCGCCGGTTTCCTGTACGGCTGGTCGCTCGTGACCGTCGTGCAGACCGGGACGATCGCCGCCGTCTGCGTCGCGTTCGCGCGCTACCTCGGAGTCCTCGTCCCCGCCGTGCACGGCCTCCTCGAGAAGGCCGTCGCGATCGCGCTCCTCGCGCTCCTGACGTTCGCCAACGCGCGGGGGCTTCGCACCGGGACGCGGATCCAGAACGTCTTCACCGCCGTGAAGCTGACGGCCTTCGTCGCGCTCGTGGCCGGGTGCCTCCTCGCGCCCGCGGCCACCTCGGCCAGCGTGGCGGAGCCCCGCCCCTCTCCCGTGGGCTTCCCGCTCGCGGTCGCGTTCGCGGCCGCGCTCGTGGGGCCGCTCTTCTCGCAGTCGGCCTGGACGAACGTCACGTTCCCGGGGGCGGAGGTGGCGCGCCCCGAGAGGACGTTTCCCGTCGCCCTGATCGGGGGCTGCGCTCTCGTCGCGAGCCTCTACGTGGCGGCGAACTTCGGCTACCTGAGGGTGCTGTCGTTCGACGGCATCACCACGGCCGCGTCGGACCGCGTCGGCTCGGCGGCGGCCGAGGCGCTGCTGCCGGGGATCGGCGGGAAGCTGATGGCGGCGGCGATCCTCGTCTCGACGGCCGGGTGCGCCAACGGGCTCGTCCTCTCCGGCTCGCGCGTGCTGTACGCGGTCGCTCGGGACGCGCGCGGCCTCGGCTTCGCGGCGCACCTCAACACGAAGGGCGTCCCGGGCGCGGCGCTGGCCGTGCAGGCGGCGTGGGGCGGCCTCCTCGTCCTCTCGGGCACGTACGGCCAGCTCCTGAAGTACGTCGTCTCGGCGGAGCTCCTCCTCGTGATCGCTCTGGTGCTGGCGGTCCCGGCTCTGCGGCGGCGCGCTCCGGCCCAGCCCCGCGCGCACGAGACGTTCGGCTACCCGCTGACGCCGTGGCTCTTCGCCGTACCCGCGCTCGCGATCAGCGCGCTCCTCGTGGTCGCCAGCCCGTGGACGAACCTCCTGGGCCTCGGGCTCGTCCTCCTGGGCGTGCCCGCCTACCTCCTGGCGCGGAAGCGATGAACGTCGTCCCGGCCGGCGAGGACTCCTGGCTGCTGACGTGGGACGACCCGGACGAGGAGAGCGCCAACCGGAAGGCCCGCCGCGCCCGCGACTCGCTGCGGGAGGTCGGGCTCCCGGGCGTCGTCGACCTCATCCCGGCGGCGCGCTCGCTGCTCGTGATCGGCGACGCCTCTCTCGACCCGCGGCGTCTCGGCAGGCTCGCCGAGGACGTCGATGCGCCGGCCCCGGAGCGCGTCTCGCGCCGGCACGAGCTGCCGGTCGTGCCCGACGGCGCGGATCTCGCCGACGTCCTCTCGTCGACGGGTCTCTCGTCCGGTGCGTTCTGGACCCGCCTCGCGGCGATCGACTTCACGGTCGGCTTCCTCGGCTTCTCGCCCGGCTTCCCGTACCTGTACGGGCTGCCGCTCGAGCTCCAGCTCCCGCGCCGCGGCTCACCCCGGCCCCTCGTTCCGGCCGGCAGCGTCGCGCTGGCCGGCACGTACGCGGGCATCTACCCGAGCCCGACGCCGGGCGGCTGGAACCTGATCGGCACGACGCCGGTCCGGCTCTTCGACCCCGCCGACGATCCGCCCGCGCGCCTGCGGCCGGGCGACGTCGTGCGATTCGTGCCCGCCCCGTGAGCGCCCTCCTCGTCCTCTCCCCCGGGCTGCTGACGACCGTCCAGGACCTCGGCCGGCCGGGGCTCGGAGCCTGGGGCGTGCCGCGCGGCGGCGCGCTCGACCCCGACGGCCTCGTCACGGCGAACCGCCTGGTCGGGAACCCGGACGGCGCCGCCGGACTCGAGGTCTGGTTTCGGGGGCCGCGGCTCCGCGCCGCAGGAGAGGTCAGGCTGGCCGTGGCGGGACCTTTCGGACCCGCGCCCGGCCGCGTGCTCTCCCTGGCGGCGGGCGAGGAGATCGACCTGTCGCCCGCGCCGCACGCGTCTCGAGCCGTCGTCGCGTTCGCCGGCGGCATCGACGTCCCTCGGGTCCTCGACAGCCGGTCGACCTCGGTGGCGGCGGGCTTCGGCGGGTTCTCCGGCAGACCGCTCCGGAAGGGAGACCGGCTCGGCGTGGGTGTCGAGACCACGGCGCGGCTCGACTCCGTCCGGCCAGTCGAGCGACAGGCTGACGGCCCGGACCCGCTGGTGCTCGCTTGCCTCGACGGTCCCCAGGCGGCGCTGTTCCCGCCCGACGCCCTCGCGACCCTCACCGGAGGTTCGTACCGCATCGCGTCGGACTCGAACCGCGCCGGCTTCCGGCTCGACGGGCCCTCGATCCGGTGGGAGGGACCCGAGCTCCCCTCCGAGGGCGCCACGGTCGGCTCGATCCAGGTGCCGCCCTCCGGCCAGCCGATCGTGCTCCTCAACGAAGGGCCGGTCACCGGCGGCTACGCGAAGCTGGCGGTCCTCCCGCGCGCGGAGCTGACCCGTCTGGTCCGGTGTCCGATCGGGCGGGCCATCCGCTTCCGCCGGGTCCCGTGGCCGTCGAGAATGGCGCCGTGACCTCGATCGACCTGAACTTCGACGGCGGCGAGGGGTTCGACGACGGGGCGATCGCCCCTCACGTGACGACGATCCACGTCGCCTGTGGCGGCCACGCGGGCGACGACGCGTCGATGCGGCGGGCCCTCGAGCTGGCGCGGCGTTCCGGGCTGGCGATCGGCGCGCATCCCGGCTATCCCGACCGGGAGCGCTTCGGGCGAGTCGCGCTGGACCTGCCGCCCGAGGCGATCGAGGCGTTCGTTCGCGTCCAGACGGGCCGTCTCCTGGAGCTCGCGGTCGAGTCGGGCGCGACGGTGACCCAGCTCAAGCCGCATGGTGCGCTTTACCACGAGGCGGCGCGACGCCCCGAGGTCGCGGCGGCGATCGCCGAGGCGGCCTGCCGGCTGGACCGGCGCCTGATCGTGATCACGTCCCCCGGCTCCCGCCTCACGGACGCCGCACACGAGAGAGGAATGCGGTGCGCCGTCGAGGGGTTCGCGGACCGGCGCTACCGACCGGACGGGACGCTCGTCCCACGGTCCGAGCCCGACGCGCTTCTCCCGGCCGCGGAGCAGGCAGCCGCTCAGGCGGCCTCGATCGCCCTGCGCGGGGAGGTCACGGCGCGCGGCGGCGCGCGGATCCCGCTACGGGCGGAGACCCTGTGCCTTCACGGCGACACCCCTGGTGCGGCGCTCTTCGCGGCCGCGATCCGAACGGGTCTCGACCGGCAGGGAGTCCCGGTGAGACGGCTCGCCTGAAGGCGCGGCTATTTCCCGTCGTTCCCGATCGCTTCCACCGGGCACGAGTCCATCGCCTCCTGGCACTGCGCCTCTTCCTCGGGGGTCTCGGCCTGCTTGAAGACGTAGGAGTAGCCCTTGTCTTCCTGCCGGGTGAAGTTGGAGGGCGCCGTCACCCGGCAAACGTCGCAGTCGATGCACTGGGTGTCGACGTAGAATTTGCCCGGGGCGTTGTCCGGATAACGATCGTCTGGGTTCGCCATCGCGCCCGAAGATAGCATGACGAAAGCGTTGTGGACCGCCCTCGGAGCGGCCCTCCTGTCGATGGGAATCGGCTGTGGGCCGCGGGATCCGGGCGAGAGGGTCTACGTGAGGAAGTGCGCCGGGTGCCACGGTCCGACGGGCGCTTCGACGCCGTCCTACCGCGCCCGGTTCCCGCACGCCGACCTGACCGACGGGGTCTGGCGGCACGGCAGCGATCTTGCGTCGGTGAAAAGGCTGATCGCCGAGGGTGATCCGAAGAGCCCGATGCCCCGCTTCGAAGGTAGGCTCGACCCGGAAGAGATCGACGCCGTCGCCCGTTACGTCGAGCGCCTCGTTCGCACTTCCGGCGAGGCGAGGAGACCGAAGGAGAGATGAGCCAGACCCGCCGCGTCCCGATCTTCCCGTTGCCGGATGTCGTCTTCCTGCCGGAGACCCTCTTGCCGCTCCACGTCTTCGAGCCCCGATACCGGGCGATGCTGGCGGACGCGCTCGAGGGAGACCGGACGATCGGCGTTCAGCTGCTCCGTCCGGCCGAGCCGCCGGACGAGCTGGGGCGACCGGCCGTCCACGAGATCGGCTGCGCCGGCGAGATCGTGGAGCACGAGCCGCTCGAGGACGGCCGCTCGAACATCGTCCTGAAAGGGCTGTGGCGCTATCGGATCGAGGGCGAGCGGACGGGCCGCGCCTATCGGGTGGCGGACGTCACCGTGCTCCGCTCCGTGCCCCTCTCGGGGGCTGCGGCGGGTGGTCCCTCGAGCGAGGAGCTGCGCCGGCTGCTGGGGCGTGTGGTGACGAAGCTCGCCCTGGCCGTGGGGCGCCCCGAGGCGAGCGAGCTGGCGCCCGACCTGAGCGACGAGGGACTGGTGAACGAGGTGGCCGGACGCCTCGGTCTGGACGCCGGCGACCGGTACACGCTTCTCTCGATGGACCGGCTCGACGAGAGGTACGCGTGGGTCCTCTCCCACGTCGAATCGTTGCAGCGCCGGATCGACTTCCTCAAGCCGTTCCGCCGCGCCACGACTGGCGACGCCCGCTGGAACTGAGCTCGACTCTCGACCCGGCGCCGCCACGTCGCGGCAGCTGTGCGAAAATCCCTCCGTCGACAGCGGCAACAGTCTCCTGAAAGCGGAGGGAACATGAAGCGGCTTCTCTTTCTGATGGCGCTCGGGTGCTCGCTCTCCGGTGTCGCTTCGGCGGAGAAGGGGACGTCGCCCACGCGTCCGGCGGCCCCCGTTCCCTTCACGACGATCTCGGGCAATCCCCTCAAGATCAACGTGGGCTCCGACGCGTCCTTTCAGATCTTCAACAAGAACGTGGACCCGAGCGGGACCCTGGGGCAGATCTACCCCGCGAGCCAGACGACGCTCGCGGACATGGGGGCCTTCCTCCGGACCGGGGGCACCCTCTACGCGCCTCGCTTCTCGGAGAGAGGCACCGCGACCGGCCAGCTCGGAAGCTACCAGGCCTGGTCGGCGGTTTCCCTGAGCGAGGTTTCCGGAACCGGGGCCATCGCCGACCCGTTCACGGTCACCGTCGTCGTCGACGCCGGAGGCACGGGGATCCGGATGACCATGACCGTCCGATACGTCGACGGCCAGAACTACTTCACCCAGACGTTCGATTTCACCTCCACCCAGACCAGGCAGTTCGACTTCTACTTCGGCGCCGACATCTACCTGGCGGCGTCCGACGCGGGCATCCCGTTCCGGGACGCCTTCTCGGGCTCCGTCGGCGGGCAGGACTGCGGGCTGCCGCCCACCTACACGATCCTGTTCGTACCCTTCACGCCCGCCGATCTCTACGCGGCTCGCTTCTACTCCCAGATCTGGCACGAGATCGGGCTCGGCCCGCTCTCGGACACGATCAACGACAACGGCTGCGAGGACAACGGGGCGGCGCTCGAGTGGCAGGGGCGATCCGTGACGACGGGCTCGACCACGAGGATCCGCTCCGCGACCTCCTTCGGCGCGATCCCGTCGATCACGCAGTTCCGCGTCGACGGAGTCGGCCCCGCCTACGGCCTTCCGGGACAGACCCGCACCGTGAACATCACGGGGCTCGGGTTCCAGGCGGGCACCACGTTCGGCTTCGGGGCCGGCATCACGGTCGACACGACCCAGATCAACTCCTCCAACGACGCCACGGTCCAGATCACGATGGCCCCCGACGCCGCGCTCGGCTTCCGCAACGTCACGGCGGTCCAGACCGCACAGCCCGACTCCTTCAGCGACACCCTCGCCAACGGCTTCCAGGTCGTCGATTCGATCCAGGACGCCACGATCATCAAGACTCACGCAGGCAGTTTCACCGGGGGCGGCACGGGGGCCTTCACGATCACGGTCCGGAACCTCGGAGAGAACGCGACCACCAAGCCGGTGAAGGTGACCGACATCCTGCCCCCCGGCCTCGGGTTCGTCTCCGGGACCGGAGCCGGCTGGACCTGCTCGGCGGCCGGACCGGTCGTCACGTGCGACAACGCCTCCCAGATCGCCGGCAACGGCGGCGAGAGCTCGCTCATCCTGACGGTCTCGGTCGACGGCCGCGCGATCCCCGCCGTCACGAACGTCGCCGAGGTCGAGCTCGAGGGAGACCTCGACCCGACCAACGACTCCACCTCGGACGTCGTCGCGGTCATCGGTCTGGACCTGGCCCTCCAGAAATCGCACGTCGGGAACTTCGCGGTCGGCGCCAACGGCGCGTTCAACCTGCGTGTGAAGAACGTCGGGACCGTCGCGACCGTGCCACCGGTCCCGATCAGCATCGGAAGCGTCGCGAACAGCCGGTTCGGGACCGACTGGACGCTCGACGGCCCCAACATGAAGCGGACCGCCGACAAGCTCCTCAACACCGCGAACTTCGGCGCCGGCGGCACCATCCCACGCTCCATCACGATCGACAACGTCGCCGGAGTGGACTCCGTCACGTCCGCCAGGCTCGCCAACTACGACCTCTTCTTCGTCGGCTACCTGTTCGACTCCTCGCTCGCGGCGTTCACCTCCAACGAGCTCGACGCGATGAAGAGCTACGTCATCGGCGGGGGGACGATGGTCGTGAGCTGCGACGACCCGGGCTACGACAAGGTCTGCGACTTCTTCGGCTACCCGGTCCTCTCGACCGCTCCGAACCCGCTCAAGCCGACCGTCTACGGTGCGTCTCACCCGATCTTCAACGGGCCCTTCGGCCAGATCACGTCCTTCGAGGGCTCGCAGACGATCGGCTACTTCTTCGACGAGACCGGCGCCGACGTCCTGGCCCGCGACAGCCACGGCCTGCCGGTGATCCTCGAGAAGAAGTTCGGGACGGGCCGGCTGATCTTGATCTCCGACGTCGACTTCGTGGCTCAGGCGTGCACCACCGGCGGCACGATCACCTCCGCGAACGACAAGCTCCTCGGGAACCTCTTCGCCTATGCGGCCAAGTTCGCCCCGATCGTGGTCACGGACGCCCTCCCGCCGGGACTCACGTACGTGTCGGCCTCGGGAGCCGGCTGGACCTGCTCGGGAAGCGGCTCCACGTTCACCTGCAGCAGCCCGGGCCCGCTGGCGCCCGGCCAGTTCTCCGACATCTCGCTCACGGTCGCCGTCGACGCCGCCGCGGCGCCCGTGGCGACGAATCGGGGACGCGTCGCGATCGCCAACGACTCCAACCCGTCGAACGACACCGGCCAGGACACGGTCACGATCGGCGGCTCCGTCCCGACTCCCAGCGTCAACGAGATCACGCCGAGTTTCGGCCCGGTCTCCGGCCTCACGGCGGTCACGATCACCGGCTCGAACTTCGATCCGGGAGCCGCGGTGGTGCTCGACGGTACCTACTACGCGTCGTCCGTGGTCGTCGTCGACGCGGCCACCATCACCTGCCTCACGCCGCCGCACGTCGCGGGCGCCGTGGACGTCGTCGTGGTGAACCCCTCCGGCCAGAACCGTTCGCTGCAGGGTGGCTTCACCTACCTCACCACCACCCCGACCAGCGGCTTCTACACGGTCACCCCGTGCCGCGCGGTCGACACGCGGGGCGCGAACGGACCGTATGGCGGCCCGGCCCTGTCCGCGGGGAGCCCCCGCTCCTTCGTGCTGGGCGGTCAGTGCGGCGTCCCGGCGGATGCCAAGGCGCTCGCTCTCAACCTGACCGCGGTCGGCCCCACGAAGGGCGGCAACGTGCGCCTCTACCCGACCGGCAACTCGCCGGGGGCTTCTTCGACTCTCAACTTCGGCGCGGGACAGACGCGCGCGAACAACGCCCTTGCCGGTGTCGACGCGGCCGGCAGCCTGACCGTCCTCGCCGACGGTCCGCCGGACATGACGGTCCACCTGATCGTGGACGTCTCCGGCTACTTCAAGTAGCGCTCGGCAGCGCCCCTGGACGGAAGGCCTCCCGATCCCGGGAGGCCTTCTCCTTCTTCCCGGGGCCGGGCGCTACTTGGTTCCGTCCGACCGCGACGCCGAAAGCGCCCGGTCGTGGGCCCAGCTCTTGATGGCCTTGATCTGCTCCTCCATCGTCCGGGCCAGCGGCACGGTGTTGGAGATCACCTTGTTGACGTCGTCCTCGGCGAGCGGGCGTCCGGCCGCGAACGCCTCGATCGCCGCCGCCTGGACCGCAGACTCGATCTCGGCCCCGTTGAAGCCCTTCGTCGCTTTCGCGAGGAAGACGACGTCGAACCTCGAGAGGTCGGCCTTCCCCTTCCGCAGGTGCACGGTGAAGATCGCCTTGCGCTCCGTCTCGTTCGGCAGGTCGATGAAGAAGACCTGGTCGAAGCGGCCCTTCCGGATCACCTCGGCGGGAAGGAGGTGGATCCGGTTCGCGGTGGCGGCCACGAAGACCATCGCGTCCTTCTCCTGCATCCAGGTCAGGAACGTCGAGAAGATCCGTCCGAGCGTGGCGTCTCCCCCGCCCGCCTCCCGACCGCCGGTGATCGCCATCTCGATCTCGTCGATCCAGAGGAGCGCCGGCGACATCGCCTCGGACGTCTTGAGCGCGCGGTGGAACGTGTACTCGGGATTGTCGGTTCCGAACACGAGGTTCATGTCGAGCCGGAAGAGCGGCAGGTTCCAGAGCGCCGAGATCGCCTTGACGGAGAGGGACTTTCCGCAGCCCGACATCCCCATCATCAGGAGGCCCTTCGGGACGGCCAGTCCGGCCTCGAGGGCTTCCCGCGAGAAGAGCTTCCGGCGCTTCTGGAGCCAGTCCTTCAGGTTCTCGAGCCCACCGATGTCGTCGAGCGTGAACCGCGGCGGGACGAACTCCAGGACGCCTTCCTTCTTCGACGCCTGCTCCTTCTCGGCCAGGACCTCCATGTAGCCCGCCTCGTCGAATCCGCCGCGCCGCGAGAAGACCTTCGAGACGACGTGCTCGATCTCGTCCTGCGTCAGCCCTTTCAACGCGAGCGTGAGGCGCCTCAGGTCCGGCTCGGACAGGCCCGCCTCACCGAAGTACCGCTTGCCCACGGCACCCAGCACGCTCCGGATCTCCGCGTCGTCCGGCAGGTCGTAGTCGAGGAGATAGACCTCCTTCTTCAGGTCGTCGGGCAGGACCAGCCGTGGCGAGATGAGGACGACGTACTTCCGGCGTCCCTTGAGGAGCCGGTAGGCGTCGCGCAGCCTCCGAACGACGTCGGGACGGGTGCTCAGGTGGCTCGGGAGGTCCTTCATCAGGAAGAACCCCGGCTGCGGCGCGGCCAGAACGGCGTCCATGGCCTTGAGCGGGTCCGTGGTGTCGGGCCACCTCTCCGTACCCGTCGTCAGCCCGTCCACGCAGGTCCAGGTGGAGAACGTGATCGGCGCCTCCCACAGCTTCTGCGCGAAGGCGTTGAGCGCGCGCTCGACCCGCGGCTCCTCCCACGACTGGACGTAGAGGATCGGATAGCCGCCGGTCAGGGCACGGCGGATTCGCTCGGGTCCGCGGAGGGGGGCTGCGGCGCTCATCGGCGGCGATTCTAGGAGTAAACTTGGGACGTGGCGAATCCCGAGCACGCGGAGGCCCTAAGGTCCTCCAGCTGGAACGTGTGGCGTCAGGAGCACCCGGGCGTGACTCCGGACCTGACCGATCTCGACCTGACCGGCGCGGAGCTCCCGGGCCGTAACCTCTCCGGCGCCGACCTCGCCCGGACCAAGCTCGAGGGGGCGCTGCTGGAGGGGTGCTCGTTCGTGCGGGGAGCCCTCCTGGGCGCATCCTTCAAGGGGGCCCGCCTCGACCGGGTCGACTTCTCGGACACGGATCTGGATTACCAGTTCTTCAGCAACGTCTCCCTGGTGGGCGCCTCGTTCCGGAACGCCTCGGTCAAGAGCGCGACGATACGCGAGGCCGATCTCACGGCATGCGACCTCTCGGGGGCGAAGCTCGAGGGCAGCGACTTCACCGCCAGCGTGTTCGCGCACGGGATGCTCCGCTACGCCAACTTCCGCGGGGTGACGATCGACCGCTGCTCTTTCGAGCAGTGCGACCTCCAGCAGGCGGTCTTCGACGGCGTCTCGTACAAGGAAGGACGCTTCGACAAGGCCAACCTCACGCTCGCCTTCTTCCGCGAGGCCAACCTCACCGGCACGAGCTTCCGGAGCGCCAAGATGGTCCGCACGACCCTGCGAGGAGCGACCTTCGCGGGCTGCGACTTCACCGGGGCGGACCTTTCCGAATCGGACCTCGAGCGCGCCATCGCCACGGGCGCGAACTTCACCGAGGCGAACTTCCGAAAGCTCGCCGCCAACAAGGCGGACTTCCGGAACGCCGTGTTCCTCGGGACGAACTTCGAGGACACCGACCTGTCGGGTGCCATCCTGGACAAGATCGACCTGCGCACGCCGAAGATGAAGCACCCGAACTTCACCGGCGCGCGCCTCACCCAGTCGGTCGCGGTCTCGGCGAACCTGCGGGGAGCGACGTTCACCGAGGCCGACCTGTCGGGCGCCGATCTCTCCGAAGCGAACCTGGAGGGCTGCACGCTTTCCCGCGCGAAGATGGCCGGGACGATCCTCCGCCGAGCCAACCTGAAGAGAGCACGCCTCTCCGGCGTCGCCGCCCCGAAGGCCGACCTCTCCGGCACGAACCTCGTCGGCGCCGAGGCGGATGACGCCGACTTCACCGGCGCGGACTTCCGCTTCTCGAGGCTCCTCGGCGCCAAGCTCACCGGCGCCTCGTTCAAGCAGGTGAGCCTCGCCCACGCGGACTTCTCGGAAGCTCAGCTCGGCGGCGCCTCGTTCGTCGGGGCCAAGGGCGAGGGGGCGAAGTTCACCGGACAGCTCCACCTCAAGCTCGTCCTCGCCGCCGGCTCCCTCTTCGGCTCGGTCAAGAAGAAGACCGACACCGTGGAGGAGAAGAAAGAGCTCGAGCGGCAGGCGCGGATCGAGCAGCTCGAACGCGCCGGGAAGGAGCGGGACCGCTCCGTGGCGGCGAAGGACCGGAAGTAGGCGGAGGCTCTGCTACGGGACGGTCCGGGGCGGGACGGCGGCCGTCGCCGGAGCCGTGCCACCCGTTGCGGGCGCCCTCGTCGCGCCGCCCTTCGGTAGGTCCTTCGCCTTCTTCGCGGGCGGGATCGGGGTCGGTGTCTCGTTGGGGGCGCTCTTGAGCTTCTGGGCCATCTGACGGACGTCGTCCAGGACCGATCGGTCGACGAGCAGCGTGTCGGCGCGACCGGTCACCTCGGCGGCCACGACGGGAGTGGTCCCGAGCGGCGTCGAGGCGTAGAACGAGAGGACCGCGGGCTCCTTCTGCTTCTCCTTCAGGATCTCGACGCGGGCGAGCGGCGTCGGGACCTTGCCCTTCGGCGTGCCCGACGCGATGCCGTGGGCAGCCCAGTCCTTGCGTGCGACGAAGCCTCTCGCCTCGGCCCTCGAGATCCGGTCGACGAGGTCCTCGGGCAGGGTCGCGGGAATGGTCTTGCCGCCGGAGCGCCACTCGCCGCCCACCCTTTCCGCGCCGGCCCGGACGTCTCCCGATTCGTAGGCGACGCGCACCGCCGCCCAGGAGTCGATCGGACAGAGCCGGTTCTCGCGAAAGGCCGAGAACTCCTTGGAGAGATTCTCGAGGACCCTGTCGTCGACGACCACGACGAGGCCCTCTCTCCGGGCGTACACCTTGCCGGTGGTCTCGGCTTTCGCGGCGCCGAAGGCCAGGCTGGAGACGACCTCGGCCCCCTTCTGGAGGGTGACCACGGCGGTCGGCGGGTTGAGCCCGACGCGCGCCAGGTCTCCCGCGGGAAGGGTCGGGAACTCGGAGATCCGTGCGGCGGCGATGTCGGAGAGCAGCTGCTCGACGAAGCCCTGGGCTGCCAGGTCCTTCGTGGGAGTCTCGATGCGCCAGTCGCTCCGGTTCTCTCCGTCGACGGTTCGGACGAGGACGACCTTGTTCGGACCCTTCACGACCGAGATCTGGGTCAGCTCCGACGCCGGGACCTCGACCAGCGACTTGGACCGGAACTCGTCCACCGGCTTGGCGAGGCTCGCCATCGGCGCGTACTTCACGGCGGCCACCCGCTTCTCCTCCGCGGCCGCGACCGCATCCGTCCCCGGGATCTCCCGGCCGAACTTGAGGACGAGCTTCTGCCCGTCCTTGAGCCCCACGGTGGCCGTCGCCTTCGGTGTGTCGAGGCCGAACTCCTTCGGATCGACGTTCTCCTTCACCTCGCCGATCACCTCGAGGCGCGCCAGATCCGAGACGAGGGCATCGGCCGTGACCGCGTCGGCGGGACCGGCGGCCGCTCCGGCGAGCGACCAGCGGCCGGAGGCCGTCTTGACGAGGTCGATCTTCGGGAGGTCCGGCCTCTCGATCCCGATGGCGGTGACCTCGCTGGTCTTGAAGTCGACGAGCTTCTTGCGGGCCCTTGCCGCCTCCTCCGAGTTGGGCTGGTGCCGCTCGAAGAAGACGACGAAGGCCAGGAGGGCGAGGAAGACGACGCTGAGGACGAGGAGCTTGCGGTTCGACATGGCGCGGGTGCCTCGGCGCGCGCCCTCAGCGACGGCGGCGGATCCAGACGGCCAGGCCGAGCAGGATCGCGGAGAGAGGAAGGACCAGGAGGACGAAGAACGCGACGCCGGCGATGTCGTTCCGCGAGAGCGTGACGGCCAGCTGGTCCGCCGCGCGCGGAGGGATCGCCACGAGCGCCTCGCGCTCCATCACCCAGTTCGCGGCACCCGTCACCAGATAGAGGTTCGCGGCGTTCGCGATCCCGCCGTTGTCGGCGAAGCTGGCGTCGCCGAACACCACCAGGCGCATGCGCGCCTTGGTGGCCGGGTTCTCGGCCCCTTCCACCGCGGCGGCCACGGCGAGCGGACCCTTGACGTCCTTGTCGTCCTTCTCGACCTTCTCGAGGTCCTTGAGGTTGGTCTCGCCCCAGCCGTCCGCCGAGGTCTCGACGAGGGGCGTGACGGTGAGACCGGCCGGCGGCTTCTCGAGCGCGGTGATCGACCTCGCGAGCGGGAGGACGACGACCGACCCCTCCAGGAGCTTGGTGATCGGGTGGCCGCGGAACGAGCGGGCGAAGACCGTTTCGAGACCCATCATGGGCAGGGCGTTCTTCGGGTCCACGATGATGTCGTCGTCCAGGGTCAGCCCGAAGTCCGCGAGGAGCGGCTTGAGGCCGGTCTCGGCGAGCGCGCCGCCCGGACCGAACTCCGCGTCCAGGAACAGAAGGCCCCGACCTCCCCCGGTCAGGTACTTCTTCAGCGCCGCCACCTCGGGCTCCGTGTACGCGGACTTCGGCGCCGCCACGATCAGGAGGTCCGTGCCGGCGGGCACCTCGGTGGCTCCCAGGCTCTGCCACGCCTCGACGACGCAGTTGTCCCGGCGCAGCGTCTCGGCCACCGCGTAGAAGCCGTCGCGCCCGCGCCCGTCGAGCGTGCGCTCGCCGTGGCCGGTCACGAACAGCACCTTGGGCGCCTTCGACTGGGTCACCGCGAGGATCGCCGACGTGAACTCCTGCTCACCCTTGAACGCCTTGATGGTCGGCTCGCCCCCCATTCGGGCCCGGGAGAAGTCGAGCTCGGCGAGCTTGTCCTCGGTGACGTACTTCTTCTTCTCCCCGGACTTGAAGACCACGGCGCCCGAGCGTTCCGAGAGGGCGAACTCCTTGATCAGCTTCTCGGCGCGGGCCGGGTCGCGGGTGGAGTCGATCTGCTCGACCGAGATCATCGGGGAGAGCGCGCGGTAGCGGCGGAGCAGCTCCTGCGTCTCGCCGTAGAGCGGTGAGCCCTGGACCATGAAGACGGTCACGTTCACCGGGGTCTTCAGGTCCTTCACCACGTTCCGGGTCTTGTCCGAGAGCGTGTAGAGGCCGGAGCTGGTCCAGTCGAAGCGGCGGTAGTGGCGGGCCCCGAGCCAGTTGACGAGGCCCAGGATCCCGACGCCCAGGACGATGGCGACCCCGAGCGTGGCCCGGTAGGCGGTGCGGCTCTCGCTCACGTCACTTCCCCTTGTTCGACTCGAGCGCCTTCGTCGAGAGGAAGAGGAAGAAGACGACGGTCGAGGCGACGTAGATGAGGCGGCGGGTGTCGACGATGCCGCGGGCGAACTCGTCCATGTGCTCGAGGAGGTTGAGGTAGCTGATGGCGTCCTTCGAGGCCGTGCCGCGGCCGAGGTCGTCGAAGAGCCCGACGAAGAAGAGCGTCAGGATGAAGACGAAGCCGAGCACCGCCGAGACGATCTGGTTCTTGGTGAGCGCCGACGCGAACGTGCCGGCCGACAGGAAGAGGGCCCCGACCAGGAGGATCCCGAGATAGCCCGAGGCGATCGGGCCCGGGTCGACCTTGCCGTAGCGCGACAGCAGGATCGGGTAGAGGAGCGTCGGAAGCCAGAGGAACGCGAAGAAGCAGAGCGCTCCCGCGAACTTCCCGGTGACGACCGTCCCCTCGCTCACGGGCGCGGTGAGAAGCGCCTCGATCGACCCCGACTTCCGCTCCTCGGACAGGAGCCGCATCGCGATCATCGAGGTGATCAGCATCATGAAGATCCAGTAGAAGACGCTCGTGAAGAAGAGCGACATCAGGGCCGTGCGAGGCGTCTCGGGGCTGTTGAGCGCCAGGACGATCCGGTAGAAGACGAAGCCGTTCACGAGCAGGAACCCCGTGAGGACCACGTAGGCCAGGGGCGAGAAGAAGTACGCCAGGAACTCCCGCCTGACGATCGCGACGAGCGCTCTCATAGCTTCCGCATCTCCGTGATGTCGTCCTTCACCTCGACGGCCGGAGGGAGGACCTCGGGCGCGGTGTCGGCGGCGTCCTGCGCCGAGCCGAGGAGGCGGACGAAGACGTCCTCCAGGGAAGCCTGGCGCGGCGCGAGCTCCAGGAGCGTCCAGCCGCGCGCGACGACCTCGCGGAAGACGGACTCACGGAGGTCGACGCCCTTCTCCGACTCCAGGACGACGCGGGTCTCGCCGCCGGCGCCGATGCGGGCCGCGTGAGTCACGCCCGGCAGCTTCCGGAGCGCCCCGTCGGCGTCGGAGATCTCCCCCTTGATGGCGACCGTGAGGCCCGGCGTCTGGGACATCTGCTGCCGGAGCGTGTCCGGCGTTCCGGTCGCCACGATCTTGCCCCGGTCGATGATGGCGACGCGGTCGCAGACGATCTCGACCTCGGGGAGGATGTGGGTCGAGAGGAGGATCGAATGGTCCTTCCGCAGCTCGCGGATCAGGTCGCGCACCTTGACGATCTGGCGGGGGTCGAGACCCACCGTCGGCTCGTCGAGGACGAGCACCTGGGGCTTGTGGACGAGCGCGCCGGCCAGTCCGACCCGCTGGCGGTACCCCTTCGAGAGGTTCCCGATCGGCTTGTCGGCCACGTCGTCGACGAAGCACTTCCCGAGCGCCTCGTCCACGCGGGACCTGATCTCCCGCCGCGGCACACCGCACAGGTCGGCCCGGAACCTCACGTACTCCCGGACCCGCATCTCGGGGTAGAGCGCGAGGGTCTCTGGGAGATAGCCGAGGAGGCGCTTGGCCTCGAGCGGCTTCTCCGAGACGTCGATGTCACCCAGCCGGACCTTGCCCGCCGTGGGGGTCAGGAAGCCGGTGATCATCCGCATCGTCGTCGTCTTCCCGGCTCCGTTCGGGCCGAGGAATCCGAGGATCTCGCCGCTTCCGACCTGGAAGGAGACGTCCTCCACGGCGACGGAGCCGTAGAAAGACTTGCGAAGCCCCTGCACGTCGAGCATCGTGAGACTGGTCCTCCTGAGCAGGCCAGCGGCGGTACCCCGACGACCCCGTCCGGCCCGCCCGCCAACGGGCGCGAAATATAGCATGCGACTCAGTCACCAGCCGCCCTCTGGACCCGCGTTGCGTGCGGTCGCCGCGGCGCTGTTCGCCGTCTCGGTGTGGGCCGTGAACTACCCGGCGATGAAGCTCGCCTTCCGGGACTTCGGTCCGCTCGCCTACACCGGCTGGCGCTTCGTGATCGCGACCGCCATCCTGCTCGCCTCCCTGGCGCGCCGGCGCGAGCCGCTCCTGCCTGCGCGCCAGGCGTGGCCTCATGCCGTCCTCCTCGCCCTGTCCGGGGTCGGCGTCTACCAGCTCTTCTACGCCCTCGGCGTGGCCGGCACCAGCGGGTTCGAGGCGGCGCTCCTGAACTCGGTCTCCCCTCTCGTGTCGCTCCTCCTGGCGGCGCTCCTGGGCTGGGAGCGGCTCACCCCGTTCGCCGTGGCGGGCTCGCTCGTCGCGTACGGAGGGGTCGCGCTCTTCGTGGTGTCGTCGCAGCGTCTCGGCACCGCGACTCTCGGCGGCAGCCTCCTCTGCCTCGGGTCGGCCACGACCTGGGCGGTCTTCAGCGTCGCCTCCTCCCGCTCCACGGGACGGATGTCCCCCCTGACGGCACAGACCGCGACGTTCGCTCTCGGCACGCTCTGCGTGCTCATCTACTGCGCCCCGGCGATGCTCCGCCAGGACTACGCCTCGGTGCGGTCGTCGAGCTGGGTCATCCTGGTCCTTTCGGCGATCCTCCCGCTCGTCCTCGCCTTCCGCGCGTGGGCCTTCGCGCTCCAGGTCCTCGGCGTCGCGTCGACGGCCACGCTGGGGTTCCTCATCCCGGTCATCGCCGGGGTCACCTCGGCCGCGTTCACGGGCGAGCGGTTCGGCCCCGCGAAGATCGCGGCCGGGGGCGTGGTGCTGGCCGGCCTGGCGATCAGCCGCGTCCGGAGGACGCCCTCGGGAGCGGACCGTAGGGACGCCACGGCCCCTGGATCTCCGGGAGCGGACCGGGCGGCTTCGGCCACGGCCCCTGGACCGGGCGTTCCGCCGGCCTGACCGCCGCCGGCCCCGGCAGCTCCGCCTTCTCGATCCGCGCCTCGGGACGTGTCCCGGTGAAGAACGACGCGAGGCCCGCGGCCAGCGCTTCGGCCATCTGCTGGCGGAAACGCCGGGTGAGCGTCAGGGCGCGATCCTCGTGGTTGGAGAGGTTCGAGATCTCGACGAGGACCCGGTTCGGGATCTGGTTGTAGCGGAGCACCGCCGGGACCCACTCGCGCCCCCCTCGGATGACGTGCGTCCGGACCGGTGAGAACGGATGGACCGGGAGCTCCGCCGCCCGGATCGCGCCGAGGAGCTTCTGGGCGAGGAGCGTCGAGACGCCCTCGGCCGAGACACGCTCCTTCTTGTTGAACGCCACCACGGGCTGCTCGCGGAACTCGCGGTAGTCGGCGTAGACCGCGCCCTTCTTGCCGTACCGGTCCCGCAGGAACCTCTCGCCGGGCACGTACATCATCGCCCCGCGCACGGACGGATGGAGCGAGTCCGCGTGGATCGACAGGAAGACCGTCTTCTCGGGCGGGATCCTCTTCCTGGCGGGACCCGGCTTCCGGAGCAGGCTGTTGGCGAGATACCAGCGCAGGTTGACGCCCACCACCGGGTCGTCGAGCGGGTGGGGCGGCTCCGTCTGGAGGATCCGCCCCTTCCGGTTCGGCAGTCGATCGGCCTCCGGAACGGTGAAGCCGATCTCCCGCTCCTTCACGAGCATGACGACGTCCGCCGCCGTCCGCTCCATCAGGATCTTCCGGAGGCGCACGGCGACGTCGTAGACGTAGGTCGCCTCCCAGATACCACCCTGGAGCGTGCCGGTGTCCCGTCCCCCGTGCCCCGCGTCGATGACGATCCGCGTGCCCGCCAGGTTGGCGCCGCCGGCCGCGGGTGGCGCGGCGAACTGGGAGGCCTCGACGGCCGCCTTCGCCGCCGCTTCGGCTTTCGGATCGCCCGGCGGCAGGAACTCCGGCGACAGCATCTCGACCGGGATCTTCACCGGGAAGCCGACCGGGATGCCGTGCACGTCCTCGATCCCGCTTCGTTCGGCGATCTGGAGCGCGAGGAGCACCACGTCGTCGGCGAAGAGGCGCCCGGTGAACCGCACCACGACGGACGAGTAGAGCGCCTCCTTGGGCCTCAGCCGGTACAGCGCGTACCGGCCCTTCTCGTCGCTCCCGTACTCGAGGATCGGAGGGCTCTCCTCGCCGGACGACTCGGCCTCGCGAAACGCGGCGTCGAGCAGCTCGGCCGGCACCCGCACGCTGGTCCCCCGCGGTACGACGGACTCCGTCAGGCCGTTCGCCCTGGCGATCGCGCCCCCCGCCGTCGCGCTGCCGGCGAGCCACTCCGCGATCCAGGCGAGGTTCTCGTCGGCGAGGGCGATGTGGAGCCAGCCGGTGGGCGTGCGGACGTCCGCCGGGAAGAGGGCCTTCATCGCGGCGCGCTTCAGCTCGTCCGAGAGCGCCCCGAAGCCGATCTGGGTCCGGCGCGCGCGGGAGAGGCCTCCTGGCAGGGCGAGGATCCGATCGGCGGTGGCGTCGTCGCGCGCGACGCGGCGGGCGAACTCGATGGGACTCTCCCCGTCGAGAGGCCTCATCTCGACGCTGATCGCTCCGGCCGAGAGGAGCACCGCGAACTCCTCCGAGACGTCGACGCGCCGCGCCGGCTCGGCGCCGGAGGCCAGGCAGGAGCCGGCGAGGAGCGCCGCGTGGAGGAGGCCTCGCGCGCCGAGGAAGAGGGGACGGGACCTCGGGGAAACCGGCGAAGCGGGTTCCCCTCCCCTCATCGAACGGCGCCCGGAGGACGCCGGCCGACGGCCCCCGCGTCGCCCTCGACACACCTCGCCAGGCGGAAGAGGAGGGGCTCGGAGTCGTGCGGACCGATGAGCTGCATCCCGATCGGCAGACCTTCCGCCGAGAAACCGGCGGGCACCGACACCGCCGGGATCCCGGCCAGGCTCGGAGGCACGGTGAAGACGTCCGCGAGGTACATCGCCAGGGGATCGCCGGCCTTGGCTCCGAGCGGGAAGGCCGGCTCGGGCGAGGTCGGACAGAGGATGGCGTCGACCTCGCGGAACGCCGCGGCGAAGTCCCGCGAGAGGAGCGCACGCACTCGCTGCGCACGGCCGTAGTAGGCGTCGTGATAGCCCGACGAGAGCGCGAACGTCCCGAGCAGGATCCGCCGCTTGACCTCGGCACCGAAGCCCGCGGACCGGGTGGCCCGGTAGAGGCCGGCCAGTGTGCCGTCCTCCTGACGGGCGCCGTACCGGACGCCGTCGAAGCGTGCGAGGTTCGCCGAGGCCTCGGCGGTGGCCGTGAGGTAGTAGACGGGCACGGCCATCGGCACCCGCGGCACGGAGACGGGAGCCACCGAAGCGCCCCGTGACCGGAGCGCCACGGCCGTCCTCTCGAACGTCGAGGCCACCTCGGAATGGAGCCCCCCCTCCGAAGAGCTGGCCTCGACGAGCAGGCCGATCCGCACACCGGCCAGGTCCCCGGTCTCGAGCCCGGAGAGCACGTCGGGGACCGGTGTCCCGAGGGAGGTCGAATCGTGGACGTCCTCCCCCGCCATGATCCCGAACGCGGTCGCGGCGTCTGCCACCGTGCGCGTCAGCGCCCCCGTCTGGTCGAAGGAGGAGGCGAAGGCGATCAGCCCGTAGCGCGAGATCCGCCCGTACGTCGGCTTCCAGCCGACGAGGCCGCAGAGCGCGGCGGGCTGGCGCACGGACCCTCCGGTGTCGGTGCCCAGCGCGAGAGGGACGGCGAGCGCCGACACCGCCGCCGCCGACCCCCCCGAGGAGCCGCCCGGGACACGGGTCGGGTCCCAGGGGTTCCGCGCCGGGAAGAAGCCGGAGTTCTCGTTCGAGGAGCCCATCCCGAACTCGTCGCAGTTCGTCTTGCCGACCACGACGCACCCGGCCGCGATCAGCCGCTCCACGCACGTGGCATGGAACGGCGACACGAAACCCTCGAGGATCTTCGAGCCTGCCGAGGAGGGGAAGCCCGCGACGTTGATGTTGTCCTTGACGGCGACGGGCACACCGGCCAGCGGGAGGCGCTCGCCCGCCGCGAGCCGGCGCGCCACCGCGTCGGCCGCCGCGCGCACGCCGGACTCGGGCGCGATGTCGAGGAAGGAGCCGTGGGCTTCCGCGCTCTTCTGGACGCGCGAGAGGGACGCCAGCGCGACCTCGACGGGAGAAACCACCCCCGCAGCGACCGCTTGCGCCAGGCCCGTCGCGGGGCCGTCCAGGAGCTCGTCCAGCCCTGCCACCGCTCGGGTCACTCCCCCCTCGAGACGACCCGCGGGACGACGAAATGCCCGTGGGAGACCTCCGGGGCGTTGGCGGCGACGAAGTCGAGGGGGCCGTCCGGGCGCGGCAGGTCTTCCCGGAGCGGCGTCGCCGGCGCGTCGCCCGTGTCGGTCAGGAGGTCCTCGTGGATCGTGCGAAGAGCCTCGAAATGCTCGACGATCCGGGTGAGCTGACCGGCCATGGCGTCGCTCTCCGCCGGTGTGAGCTCGAGAGCGGCGAGCTTGGCCACGTGGGTCACGAGCACCGGGTCGATTCTCACTTTCGGAGTATAGACGCTGCTCCCGAGCGGCTCGCGACGTAGTAACGTGCTCAGCCCCGTGCGACCGTTCCTGCTGTTCGCCCCCCGGGGACCGGTGCCCGACGCGCTCACCGAGCGGCTCGCCTCCCTCGGCGTGGAGCAGGTCGTGGCGTCCCGCGTGGGAGAGGCCGTCGCCGCGCTCGAGACGAACCGGCCGGAGCTGGTGCTCGTCATCCCGCCGGCGCGCGCCGCCGACGCGGCACCGCTCCTGGTCCATCTCGAACGGCAGCCGGGCGCGCCCCCCGTCTTCGTCCTCCAGGACGGGCCGGCTCCGGGCCGGACCGTGGCCCTGGAGGTGGTCTCCGCCGAGGAGTGGCTCCGCGCCACAGAGGAGCTCTCCAGCGGCTCGCCGGGTCCGACGCCGACCCTGCTCCTGCCCCGCCTCGAGCTCGTCTCGCTCCTCCAGCTCTGGGAGCGGCTCCCCGAGGGACCGGCCGACCTCCCCGACCGTGCGCTGCGCTCGCTCGGCGAGAGCCTCGACGCGATGCGGGTCACGCTGTTCCGATGGAGCGAGGGCTCGGCCACCGCCCTCATCCAGGCGACGAGCGGAGGCCGCGCCGCGCTCGGGCGGGAGATCGAGGTGTCGCGGTACCCCGAGCTGCGTGCCGCCGCCGAACGCCCGGGAGCCGTTCTGGTCGAGGACATCGACCGTGATCCGATGATGGACGGGGCGGGACGCTACCTCGCCGGCGTCCCGATCCGATCGATCCTCTGCGAAAGGCTCGGGCCAGGCTCGCCGCTCTTCCTCCACGCGATCCGGGAGAGCCGCCCGTTCGGGCTCGCCGAGCTGGCGCTGGTGCGGGCCGTGGCCGCGCTCCTCTCCGCTCACTCGGGCCGCGACGGCGCCCGCCTGCAGAAGCCCGCCCCCCCCGCCCGCCCCGAGCCTCCGGCGAGGACCGCCGGGCACGCGTCGGGCCGATTCCGCTTCTGGCAGGCCGCGGGCCAGGAGCTCCGCACGCCGCTCGCGCTCCTCCGGGCGCACTTGCAGAGCCTCGAGTCCGAGCTCGGCGCACCGGGCGGCAGGCCGCTGTCGCTGGTCAAAGCGAGCTCGGAGAACCTGCGGCGTCTGGAGAGGCTGATCGGCAACCTCCTGGACACGGCCAGCCGTTCCCTGGACGGCGCGCCGCGCCTGGCCGCGGAGGTGGACGTGGCGGGCGTGCTCCGGTCTCTGGCCGAGGAGTTCCGCCCGGTCGCCGAGCGGCGCGGTCTCACCCTCCGGATCGAGGCCGAGGAGGGGCTCTCGGCCATCCGCGGGGACCGCGACCGCGTGGAGAGGCTCCTCGCGAACCTCCTCGATCACTCCCTGCGCTCGGCCACCACGCGGGGCCAGTCCGAGGTCCGCGTCTCCGCGCGGCGCGGCGCCGGCCGGGTCATCGTGCGGCTGCTGGACCGGGGGCTCACGCTTCCGCCCGATCGCGTCGCGCGTCTCTTCGACGACGTCGACGCGGAGGGGGGGGGCGAGCTCGGCCTCGCCGTGGCGCGCCAGATCGCCGACGAGATGAAGGCCGAGCTCGTCGCCGCGACCGAGGAGGACGGCGCGAACGTGAAGAGCGTGGCGTGGCCGGTCGCTACGTCCCGCTGAGCCCCGCGCTCGCGCTCGCGCGCCTGAGGCGGCGCCCGGACGTCGCCGCAGCCGAGGAAACGGCGAGGAGGCTCGGCGTGCCGGTACGGGTCGTGGGGGGCGCCGTGCGCGACGCGTTCCTCGCCGATCGGCTCGCACGCGGCACCGCCCGGGGAGACCTCGACCTCGCGCTCGGGGGAGCGGAGTCCTTCGCGATGGCGCTCTCTCGGCACCTCGGAACGAGGGCCGTGGCGGTCGGGACCATCCCGCGACAGGTGTGGAAAGTGCCGTTCGACGGGCGCGAGATCGACGTCTGGGAGACCGGGGGCGACCCCGGAGCCGACCTCCTCCGCCGGGACGTGACCGTCAACGCCCTGGCGTTCGACCTGCCGGGGGGCGTCTTCTCGGCGCCCGCGAGCGCCCTCGACGACCTCGCCCACGGCCGGCTCCGGCCGCCGCGTCCCGGCGTCTACCTCGAGGATCCCGTACGTGTCCTGCGCGTTGCGCGATTCGAGGCCGCGCTCGACGGGTTCACGCCCATCCCCTCGGCGCGCGCGCACTACTCGACGGGCACGTGCGACGTCGAGTACCGCTTCCCGTTCACCGCGCC
>CAYLNK010000051.1:3997-27757 GCA_964384675.1 uncultured Holophagales bacterium | reverse complement strand
ACCGGTATCACCAAGGAGGAGCTGGAGCGGGCCGAGGGAGCATCCCCGCGCGAGCGGGGGAACCATGACGTCGGGGTCCGTGCTGGCGGCCACCAGGGGAGCATCCCCGCGCGAGCGGGGGAACCCGCAGAGAGAACGCGATCTTCCGCCCCCGGCTGGGAGCATCCCCGCGCGAGCGGGGGAACCGCCATGCGCGCGGCCCGAAGAGCTTCCCGCGTGGGAGCATCCCCGCGCGAGCGGGGGAACCCTGAGCTTGCCACTCGCGGAGGATGCGAGCGCGGGAGCATCCCCGCGCGAGCGGGGGAACCGCGCTTCAGCCGATCTCCCACGCTGAGGGGACGGGAGCATCCCCGCGCGAGCGGGGGAACCTCCAGGTAGGTGGCGTAACTCGCCTCGAGCCGGGGAGCATCCCCGCGCGAGCGGGGGAACCGTAAGCTCATGCGCCGCTCTCTCGTCGATGCGCCGCTCTCTCGTCGCGCTCGGGAGCATCCCCGCGCGAGCGGGGGAACCCGCTGCGCTACTTCGAGAGCCCGGTCCTCGTCGGGAGCATCCCCGCGCGAGCGGGGGAACCGCGGCTGACTGGCTCAGCGACTACGTCGAGGAGGGAGCATCCCCGCGCGAGCGGGGGAACCCTCTCCCGCCTGACCCGGGCTGACCTAGTGCGGGGAGCATCCCCGCGCGAGCGGGGGAACCACCGGCGGGTGCGGCGAGTGCCGACACACCGAGGGAGCATCCCCGCGCGAGCGGGGGAACCCTCCGTTCGCGCTCTGCTTTACGGCCATGGTCGGGAGCATCCCCGCGCGAGCGGGGGAACCATGTCGGCGTCGAGGTGGCGGGTCCCGAGGTGGGGAGCATCCCCGCGCGAGCGGGGGAACCCGGGTCTCCAAGTTCCCCGACTGGCGGGGGAAGGGAGCATCCCCGCGCGAGCGGGGGAACCGAGACTACCGACCGGGAAATTGCCGGTGGGTGAGGAGCATCCCCGCGCGAGCGGGGGAACCCGCAAGGGCACGGCCAAGCGCGTCGGCGAGCGGGGAGCATCCCCGCGCGAGCGGGGGAACCGGATCGGATCGGACCCGGGAGCAGAGGGGAGCGGGAGCATCCCCGCGCGAGCGGGGGAACCCGGCCAGAACCGCCGCGGGGATCGCTGCACCGGGAGCATCCCCGCGCGAGCGGGGGAACCGCCATCCGTCGAGCAATGTCTCGTATCCGACGGGGAGCATCCCCGCGCGAGCGGGGGAACCTCCCCCACCGTCTCGCCGTCGGCCCTCGGCGCGGGAGCATCCCCGCGCGAGCGGGGGAACCGTCTCGCGGAGGGTCTCGAGTGAGGCGGCGGCGGGAGCATCCCCGCGCGAGCGGGGGAACCGGACCGAGGTCGAGGTGGGTGGGCCCGACCCCGGGAGCATCCCCGCGCGAGCGGGGGAACCGCGATTGCCGAGGTCGGCGACGTGGCACGGGCGGGAGCATCCCCGCGCGAGCGGGGGAACCTCGTAGGCTCCTGCCGCCGCAATCTGGAGGTCGGGAGCATCCCCGCGCGAGCGGGGGAACCCGCTCCCAGCGCGGGCGCGCCGGCCGCTTCACGGGAGCATCCCCGCGCGAGCGGGGGAACCGAGACCGACCCAGCGGAGGGCGTCGCAGCCGAGGGAGCATCCCCGCGCGAGCGGGGGAACCTCTACGGATGGAGTGTCTGACTCAGCGGCCCACCACATATAGTAGGCTAGAACCGGCGCCGGGCCGACGGTCGTCCTTGGAGACCCCCTCTTATGGGCAGTTTTGTCGCCGTCGATGTCGAAATAGCATCGCGATCGCCCATCACGGTCTGCGCGATTGGTGCCGCGCGCTTCGAGTCGGGGAAGGAGACCGGCGCATTCCAGTCGCACGTCCGGGTCGATTGTCGTGTCCGCTTTGGAGGAATACATGGCCTGACCCGCGCCGACCTCGCCAAGGCACCTCCCTGGCGGACTGTGTGGGGCGACTTCCTCCAATTCGTGGGTCACGTCCGACCGTTCGTTGCATTCAACGCGGCATTCGATCGCGGGGCGCTGCTAGCAATGTGTGCGACTCATGCCCTCAGGCCTCCCCCGATGCCGTTTGTCTGTGCCGCGGCCATGGCCGAAGCGCGCTTCGGCCGAAGGCTCGACCTGGTCGCCACCCTCCGTGAGTTAGGGCTGGCGTTCCCGGGCCGTCATCACGAGCCACTCGCGGATGCACGCGCGGCGGCAGCCGTTTACCTGGCCTGTCTGTCTGTTCCCTCTGGCTCTGGGGGATAGCCTGAGAGCCCGTTCAGTTATCAAACACCAGGCTCGAGTCGATCGAGCCACAGTCCATCCAGTTCAACGAGTACTTTCCTCGGCCAACCCAGCGTCTGGACCGCCTGACCGCTCGGCATCGTCTTGTCGGCCCAAGTCATCAGCACGCCACCATCGTCGGGCAGCGCGCCCGCCCATTCACAGCAGACGGCCCAAACGCGGCCCCTTACGCCGGGGCTCATGTGTGGGTGGGAGTAGATACCCGGTGCAAGCTCGAGCATGCAGCTGGCGAGAAAACCCCGGTAACGATCCGGCACGTTTCGGGTGACGACCACCGTCATCGACACAGGCCTCTCCTCTAGGTGCCCCCATGCCCCTGCGGGGCCGGCTGAATCCCTCCCGCCCCGATCAGACCTCCAGGGGATTCAAGACCAGGGGTATCTGCGCCGGCAAGGAGAGTCTTAATGCGGTCGATCATTGAGGGGATCACTTGCTCGTCCCGGAGCGCACGTCCCGCGCACCGTCGGGCGTGCCGCTCCAGTGGCTCCCCGCGATCCTCCTCGAACTTCCTGACGGCCCGAAAGGCCGCAGGAAGGCACACGCTCTCCCGGTAGAGGTCGGCGATGTCGAGGCAGAAGGCATGTGCGGAGTCCTCGTGGATGAAACCGAGCTGAGGGATCGTTGAGGTCGCCGCCACCGCGATCATCGACGCCGCTCGGACCGCCGCCGACGCGTGGTTCAGCGCCTGGTTGACCCGATCCGTGGCTTCAGGGTCGTCGCGGTCATAGCGCCGGCCCGCCCAGTTCACCCCGTGTTGCCGTGCGAGGCTCCGGTAGAGCGTCTTGACGCGTGCGCCCTCCATTCCGCGCAGGATGTCCAGATCCGCGGCGGGAAACACCTCGCCGAGCCGCCAAGCGTACATCCTACGCGCCACGAGAACGCGCCGATCGCTGTCGCACCAGAGCCGTACTTGTTCCCGGGCCAGTGCGCTCTCGTCTTGGCCGAACGGCATCGACGCGTAGAATCGGACGCCTTCCTCTCCCGTGACGACCAGTCCGGTTCCGTGCCTTGCCAGCAGGCGAAGGGCATCATGGCTAACGGTGGTGCCAGGTTCGATGAAGATGGCGCTGACCGTCTGGTATGGAATGCCGTATTGGCCGGCAGCAAGGTCTGGTTCCCCCGCCGAGGTGAAGCGGAGCGTTCCGTTCTCAACGGACAACACACCCCGCCGGAGCCATATGCAGCCGTGGCGGTCACAGTGTGGTATGCGTGCGGTCTCGAGACCCAAACGCCCTTTGAGCATCGTGTTGTCAGCGAAGCGAACCGGCCGAACCCGGGGGTGCGAGCATCAGGGCGCCAAACCCGAACGCCCGATGTCGCCCAACACCGTGTGCCAGGTAAGCGAGCAGTCTGTCCCCATCCTCAACCACGATGTCGCCCTCGAATCTCACGTCCGGGCGCTCGATGCGACTTGTGCTCCGGGTCGCCCCATGCGTTCGGCGGACCAGCCTCTCGCGAGAAACCGCGGCGATCCGCGCCTGGGTCACCGTGACTCCTGTGCGCCCCGAGTCCCCGAGGGTCTTGAGGAGCCAGTCGCGGTAGACATCCTCTCGTGACACAGGACCGTCCCCGGCCACAAAGCACCGCGCCAAGAACGCATCCACCTCAGCGCCCGCTCGATGACCGTTCCTTGCCGCAGCCAGCCGGACGACCGGGCAGGTGCGAACCGTGAAGCCCAGCTGTCGTCGCGGCTCGAAACGCGGCATGGGTCGACTTGCGATGCCCGCCAAGTCGCCGATGGCGGCCACCAGCGACGGGTCGCCGAACGCGGTGGCGTGGTCGACCAGCGCGGGAGCATCGAACTCGCTGTAACCCCACGCGTCAATGAAGCGGTCATTGCCGCTCAGCACGAAGGGCCTCGGCGCGCGGTCCTGCCACAGACCGCAAAGGATGACGTGGGCGAGGTACCCGTCGTCCATCTCTCGCAGCGGGAGCTGGCGGCGTCTGGCGATGGCTGCGAGCTTGTCAGCCCGGAGGGGGACCTTCACCAGATGTAAGCCGTCAGGCACAGGGCGCCCCCGGCGGGTCGACGTGACCTTCCCGCATTAGCCGACGCCCCACATGGATGCGACTCTGCCAGTCACGCTCGTCAGTGACGGCGACGATGTGTGAGTCACCCACGGCCCGGCTCGGGTCGTCCCCGTCCCACCAGGAGGCTGGTAGCATGCCGGAGTCCCCACGGCGGACCCGGGGGGTGTCAGCCAGGACCGCGACGAGCGATGCCGCCTCCACAACGCCAATCATCAGCGGCGCCGCGGGTAGGCAGGTCTTTCGCCCGATGAACAGAGGGCGCGCGGGCTCCCGAAGGGCCGCAACCACCTCGTCCAGCGTCGGTTGGACTTCACCCTGCAGCGTAACGGCCAGTGTATGGATGCTGTCGGCGCGATAGTGCTGGAAACGCTGGTGAGTGCCTTCCCCGCTCGCGCCTCCGCGCGTAGCCACGCGACCGTGCGTCGTCCAGCCGGCGGTCTCGGCGCGCATCCACTCTGTCCCGAGATCGACTGTCTGGTAGTCCAAGAGGGCTTCGCCCCTCCGGTCTATCCGGGCGGCGTAGCGGAGGCGGTACTGCAAGGCCGCGAGCTGTTCGTGATCTCGGTGGTCCCACCCCAGGGCGTTTGCGAGCAGCCCGACGAGCATCGCCAGGGTCGGAAACGGCTGGACGACGCCGTTCTGGTCGACAGCTGGGGCGCCAAAGCTCACGAGCGGCGCATCAAAGCGAAGGACTAGAGCCCTCATGCCACGACCTGCTCGCGGGCCCACTCCGCGAGCTCGGAGAGGGTCTTGCGATTCTCGAACATCGTTGTCGTCTCGCCGCCCGTAAAGAGACCTGCATGCGCCCGTTGATCGGTCTTGCCGTAGACGGCGTCCAGCTCCGAAAGGTGGCGACGCAGGGCCTGGTAGGTGTTCTGCACGAGATCCCCAGAGGTCCTCACGGGCTCGATAAAGGCGTTCTGGAGCGTCCTTGGCTGAGAGCGGCCGCTCTCTCCAAGGACGAGGTGGCTGTAAGCATAGGGAGCCGTGGAGCCCCTCTTGGCCCCTGGACTCACCGTCGACACGATGTGAACCAGCCGGTGCGCCACCTCGCCCGCGAGGATCCGGTCGCCCCCCAGGTTGCTGACCAACCCGCCTACGTCTATGACCAGGTAGCCGTAGAAGAGGCCGCTCGTGAGCTCGCTGGCATTGATGTGAGCGGACCCCTGCTCGCCGTCGTCACGGACTAGGTCGTCGATTGCCGTAAAGTAGTCGCTCTCAGTCATCTGCCCGTGAACCGTGATGGCGTGAGCCACGTGGATCGCGGCGTCCGTGCGAGAAAGGATGTCACCCGTCACCATTCGTCCGAACAAGGCGGCGCCCAGTCCCGCTTCGAGAGACCCAGGCTTCAGTGCCTGGAGGTTCTTCCTCAGGTCCCTGTCGTTCTTGAACCTCTCGTCGATGGCCCTTGAAACCGCGTCGGGTGCTCCGTCGGTGGATCGAATGGCCTCCAGGGCGAGCTGGCGCAGGTAATCCAGCTCGGGTCTGCCGACCACGGTGACCTGATCCGTCTTGACCGCATCCGCGCTCTGTGAAGTCTGGTCTGGGGACGTCAGCCGCGTATCGACGCTCTCAGCGATCGGGGTGGTCTGCGCGGCGGGCTTCGCCTTCCGGGGGCCCTTCTCCGCCCTCTTGGCTTCCTTGGCCTCGCCCCCGAACACCTTTGCGACGATCTTCTGTGTGGCGAGCCGGGCGACGGACTCTGGGGTGCCGTCCTCGTCAACCAGGGGCCTGACGACGAACCGCTCGAAGGCAATTCGCGAGCGAATCGATTCGGGGGCGTCAATGGTCCGCAGGCTGTTGTCTCCGTCGTACATGCGCCAGTGCCGCTTCAGGCATTGTGAGGAGATACGCGTTCTTACCGCGCCCCCAAAGGGCATGCGTTTTGCGAAGCCGGCATCGTCCCGGTTCAGCAGTGAGGCCGGGTAATGGGTGAGGGTGTGGACCTGCAGGAAGCGGGCACTCATACGATCGACCTCCTTGGCGTTCCGGAGTGTGGGCGGTTCAGACGGCATCCTGTCGTGCCTTCGCACCGTAGTAGTCGCGGGCCAGGTGACGGCGGGCATCCTCCTCGTCATCGTGACCGGCGGAGAGGATGAGACGGGCGGCGCCGGTCCAGTCGACGGTTACGTCCTTCGCAGCCAAGAAGCGGGCGAGAGACGGCAGTTCGTCGAGGAGCTGGTCGCTGTCGGATTGCAGCAGTCGGGCCATGCGCAGCTCGGAGAATCTGGCTTCTGCCAACGCCCTGCCCAGGCGATGCTCGTGCCGGTGCAGATCACCCAGGTGGGCCAGGCCGAGTACGATGGCGGCCCACCTCGACTCGAGATCGGCACGGAGCACGCTGTCACCTGGAAGGTGCTCGTCGAGCAGCAGCCCCTCGATCTTGAAAAACGCGGGGGCGGGGCGTCGGGGATCCATTCTGCGTAGTGCCGCGATATCGCCCTGCCCGAGGGCTGGACTGCTTCGAATCAGGGTTGCCATGCCGCTGACCAGTGTCGCTAGGCTCATGGCGCCTCCAAGCCCGACGTGGGCATCATGATGGACCTCTCTCGGGGGCGCGCTCCGCCGCTGCAACATCTGGGAAGTTCTTCGCCAAGCAGAGAGAGAACATCCTCTCGGCTGCGCTGATGACCCCCCATCGGCGCGCGCTCGGCGCGGAACAGCGCCGGATCGCCCGTTCCAGCTCGCCCGACGCGACCTCGCACAGACGTTGTTCCCAGGCCAGGCGGGCGGGTTCGTCATCGTCGCTCAGAGTGACGAACAGATGGTCGAAGAACTGCTCATCCACTCGTGCATCGAAGTCGTCCTTGACGTCGCCCGGCGGCATGAGCTGCTTGATGGCCGGATAGAGGACCTTGCTGCGCATGATCTGGGCGGAGCCGACGCGTTCGGCGGCGCGCCGTCCGAGTGCGGCGCGCGCGTCAGGCTGACCGAGCCGCCAGCGGACCGGGCCGTTGAGTGACAGCACACGCTCGTGCAGACCATCCGTCTTGCCCTGGCCACGGGCCATGGCCGTGCCAATGAAGAGCATGGGATCAGGGTCATCGTCGCTCAGCACTTGGCACGCGGCAGGCTCGAAGTCATTGCCAAAGAGGAGTCTACGCACGAGGTCGTAGTGGAAGCCCCGGCCGCCGACGGATAGAGCGCCCTTGTCGCGCTCGATCGGCACCCAGGGGTCGCCAACATCGCCGTTGTCGATCTCCGGCAAACAGCGGCGCCCGGCCGTCGTGGTGTACCTGCACTGAACCCCGTCGAGAAGTGCCACACAGCGCGCGCGCCAACACACCTCCACGAAGTGTGGCGCAAGGTCGGACATGCTCAGGCTACCGTGGCCGTCCCAGGCCTCGGTCCAAACAAGGGCCAGGCCATCGTCGCGATAGCCCCGGTCAGTCAGGTTCGGCCAGGAGGCCAGCAAGACGGCCACATCCCGCACGAACCTGGTGCTCAGGCGCTGGTCAGGGGCGAGGCCGATCCGTGGTCGACTCCCATAGCCACCGTTCATGCGCGAAATGCCCGTGTACCCACGGCCAGGATATCCCTGCATCGTCTGCAGCGTCACGAGCGCGTAGATCCACGCTTCAATGTCGCTGCCCGGGATCAACCCCGTCTTGACATCGTGAGCCTTTGAAGTAACCAGGACGTCGATGTCGTCTGGCGACTCGCAGTCCTTCCAGCCGTCGAGGCTGCGTTCGGGCACGGGCGGTTGGAAGAAGGCTGGTTCGCCGAGGTCCTCGACCAGGAGGCACCAGGGTTCATGCTTGTCGTTCGTCAAACGTAGGAGGAGCTCCCGCCACGCCGCTTCCGGAAGTCGCGGGTCGTGGAGGCTGGCTCGCTGTAGCGCGATCGAGCCGAGCTGGGTCAGGAACATCACCCAGGGGTGGAGCTGGTGTGCGCGCAGGCGTGGGAAGTCGGCCAGCTCACCGGAGCTCAGCCGAGCGAGGAGCCCTGCCAGAGTTGTTCTTCCACGTTCGCCGCTGTGTCCACGATATGAGAGGAGCGGGGTATCGAGAAGGTCATGTTCCATGGTCGTCGGGAAGCCCCGTCCGCTGTGCCGCGGGGCGGAGGCCGAGCCGGTCGTAGACGAACGCGCTGCCACCCAGTTCAAAGTGCAAGCTGCCCTCCCGTGCGACCACGGCATCTGGGGTCTCGATGTCGGGTGCCAGCCCTCGGACCCACCAGGCGGGAAGGACGAGGTCCGAGATGGCGGTCGCGAAGGGGCCGGGGACCGGAACCTCGAAGCGAATCAATCGGTCTCCTTCACCTAGGCGAGTTGGGATGCGTTCCGCGGAATCGGGGAAGTGCATCTCTGCGTATGAACGGGACCAGTCTACCAAGTTGAGGTCGGCCTGGCGCGCTTGACCGCGCTCGGTCCCCATCATCTGCATCGCATGCCCTCGCCAGTTGCCCCCAAGCTCCATCACGATGGAGTCGAGCGCGCTGGAATGCAGACTTCTCTCGACCAGCAACCGGTTCATCTCTGGAATGCGCCACTCACGGAACTGTTCGAGCAGCCGCCATGTCGCCTCGAGCAGGCGGAGATCGGGATAGACGCTGCCTAGACCGTGGTGGTTCCGAGCGGTGCCATTCGAGCGGATCAGTGCCCCAAGATCCCGCTCCCGAGGAACCGCGACGACAGCACGGGGCCCTTCAAAGCCGATGGGCCGTTGCCGACCGTGCCGGTGTAAGCGGCCGATGCGCTGCAGAAGCACGTCCGCTGGGCAGAGGTCCGTCAACAGGATGTCGGCGTCGATATCGAGAGACTGCTGGACGGTCTGCGTGGCGACAACGACACAGCCGGAGGGCGGGCGTTCCTTGCCGAGCCGTGCTTCCAGCGCGACGTCGAGGGTGTTGCGGTCGGGTCGCGCGAAACGTGCGTGATGCGGGGCCGGGACTCCGGCGCAGGAGAAGAGGAGGTCGCTGCGGCCACACGCTCCGGCTGCGCGTTCCAGGTATTCCTGGGTCGCGATGCAGTCCCTCACTGTGTTGCGGACCACGAGGGCCTTCGCACCGAGGATGGCAGACGCCAGCGCGCTCTCGGCGATCGCCTCCGGCTGTTCGAGCCACGGCTCCAGCGAGATGCGAACGAGGCGCTCGAAGGCTTCCGACTGGACGGCCACGGCATGGATTCCTGTTGAGCGATGCGTGATCAGGGGGTATGGCGTGGAAATGGCTGCCTCGAGCGGCTCGCGTACACCTGCCTGGCCAGTGCGGAGGAGCCGTGCACGCGCCTCGCAGCCGAGGGTCGCTGAAAGCAGCAGAGCGTGCCCCCCGGACGAAAAGTGCCGGGCGAGGACGTCTCGCAGGATTCGCTCCATGTAGGCATCGGAGGCGTGGACCTCATCGACGACGAGTAGATGACGGAAGAGCGCAGAAGCGCGTAGGTGAGCATGTCCGACCATCAATGAGGAAAGGAGGATCTGGTCGACGGTGCCGACGACTATGCAGCCGACCAGGTACCGCTTGGCGGTTTCCGCAGCCCAGGCACGAAAGCGGAAGCGCCCGTGGTCGGGCCAGAGGACCTCGAAGGGGGGGAGTCGCTCGCCCTCGACGTCGTCGACGCGCAGGTACCCGGGGACGGCGAGGACCACGGGCGGCGGCGATGAGAAGGCCTGTCGTACTGCGGCAAGCACGCGGGTCTGCATCTGTGTCGCCGCCGATCGGGTTGGAAGTGCAAAGTAGAGTCCATCGACCCAGCCTTGTTCGAACAGCTGAATGAACCTCGCCAGGGCGGCTTCTGTCTTCCCGCTTCCCGTCTCCGCTTCGAGGATCGTGATGGAGCCGTTCGCCTCCCCCGGCAGGCCTGCGACGGCTGCTTGCGCTGGCCGGGCGGAGTAACCGGGAGTGGCGATCCTGGTGAAGGCGTCCCGCCCGAGGTGGTCGCTTCTTGCGGCCAAGGGCACGTCGATCCCGATCGCGACGAGCGCCAGGCGAGCCGCTGCGCGGGCGAGCGGCATGCGGTCCCCGTGAGTCTCGCTGAAGGGGAAGAAGCGCGTGTCCGAGCCAATCCAATCGGCGAGCATCACGAGCCCCGCGAACGCATGTGAAAAGGCCGGGCCGTCAGGGAGAGGGTCGCCTCCCTCCTCGAAGGCGGCGGGGAACCACGCCCGGCAGCGCCGGAGCAGCTCGCGGCAACCGGCAGCTGGGTCGAGGCCAGCTCGCGGTCTCCACCAGGCCGCCTGCCACTTGCTGCTCGCGGCATCGAGGCCGTAGGGCCGGCCGTGATGACAGACTGCGGACACCAGCAGGGCGGTCGTCCCCTCACCCCATGCTGCCAGTTCCGACAGGCTAGAGAGGACGTCGCCTTGAACGAGTGCAGCGAGTGCCTCTCCGACGTGTCCGGCGGTCGCGCCCAGCTCCGGCCGACCCTTGGCCTGGAATCCCAGGTTGAGCTTGCCGACGTCGTGCAGCGCGGCAAGAGCGGCCAGTCGCGCCCACACGGTTGGGCCAACTCCTGCGCCCGCGAGCATGACGAGACGGCGTCGCCACACTGGCAGCTCGAGGAGTGCCTCGGCAACGGCGGCCACATCTGCACAATGGTCAAAGAGCGGGTGCCACTCGCACTCTCCTGGCCCTGGGCGTCGGACTTTTCCCCAGAACGAGGTCGGTTCACCCCGCACGATCGGACCTGGCGCCGGGTGCACCGCGTTCACCACGACCGAACTCGCCTTGGGACGCGCCCGGTCCGGAGGGACGCCGGCAGGAATGGGCAGGTCCCGCCGTCAGCCCCGATTGGGGCAGCGAACTGCAGCCCGAGAGTCGAATGCATGATCGTCGCATCCCAGCGGCGTCCTTCGCATCGGCATGCATGATCAGCAACGGGGGACCTGACCGATCATGCCTCACATGGGCCATGGCCGCACTAGGGAAGCTTCCCAGGGGGCGCCGACGTGGCTCGAACCCGCGGCCTCGCGGCGCGCGCGAGCGGGTCCCCGGGCGTATTGGAGGGTCGCTGCGGGCCCATCCCCGCCCCGGCTCGAGGTCCTGCGTTCCTGGAATGATCCATGCAGACTGGTCTCGCGATGAAGCTCGCTGCGATGTTCCTGGCCCTCACCCTCGCGCTCGGTGCCGAAGGCGCTTCCCATCGGGATCCCGCGCCGGCCCGACGGGTCGCGGCCTCGTCGACGACCCTCCGCTCCGTGGACGTCGAGGAGGACTCTACGGACGTCCCTCCGGCCGGCCGGTCGGGCCTCCGGGCCTTGAAGGCCGCCTTCGGGGCGTACGTCTCTTCGGTCATTTCCTCCGTTTCGGAGAATCCGGATCCGGAACGGATCGCGGCCGCGCTCCGGGAGGGCCTGGCCGGCCAGGGGGTGGTGCTCTGGCCGCATCACGGGGAGGCTCCGGCGAACGGGCGGCCGTACGGCGACGTCGCCTCCCTGGGCGTGCAGCGACCCCCGGGCGAGCCGGATCTCCTCGCGGTCACGGCTTCCTTCGCCATCCCCTGCGGATCGGACGGCGTCCTCTGGCTCTTCGAGCGGCGGGACGGACGCTGGCGCCTGGTCCTCACGACGGCGGCGCACGCCTACGAGTCGGTCTCGCAGGCGAAGGGGTGCTTCCGAGCCGCGATCTCCCGGGACGAGACCGGGCGGCCTCTCGTGCTGACCGGCGAGGTCAGCCCCTGGTGTACGTCCAACTGGCAGAACCTGTGGGTCGAAGTGCAGCGCCCCGGAGTCGATCCCGAGCGCCCGCTTCGCCTGCTCTCGCTGGAGCGCTCGATCTACATGGGGAGTCGGGACGAGCCGCTTTCCCTGAAGCTGAAGCTCGCGCGCGGCGCGCTCCGGGTCGAGTTCGAGAGCTCGCGGAGCCTCGACGGCGGGCGCGTGGCGCGGCCCCAGCTGATCGTGGGTCGGATCTCGGGGGACCGCGTCGAGCTGGCCAGCCCCGTCGCGGAGGACCCGCTCGGCTTCGTCGACGACTGGGTGAGCACACCCTGGGAGATCGCCCGGACGTGGGGGGTGGATGCCGCCGCCGAAGGCCCCGCGGCCTGGCGGGAATGGCACGGCCGGCTGGCCGGCAAGCGTCCCGTCACGGAGCTGGAGGATCCCCTGCCCTGTCCCGGTGCCAAGGCCTGCTGGATCGCCGTTCTCGACGTCTTCGCCGACGACCACGAGAAGCCGGCGACGAAGCTGCGGTTCACGGTGGCCCGGAGGGTCGGTGAACGGGCCCTGCGGCGGCTGGAGGCCGTGCCCGTCGCCCGATCTCAGGAGTGAGGCGGCAGGTCCCTCTCCTTCCGGTAGACGCGGATCGCTTCCTTCAGGATCGCGATCGACGCGCGGAGGTCCGGCTCTCCCAGCACGTAGGCGATGCGCACCTCGTCCTTCCCCAGCCCCGGCGTCGCGTAGAAGCCGGGCGCCGGGGCGACCATCACCGTCGCTCCCTCGTGCGAGAAGTCGGAGAGGAGCCAGGCCGCGAACGCCTCGCTGTCGTCGATCGGGAGACGCGCCACGAAATAGAACGCTCCCTCAGGCTTCCTCAGGAAGACGCCGGGGATGCGGCTCAGCCCCTCGTACAGGACGTCGCGGCGCCTCTGGTACTCGGCGACGACTCCCTCGGTGTACTCGGGCCCCAGCTCGAGGGCGCCGGGGGCGATGCGCTGGGCGAGCCCCGGCGGCGAGAGGCGGCCCTGGGCCATCCGGTCGATCGCCTCCATCACCTCGCGGTTCCGTGACGAGACCGAGCCGAGCCGGATGCCGCAGGCGCTGTACCTCTTGGAGAGGCTGTCGACCACGATCGCGAGGTCCTCGTAACCAACGAGGGTGTGCGCGCTCACCGCCTCGCGACCGTCGTAGACGAACTCGCGGTACACCTCGTCGGAGATCAGGAAGAGGCCGTGGTCGCGGCAGAACGACGCCACCTGCAGGAGCTCGTCGCGGGAGTAGACCGTCCCGGTCGGGTTGCTCGGGTTGCAGACGATGACGGCTCGCGTCTTCGGTGTGAGGGCCTTCTCCCACTCGGCGCGCGCGGGGAGGTGGAATCCGTCCTCGCCGTGGGAGGTGAGCGGGACGAGCGAGGCCCCCGCCATCGCCGCGAAGCTGTGGTAGTTCGTGTAGAACGGCTCCACGACGAGGAGCTGGTCCCCCGGGTCGGCGACGGCCATGAAAGAGAAGAGCGCGGCCTCGCTGCCGCCCGTGGTCGCGACGATCTGTCCCGGAGCGAGGTCGATGCCCCGCTTCCGGTAGTAGACGTGGAGCGATTCCAGGTACTCCGGCGTGCCGCCCGACGGCGAGTAGGCGTACACCTTCTCGGTGATGGTGGCCAGCCGCTTCCGGAGCGGGGCGGGCGTCTCCAGGTCGGGCTGCCCGATGTTCAGGTGGTAGACCTTCACGCCCCGGCCCTTCGCCGCGTTTGCGAGGGGCATCAGCTTGCGGATCGGGGAGGGAGGCATCTGCTGCCCGCGCGCGGAGACGCGGGCCGCCCGCTCGATCAGGGTTCGTTTGGGTGACACGGCGGGAGCTTAGCAGCGGGAATCCAGAGCGCCGGGCCTGGCCGGCGGGGCTAAACTCCTCCTCCGGTGGATACGCGAGCGGAACGCGACCTGATCGCCCAGTGGGCGTTCGCGGCGCGACCCGTGCTCGGACGCTTCCACCTCTGGCTCGAGGCCGTCGAGGAGACGTGGATCCAGGGCCAGGCCTCCGAGGACATCTCCTTCGTCGGAGCGCAGCTCGAGAAGGCCCTCATCGTGGCGACGGGCGTCACCGCGCTCGGGACACGGCTCTTCGGGCGGTACGGGGAAGCTAAGGGGCTCTCCGCGGCCGAGGCGAACCGGATCAAGAAGGACGCCGACGCGGCTTCCGCTTACGCGCTCTCCGAGGGGCTCTGGTACCTGACGCGGAACCTCCCCGAGAACCACGCCATCATGGTGTGCCTGGGCGAGGGGCTGATGCCGAAGGGGGGAGAGACGCCCGACATGGGCTCGAACCCGCTCCTCGGCTTCGGTCGCGTCTACGCGCGGCCGCAGGTGGCGCGGTTCCTGGAGCGGCGGGTCCACCGCTTCATCAACGACCACGGGTACGACTGGAACGCGTTCTGGACGGAGCTGGTCGCGGCCCAGCTGACGATCTGGGGCGCCGCCATCGATACGCTGGAGAACACCTCGCGCTTCGCCCGCGGCGCGGCCACCGGGCCGATGACCGTCTTCCACCTCTTCGACCAGCCGATCCGGATGGCCCGCCCGTACGAGGGCTACGTCGGCTGCCTGGCGCTCCCGCGCGCGGTGGTGGAGAAGGCGGCGGACGCCCACGTCCTCCTCGACTTCCTCGCGCCCCGCTCCCTGGTGATGGAGACGATCCGGAAGACGTATCCCGGCCTGGCGCGCGAGAACGTCCACGTCTGGACGCTGCGCGGCGCGCCGCGTGAGAAGCGGATCGGCAAGCTGTGGGACGAGTGGCGGCTGGTGGGCGCGCACCTCGTGGAGGACGGCTTCCCCCTGCCGTCCGGCCTCGGGGTCTTCACCGAGTCGGGCACGTACGCGCCGACGTTCCGGGTGGGGCCGTACACCGACGCCGACGGCACGCTCCACCTCTTCATCACCGACGGCTACGCCGCGTCGGCCGAGGCGATCCAGGCCGCCAGCCTCGACCCGATCCTCGGGAACCGCACGTCGCTCTGCGTCTTCACGTCGAAGTTCGACGTCTCGTACGAGCGGGAGCGGCTGCTCCTCTTCCTCGACCCGGCGGACCCGGCGTTCCCGCGGCGGCTCGGCGAGGTGCTCGAGCGCGAGGTGAGCGTCGCCGAGGCGGTCGCCTACGCCGGCATCCTCGTCAACGCGCGGGAAGCGGGGATGCCGCTCGGGAAGAGGACGGTCGTCGTCGACGACTTCTTCCAGAAGAAGGAATGGCACAGCCTGGCGCTGATGGGCTACATGCTCCCCGACCCGTACAGCGGGACACCGGGCGTGGAGCAGATCTCGCAGGGGGTGTATCGGATCACCACGCGGGCGGCGTCCGAGCGGGGGATCCTGGAGGTGCGGCTCACGCTGCGCCTGATGAAGCCGTTCGAGGAGAGCCGGCTCGTCTTCTCGCCGCTCCTCGACCGCTTCTACCGCGGGCAGGACTACCGGACGCGTCCGGTGAAGGTGTCGGACTCCGGGCGGATCCGCAACGAGCTGCAGACGCTCTGCTCGGAGGCGCTCACGTTCCACGGCGACAACGGGATCCGGATCCACTTCGACCGGATCGACGAGTCGGTCCTCTCGCGCGACAAGGTGGACCTGATCCGCGAGATCCTCGTCTGGTACAAGGACTCGCACCCGATCTGGTTCGACTGGCTCGAGATGGAGTGACCCGGGCGGGCACCAGGCGAGGACCGTGAGATCCTGGCGAGGTGAGCGCCGCCTCGTCCCCGGTCCTTCGCCCCGCGGTCCCCGGCGATCTGGACGCGCTCCTGCCGCTCGTGCGCGACTTCTACGCTCACTTCGACTACCCGTACGCCGAATCGGAGAAACGCGAGGTGCTCGCGACGATCCTGCGGAGCCCGTCGGTCGGGCGGATCTTCTTCGTGGAGGCCGAGGCGCGGCCCGTCGGGTACACGTTCCTCTCCTTCTACGTCAGCATCGAGTACGGCGGTCTCACCGCATTCGTCGACGAGCTGTACGTGGCGCCCGGCCACCGGGGGCGCGGGCTCGGGACGCGCGTGCTGCACGAGGTCTTCGCCCTCGCGCCCGGCCTCGGACTGCGCGCCGTCCACCTGGAGACCGAGCGGTCGAACACCCGGGCGACGGCGCTCTACCTGCGCCTCGGCTTCATCGACCACGACCGGAAGCTGCTGACCCGGCTCGTCGATCGATGAGCCGTGGACGTCCCGGGCGGGGCGTCCGGCCGCGGAGATTGACGTCCCGGCGGCGGTAGGCCAGATTACGGCCGTGGCGACAGTAGATGGCTTCTGGGACCTGACCCCCGGCCCCGATCCCGACGAGGAAGCCGCTTCGCGGGTCTCCGGGGTGACGCCTCCCTTCCGGGTCTTCGTCGAGCGCTCGGTTCCGGTCTCCGCCTTCCTCCGGTTCGTGGCGGACGGGCTCGCCCTGCAGGGGGGCGGGGAGCCCGGCGCGGCCGAGTCGCACAGCCAGGTGCTGCGCGAGGTGACGCTGATCCGGCTCGTCGATCTCTACCTGGCCTACGTCGGCGACCTCCTCGCCCTCGTGTTTCGCCAGAACCCCGACCTCCTCCGCTCCACGGAGACGATCACGTTCGCGCAAGCCCTCGAGTTCCCGGACCGGGCGTCGCTGGTCGAGAAGCTCGTCGGTGACCGCGTGGCCGCGCTCCTGGGACGTGGCGTCGGGCGGCTCGCCGACGAGATGGCGAAGACGCAGTCCTTCGCGGTCTTCGTCGACGACGAGGAGCGGCAGCGCGTCGTCGCGCTCGTCGCGGCGCGCGACCGTCTCGTGCGGCGCAAGAGCCCTCTGAAGGACGGTCCCGCCACCTCGGGCGTCTGGACGGTGGCGGCCACGGTCCCGGCGACGGTCAAGTCGCTCCAGAACGAGATCGCCGCCCTCGTGCGCCACGCCACCAGCCTGGACGGACGTGCGATCGTGAAATGGTCGCTGCCGGCAGAAGACCAGCCCGCCCCGGTCGACGCCTTCGAGGACCCGTTGCCCGAGCTCTGAACCCCTACATGTGAAGCTCGATCACGTCCCGGTCCGAGAGGACGTGATGGCGGTCGACCTGCTGGCCGTCGAACTTCGCGTGGCCCCACACCCGGGCGAAGCGGAGCGCCACGGCGACGTCCTTGTGGACCCTCTCCGCCAGGTCGTGGACCGTGGCGCCGGTCGGGAGGACGAACGGTGAGGTGAGGTCGGGCTTCTTGCCCGGCTCCTTCGGGTAGACGCGGATCCGGCGCAGCTCCGCGAAGAGGACGGGGCGGAGCGCGTCGAGCCCGGCGCCGGTCAGCGCCGAGACGGCGAAGTACGGGAGGTCGGATCCGATCGCCTCCTTCGCCAGCGTCGCGAACATCCCCTCGTCATCGTCGAGGTCGCACTTGTTCCCGAGGACCAGCACGGGGCGGTGCACCAGGAACGGCGGAGCGTCGGACGGCAGCGGGCGCGAGCGGGGCCAGACCCGGGCCTTCGCGAGCAGCTCGAGGAGCTGTCGGGCCGCGGGCTCGCCGTCGTCGGCGGTCACGTCGAGCACCAGGAGGACGCCGTCCGCGTCGTGGGCCAGGTTCGGGAGGTACGGCTCGGTGTGTCCCGCCGCCACCGCGGGCGTGTCGACGAGCTGCACCTGCACGTCCTCGAACGCCATCATCCCGGGCTGCGGCACGCGCGTGGTGAACGGGTAGTCGCCGATCTCCGGATGCGCGTGCGTGAGCGCCGCCAGGAGGGACGACTTGCCGGCGTTCGGCTCGCCGAGGAGGACCCACTGCCCTGCCCCCTCGCGCCGCACGTGCCCCGGGTCGGCGCGCCGCCCGCTGTGGGCGACGTGCTCGACCTCGGCCTCGAGCTTGGCAAGGCGCTTCTTCAGGTCGGCGTAGAGCTTCTCGGTGCCCTTGTGCTTCGGGAGGAGCGCGATCATCTCCCGGAGGGCCGCGAGGCGCTCCTCGTGGCTCGCCCCGTTCTTGAAGCGCTCCTCCGCGTCGTGGTACTGCGGGGTGAGGTTGGCCGTCATCCGCCGCCTCCCGGGCCCGCCGGCCCTTACTTCGTTCCGAGAGTGACCAGGCCCGCCTTCTCGAGCAGCTTCAGGTAGTCGACGACGTCCTGGCTCGAGACCGGCGCGTAGGTGCGGAGCACGTCGCGGATCTCGCGGGCGGTGCGCTTGCCGTCCACCAGGTTGAGGGTCTCGTACTGGACCATCTCGTCCACCGTGGAGCTGGCCCCGAGCTTCTCGAGGAGGTAGTCGCCGTAGTAGACGCTCACGGGGCCCCTCGGCTCGGCGTTCCGCTTCGGGACGACGCGCGCGGCGGGGTCCTCGGGCACGACGGCGGCCGGGATCGCCACGTGACGGGTCACGGCGTCGCGGCCTTCCTTGGCCCGCGCCGCGATCGCGGCGGCGAGGGAGTCGACGAGCGTCGCCACGCCGCCGTCACCGGGGGCGAACGCCTTCACCGATGCCAGCGCCTCGCGCTCGACGCGCGCCGCCTCCTCCACGATCCGCTGCGCCTCCTCGAACCGCTCGACGGTCACCGGGCCGGCGTCGCCCACCAGGAGCGCGCGACGGAGCGCGTCGCCCTGCCGTCCGGCGCCGCGGGCGAACGTCTCGAGGGCCAGGCGCTTCGCCTCGTCCGGGCCCGCGGACGCCAGGAAGTAGCTCGAGGCCGTGGCGATCACCGAGACCCGTCGCAGCTTCGTCGGGTCGAGGTTCGAGGGCAGGTCGTTGTTGGTGTGGATGAAGACGTCGGGCCAGTCGTTCAGGTAGACCGTGGGGATCCGGTAGCTCCCCTCCTGGAGCACGTCGTGGTCGCTCCCCATCGTGAACGGGGAGACGTCCGCCACCAGCATCTCCTTCGTGCCGTCCGGCGCGTAGATCGCGTCGGCGGCGTCGCCGGTCATGGCGGCGCGGCGGCTCCCGTCGATGACGTACTCGCCGAAGACCGCGGAGACGTCGCTCACCGCGCTCGGGAGAGAGGCGGGCGTGCGGGTGAGGTGGAGGATCGCCTTGGTGACCGCGTGGCTCCCGCCGACCATGTCCAGATGGATCGCGGCCTTCGCGGCGCGCACCACGTCGGGGTTGCGGAAGAGGTACGCCTGCGTGCCGGAGATCTCGGGCGGCCAGACGAAGCGGATCGTCCGGCGCGGGCGCGGCAGCTTCCCGTCCTTGACGAGCTTCGCGGTGACGCGCGCCACCTCCAGCGCGGTGGCGGCGCCGCTGGCGTCGTCGTTGGCGCCGGGGGACTGGTGGCAGAGGTGCGACGTGACGAGGACCTCGCCGGCCGCGGGGTCGCTCCCCTTGATGAGGCCCGTCACCACCTCGAACGCGTCGGGGACGACCTTTGCCACGACCCTGGCGTGGAGGCGGATCTCCTCGCCGCGGGCGAGGCGCCCGGAAAGCTCGCGCGCCTTCTTGAGGGAGACCATGAACGCGAACGTGTTCTTGACGTTGTAGGGCGAGAGGTGGCCCCAGCGCACGTTGTCCGGGTAGTCTCCGCTCCAGCCCGTCGTCTGGTTCTGCTGGTGGCTGACGATGCCGGCCGCCCCCTTCTTCTCGACGGCCAGGGCGTGGACGAGCGCGACGTTGCCGCCGGCCAGGACGAGCTTGCCGCGCACGTCCTTCCCCGCGTAGTCCTCTTCCTTGACCCCCGTGCCCACGTCGACGAGCGCCGCGGTGACGTCGGCGGAGTTGCTGTAGTCGGCCAGCGCGACCTTCATCTTCGAGTAGTCGGCGAGCGTGGCCCCCTTCGGGCCGGCCTCGGAGAGCACACCGGACGTCGCCTCCCAGCCGAGATACGAGAGAAACGTGCCGTAGCGGGTGACGCCGTCCGCCGGGAACGAATGGATCGTCACGTCCTCGAGGCCGTAGGCGCGGGCGCGGGCCGCGATGAAGGCCGCCGCGTCGTGGAAGCCCGCCGACGCCTGCACGCGGTGCCACTGGGCGAGCGTCGCCACCGCGTCCTTCACCGGTGCGGCGGACGCCTCGGCCACGATCGCGGCGAGGCGGTCGTCGGGCAGGAGCGCGGTCTTCCGCGCCGGCTCGGCGGCGGCGAGCGTCGCGGGCGCGAGGACGAGGGCGAAGATCCAGGAGGCGGCGCGGTCGTTTCTCATGCGGCTCCCTACGGGTTCATCTCGTACCGGCCGGCGAGCGGGAGGACCTCGGTCCGCCAGATCCGGGCGGCCCGCCCGTCATCCGGGGCGGGGCGGCGCACCATCTTCAGGCAGTCGTCGGCCTGGGCCAGCGTCGTCCCGGCGCGGCCGTACAGCTCGACGGCGAAGCGGGAGAAGTCGCGGACCATCACGTCGAAGATCTGGTCGATCGTATCTCCGGCGATGCCGTAGATCGCGGCGTTCTCGAGGACGAGCTGGCCGTAGACGACCAGCGTGAAGAGCTCGCCGAGCGTGAGCAGGAAGTCGAGGTCCTTCTGCTGGGCGTCGGTGACGTTCCTCTTCGCGAGGAACGCGACGAGGGCCGCGATCTGCTCCTCGAAGAGGTTCACGTTCGGGAGGTCGAACGCCGCGTACGCCTTGCGGAAGTCGTGGAAGCGGATCTTCCCGAGGCCCGACGCGGGCCCCTGGTCGAAGAGGAAGAGGTCGTCCGCCGCGTCGTCGCGGCGCGGCACGTCGGGGAGGTCCGCCGGCGCGAAGAAGTAGCCCGGCATGAACTTCAGGATCAGCGCGATGTTGACGTGGACCGTCCCCTCCAGCTTCGGGAGGGCGCGGATGTCGCGGGCGCACATCTCGAAGACGACGTCCCGCTCGAACCCCTTGGCCGCGATCACGTCCCAGAGGAGGTCGATCACCGCCTCGCCCTGCGTCGTCACCTTCATCTTCACGACCGGGTTGTAGAGGAGGTAGCGCCGGTCCTCGCGCGAGGCGGAGCGCATGTAGTCCGCGGCGCGGAGCGCGAAGAGCTTCATGGCGACGAGCCGGGTCCAGGCGTCGGTGAACATCCGGGCCACGTGCGGGAAGTCGGTCACGTGCATGCCGTAGAGGCGGCGGCCGGCGGCGTGCGTGATCGCCTCGTACAGGGCGTGCGTCGAGATACCGATCGACGCCCAGCCGAGGTTGTACTTTCCGACGTTGACGGTGTTGAGCGCGGCGTCCCAGGCGTCGGAGCCGGTGATGAGGACGTCGCCGTCGGCGACGGGCAGGTCGTGGAGCGCCAGCTCGGCCACGTACGACTGGCTGTTCACGACGTTGCGCACCAGCTCGTACTTCGGGTGCCGCGGGTCGGCGGCGAAGAAGACGTAGTCGCCCGAGTCGGCGCGCTTCCCGAAGACCGAGAGGAGCGCCGCCTCGTTGCCGTTCCCGATGTAGTACTTCCGCCCGTTCGCGACGAAGCCGCCGTCCGGGTGCGGGGTGAGCGCCATGCCGGAGGAGTAGATGTCGGCGCCGTGCTCCCTCTCGGAGAGCCCGAAGCCGAAGATCCCGCCGGCCTCGAGCAGGCCGGCGACTCGGCGCCGCATCGCCTCGTTGCGGCTCATCCAGAACGGACCGAGCCCGAGGATCGAGACCTGCCACGTGTACCAGTAGCAGAGGCCGTAGAAGCCGAGGATCTCGTTGTATTCGCAGTTCCGCCAGGTGTCCCAGCGGGCGGCGGGGAGGTCGGGGGAGGCGAGGGACGACGGAGTCAGGAGCGTCGCGAACGTCTTCTTCTCCCGCTGGTGGTCGAGGAAGTCCCTGTACCAGACGCGCTCGCGGTCGTCGTCCTTGAGCCGCCGCTTCCCCTTCGCCTCGAAGAACGCGACGGTGTCGCGCATCACCTCGGCCGAGCGGGCGTCCGGATACGGCCTGTTCAGGCTTCGCGGATCGAGGAGGAGCATGACCACACCTCGTCCGGGAGCTTATCGCCGTGCGGCGAGCCGGATCCGCGTCCCGGGGGCCGTCCAGGTGCGCTCTTGACAACGCCCCAAGACGTCCCTTGACCCGGGGCCCGGCAGAGGACGAGACTCGTCAACTCAAAAGGGAGACGTGGGATGGCTACCGACGAGCCTCGGGGCATGCGGCGGTTCGATATACCGGTCACGGTGCTGACCGCGCTCTTCCTCGTCCCCGCCCTCCTCGCGTGGAGAGCCGAAGGGCAGGGCGGCGCCGTGGCGACCGGGCTTCCGAGGGTCGTCGTGCCCACGTCGTTCGACGGCGACCTCAGGAACCTGCCCCAGGTCACGCGCCCCCAGCGTCTCCACACCTGGGAGGAGCGCGAGTTCGAGATGCTCCCGCTGCCGCCCGTCAAGGGCCGGATCGCGACCGGCCAGGTCGCGCCGCTCGCCCCGATGCCCTCCCCGTCCCAGAGCTTCGCCGGGCTCAGCTTCAACACCTCGGTGACCGGCGGGCAGGCGGGTGCCGGGTGGCCGCCGGACGTGAACGGGGACGTCGGGCCGAACCACTACATCGAGGCGGTCAACGACGCCTACGCGATCTACAACAAGACCGGCACGCTCCAGACGGCGTTCACGGAGAGCTCTCTGTGGGGCACCGGCGGCAGCAATCCGTGTACGAACGGCAACGGACACGGGGATCCGGTCGTCGTCTACGACCGGCTCGCGGACCGGTGGATCCTCACCCACTTCGCCTTCGCGGTGAGCGGCAATACGGCGGTCGCCCCGTTCTACCAGTGCTTCGCGGTGTCGAAGTCGAGCGACCCCGTCGCCGGGGGATGGTGGTTCTACGCCGTCCAGACCGACACCGGGGTGGCGGGACAGCCGCCGGCGAGCACTCTGAACGACTACCCGAAGTTCGGTGTCTGGACGGACTGCCTCTACATGGCGGCCAACGAGTTCAGCGAGCCGTCCGGCTCGTACGCCGGGATCCTCTTCGCCTCGTTCAGCCGCACGGCCATGGAATCTGGAGCCAACCTCACGTCGTCCAACTCGGCGCTCGGATTCCTGAGCGCTTCGAGCGATCCGTTCACCATGATCCCCGCCACGCTGGCCGGCACCACCACGGGGGCCGGGACACCCATGTTCTTCGTGTCCCAGCGCAACGGGTTCACGCAGATGGCGGTCCGGGCCTTCACCCCCGGAGCGGGCTGCGGAAGCGGCGGCACGCTGGGGTCGGCGACCAACATCAGCGAGTCGAGCTTCTCCTTCGTGTCGGGCACCAACGTGCCCCAGAGCGGGACGGCGACCCTGCTCGACAACCTCTCCTACCGGCTGATGCAGAAGGTCTGGTACCGCAAGGTGGGAAGCGCCGAGTCGCTCTGGGCCGTCCACACCGTCCAGAACGGAAGCGGCGTCAACATGCCGCAGTGGATGGAGATCGACGTCACCGGCGGCACGGTCAACAGCACGGCGAAGCAGCAGCAGATCTACGCCCCCGACACCACCCTGCATCGCTTCATGCCGAGCCTCGCCGTCGACAAGGACGGCAACATGGCGCTCGGCTACAGCACCTCGAGCAGCTCGACGTTTCCGAGCATCGCGTACTCGGGTCGTCTCGCGTCGGACACGCTGGGCACGCTTCCCCAGTCGGAGACGCAGCTCATCGCGGGCTCGGGCTCCCAGGTCAACTGCAACGGCTCGCCGTGCCCCCGCTGGGGCGACTACTCGGCGATGAGCATCGACCCCTCCGACGACTGCACGTTCTGGTACATCAACCAGTACTACAGCAGCCAGACGAACGGCAACACCTCGAACTGGCAGACACGGATCGGCTCCTTCAAGTTCCCGACGTGCGGCGCGGTCTCGACGCCGACGTCCACGCCGACGCGGACCCCCACCGCCACCCCGACGGTCACGCCGACCCGGACGCCGACGGTGAGTCCGACGAGGACACCGACCGCCACCCCGACGGTGACGCCGACGGTGACGCCGACCGTCACGCCGACGCGGACCCCCACGGCGACCG
>CAYLNK010000051.1:0-3897 GCA_964384675.1 uncultured Holophagales bacterium | reverse complement strand
CCGTCACGCCGACGCGGACCCCCACGGCGACCGTGACGCCGACGGTGACGCCGACGAGCACGGGGACGGTCACGCCCACGCGCACGCCGACCGTGACCCCGACGACGACCCCCACAGTCACCCCGACGGTGACGCCGACGCGGACGCCGACGATCACGCCGACCGTGACCCCGACCGTGCCGGGGCCGACGGCGACGGCGACGGTGACGCCGACCCAGACTCCGACTCAGACACCCACCGTGACGCCCACCCGGACGCCGACGGTGACGCCGACCGCGACGGCCACGGTGACCCCCACGGTCACCCCGACCGTGACCGCGACGCGGACCCCGACGATCACTCCGACCATCACCCCGACGGTCCCGGGGCCGACGCCGACGCCGACGGTCACCCCGACGGTGACTCCGACGGTGACCGCGACCAGCACCCCGACCGTGACGCCGACGGCCACTCGGACGGCGACGCCGACGATCACGCCGAGCGTCACGCCCACGGTCACCGCGACACGCACACCGACGGTGACGCCGACGATCACGCCCACCGCTCTCGGTCCGACGGCGACGCCCACGGTCACGCCGACGGTGACGCCGACGCTCACCCGTACCGCGACCCCGACGATCACACCGACCAGGACACCGACCCCGCCCGTCGGACCGGGCGGCCTCGGCTTCCACAGCGTCACCCCGTGCCGCGTGGCCGACACCCGGAACGCGGCGGGTCCGTACGGGGGGCCGGCGCTGGTGGCCGGCGCCGCGCGGACCTTCGTCGTCGGCGGCGTCTGCGGCGTTCCGGCCGATGCCTTTGCCGTGGCGCTCAACGTGACCGTGACGCAGCCGGTGACCGCGGGCAACGTCAGGGTCTACCCAGGAGGCGCGCCGCTCCCGTCGACGAGCACGATCAACTTCAGGCCAGGCCAGACGCGTGCGAACAACGCGATCGTGGCCCTCGGCGGCGGCGCCCTCGTCGTGTACGACGACTCGGGCGGAAGCGTTCACTTCATCCTGGACGTCAACGGCTATTTCCGTTGACGCGCTCGCGGCAGAATGCCGCGGTCGCGTGACGGATGCGTAGCCTGGTCGTCTTCCTCCTGCTCCTCGCCATCAAGGTGGCGAGCCGCGTCTTCTATCGCCACGAGGTGGCCTGGGTCGGCGACGTACCGGAGAAGCCGTGGAAGGGGCTGCGCCTGATCGCCTTCCTGAACCACACGAGCCTCTTCGAGCTCGTCTATCTGGGGGACGCGCCGCTGCCGCTCCTCTGGGCCATCGCCAGCCGGGGCGTCATCCCGGCGGCGCAGAAGACGATCCAGCGGCCGTTCGTGGGCCTCCTCTTCCGGCTCGTCGCACGGCAGGTGGTGCCGATCACGCGGGAGCGGGACCACACCTGGGACGGGTTCCTCGGATCGATCCGGAAGGACGGCCTCGTCGTGATGGCGCCCGAGGGCCGGATGATGCGGGAGACCGGCCTCGACGTGACCGGCCGGCAGATGTCGATCCGGGGCGGGATCGCCGACATCCTGCAGGCGCTCGGCAGCGGCGGGATGCTGATCGCCTACAGCGGCGGCCTCCACCACGTGCAGGTGCCGGGCCGCTGGCCGCGTGCCTTCAAGAAGGTCCGGCTGCGCCTCGAGCAGGTCGACGTCGCGGTGTACGTGAAGGGACTACCCGAATTCAGCGGGCCCGACGGCTTCAAGCGGGCCGTGAAGGACGACCTCCAGCGCCGCCGGGATCTCTACTGCTCCTGAGCGCGGCCGGCTAGGCCCAGGCCGCGTCGAAGGCGTGCAGGTCCTCGGGGTACTCGCGGAAGTCGTCCAGCTTCCCGTCCACGATCCGGTAGAGGTGGACGGTCCGGTACGCGTGGCTGCGCCCGTCGCGCTCGAACGAATGGTCGGCGATGACGGCACCGGTCCGGTCGTTCGCGACGACGTCGACGACGACCTCCCGGAACGTGCCTCCCGACAGCTCCATCACCTTGCTGATGAAGGGGGCGTGGAACTGGGTCCGGGGATAGTCCCCGGCCATCGGGTTGCGGCCGGGGACGTGGAAGACGATTGCGTCCGTGCAGTACGAAAGGTAGCCGTCCAGGTCGCCGCGGGCGAACGCGGCGTAGGCCTCGCGAAGGGTGGTCTCGTTCGGGTGGGACATCACCTCCTCCTGTGGCCGGTCTACGAGCCGGTGGGCGGTGCGGATCACTGCCGGACCGCCGCCGTCGGGAACGAATCGGCGGAGCCCGGGTCGAAGGGACCGGGGCGCGAAACCCGCTGGCGACGCCCCCGAAAGGAAGATCCCGATGAGGCTCACCCGGCTGCTCTCCGTCGTCACCCTCGCGCTTCTCGGCGCCGTGACCGGTGTCACGTTTCCCGTTTCCCGCGGCGTCGCTTCGGCGTCCCAGACGGAGCGGCCGGGCTCCAGGCGCGTCCCCGCGCCCAAGCCCATCACCGGCGAGGAGCGGCCGGCACCGCCGATCGCACTCTCCGATCCCGACGGGCAGGAGCTGGTGCTCGAGGAGCTGAACGTCCGCGCGGCCGTGCACGGGATGCTGTCGCTCACCGAGATGGAGCTCCGCTTCCGCAACCCGCACGGGCGACGGATGGAGGGTCGCTTCACCTGCGTCCTCCCCGCCGGCGCCGCGATCAGCCGGTTCGCCAAGGAGGTGAACGGCCAGCTGATGGAAGGGGAGGTCGTCGAGCGCCTCCGGGCGAACCAGGTGTACGACACGATCCTCCACGAGATGCGGGACCCGGCCCTCCTCGAGCAGGACCAGGGGAACCGTTTCTCGGCTCGCGTCTTCCCGATCGAGGCGAACGCGACCGTGCGGCTGGTCCTTTCGTACAGCCGGCTTCTCCCGCTCGCGAACGGCTCGCGGACGTACGCGTTCCCGCTCCGGGGCTTGCCCACGATCGGCCGCTTCCGGTTCCAGGGGACGTTCGCTCCGCTCCCGGGCGAGGAGGCCTCGGCGGCGGGCTCCCGCCTCACGGGCCCCGCCTCGGGGCGCCGTGCCGCCGTCGAGACGTTCACGGTGGACGAGGCCCGCTACACGCCGACGGAGGACCTGGCGGTGACGTGGAAGCCGTCCGGCGCCGCGCCGGCCGTCCGCGCGCTCCGGGCCGGGGATTTCGTGCTGACGGCCTTCCGTGTCCCCGACACGAAGACGACACGCCTGGCCCAGGCAGGGCCTTGGATCTTCCACATCGACACATCGGCGTCCGGAGCCGACGGGATCCTCCACCGCGGGCGGGCGCTCGCGCGGCTCCTCGGCGCGCTCCCCGCCTCCGACCCGGTGGAGATCTGGGCGTTCGACCAGGAGGTCGTGAAGCTCGGCGCCGGGACGGCGGGAGAGTGGGCGGGGCGGATCGAGACCGCCCTCTCCGAGCGGGGGCTCCTCGGCGGCACCGACCTGGAGTCCGCCCTCCGCTCGATGTCAGCGCGCGCCAAGGAGCGGCCGGGGGCGCGCCTCGTCCTGGTCAGCGACGGCGTCCCGACTCTCGGCAGGACGGACCGGGCCGCGCTCCTCTCGGCGGTCCAAGGGATCCCGGCCGCGAGCCCTCTCCACGCGCTGGTCCTCGGCTCGCGCCAGGACGCCGAGACGCTCGCCGCGCTCGTGGCCGGACGGGGCCGCGTGGTGACCCTGCCGTTCACCGAGTCGATGAAGGAGGAGGCGGCCGCCGCCGCGGCCAGACTGAGGCTGCCGCCCGGCTTCGAGCTCCTGGTCTCCGACCCGGGCGCCGAGTGGCTCTACCCGGCCGAGGCGCACGACGCCCAGCCGGGTGACGAGGTGATCGTCCTCTCGAAGGTGAAGGCCACGGCCGAGCCCGCGGCGAGGCTGCTGCGCGGCGGCGTGACCGTCGAGTCGGCCGCGGGCGCGACGCCGCTGCCCGCCGGACCGTTCCAGCCGCTCCTC
>CAYLNK010000050.1:0-27764 GCA_964384675.1 uncultured Holophagales bacterium | reverse complement strand
GGCGAGCGGCACGCCGTGCTGCCGCGCCGCCCAGACGCCGAGGAGCGCGAGCGCCTCGCGGTGCAGCCAGTCGGCGGACCAGTCGGGAGCCTGGTACGCGCCGTGGCCCCAGATGGAGCCGAGCTGCTGGCCGCCGGTGGACTGCCACACCTGCTGGCCGGTCAGGATGTCGTCCTTCGTCATCAGGACGGTGCCGTCGGTCGTGACGATCCGTTCGGGGATGGGAGGCGCCTTCCGGTACACCTCGCGCCCGAAGAAGCCGAGGAGCGTGAACGCGATCAGGAGCGTCGCGCCGAGGAAGACCCAGTGACGTCGTTCGAGGCGGTCGAGCGTGTGCATCGTCGTATCTCTCAGGCGCAGAGCGCGCGGCGGAAGAGGACGTTGTTCTCGAGGTGGATGTGCTGCATCAGCTCGGCCTCGAACTCGGAAAGGCGCAGGTAGAGCGCCCTCCAGGTGGTGCACGCCTCGGGCGGCGGCACGAGGTCGTGAGCGAGGGACCGGACCTTCCGGAGCGCGGCGCCGTGGTCGTCGTGCTCGCCCTCCAGTACACGGATCGGCGTGAAGGCCCGCTGGCCGAACCCGCCGAGGATCATCGGGAAGAGGATCTGCTCCTCCTTCTCCAGATGGGAGAGCACCTCCCCGTGGACGTTCTTCAGGTGGTCCGCCAGGCCGACCGGCCGCGACGGCTTGTCGGCGTGCCGGAATTCGACACGCTCGGCCATGGCGATCAGCGCGGGCAGCTCGGTGCGGATGCGCGCGTGGAAGTACGTCAGGATGTGGTCGACCAGCTCGGGGAGCGGACGCTCGTCCCAGCGGATCTCGGAGGAGGCGCTCGCCTCCTCCGACTCCACCTCGCGGAGGATCGCGGCGGCGTCGAGCCGCTTCTCGGCGCACGCCTCGGTCAGCGGACGCCGGCCGTTGCAGCAGAAGTCGAGGGCGTGGCGATGGAAGACGCGCGAAGCGGCCGGGTGCGTGACGGCGAGCTCGGCCAGCGTGGTCTCCGGGTTGAGGGTTGTGGTGCTCATTCGAATCACCTCTCGCCCGGTTGCCTTGCAGGCTCGATGCCGGATCGCAAATAACTGAAAGATTGGAACTTGACGGCGTTGGTTGTCGATTCGATAACATGCGCTCGTTATGAATCGGATAACGGCGTTGTCGCCAGCGCAACCGGCCGCCGATCCCGTCCGCGTCCTCTACGAGATCGCGCGCGACCTCACGGCGTCGCTCGGCGCGGCCGACCGGTACGCGCGCCTCCTCACGTCGGTCCGCCGCGGGATCCCGTGCGACGCCGCGTGTCTCCTCCGCCTGGAGGGGAACGACCTGGTCCCCGTCGCCTCCCACGGTCTCGTCCCGGCGGCGGCCACGCGCCGCTTCGACCGGCGGACGAACCCGCGGCTCGACGCGATCCTCCGCTCCGCCGATCCCGTCCTGTTCCCGCCCGACAGCCCGCTGGCCGACCCCTTCGACGGCCTGATGTCGGCCGACCCGCACGCCCTCGAGAAGGTCCACGCCTGCCTCGGCTGCGCGCTGATCGACGGCGGCGAGGTCGTCGGGGCGCTCACGGCGGACGCCCTGTCGCCGGTGGCGTTCGACGGTCTCGACCGCGCGTTCCTCGCCGCCCTCGGGGCTCTCGCCGGGGCCGCGCTGCGCACCACGGCCCTCATCGAGGCGCTGGAGAGGCGTGCCGAGCACCGCGGCGAGGTGGCGCGCGACCTTCAGTCGAGCGTCGCGGGCGGCGAGCTCCTGGGCGTCAGCCCCGCGTCGCGCCGGCTGCGTGAGGAGATCGCGCTCGTCTCGGCGTCGGACCTCGGCGTCCTCATCACCGGGGAGACCGGCGTGGGGAAGGAGCTGGTCGCGCGGCACGTCCACTCGGCGTCTCCGCGACGCGACGAGGCGCTGATCCACGTCAACTGCGCGGCGCTCCCCGAGTCGATCGCCGAGAGCGAGCTGTTCGGCCACGTCGCCGGCGCTTTCACCGGCGCGCAGCGCGACCGGGCCGGGAAGTTCGAGGTGGCCGACGGCGGCTCGCTCTTCCTGGACGAGATCGGCGAGCTGCCGCTCGTTCTCCAGCCCAAGCTCCTGCGCGCGCTCCAGCAGGGAGAGATCCAGCGGGTCGGCTCGGACCGCGCGCACCGCGTGGACGTGCGGGTTATCGCCGCCACCAACCGCGACCTCCCGCGCGAGGTGGAGCGCGGCCGCTTCCGGGCCGACCTGTACCACCGGCTCGCCGTCTTCCCGCTCCGCGTACCGCCGCTCCGGGAGCGGCGCGAGGACATCCCGATCCTGGCGACGCACTTCGTCGACGCGGCGCGCCGCCGGCTGGGGCTCGGGCGCCTGCGCCTCTCGGACGAGGCCCGCGAGCGGCTCGTCGCGGCGAGCTGGCCCGGAAACGTGCGCGAGCTGGAGAACGTCCTGTCGCGCGCGGTCCTCCGCGCGGGGTGGGGCCGACGCGACGACGAGAAGATCGTCGTGGAGGCGGCGCACCTGGACCTCGGTCCCGTTTCCGACGCGCCGGGGCATGCGGAGGAGCCCCGCCCCGCAGACGCGCCGGCCGCGACCCCGTCGCCGCTGGCCGACCGCGTGGACGCGTTCCGGCGGCGTGCGATCAGCGACGCGCTCGAGCGGAACGGTGGGAGCTGGGCGGCCGCGGGGCGCGAGCTGGGGCTTCACCGCTCGAACCTCCATCATCTGGCGAAGCGGCTCGGGATCGGTCCGGCGAAGGGCTAGCCCTTCCCGCTACGATCCGCCCGACGGAGGCCCCATGAAGCTGGGACGTGTGATCGCGGCGCTCCTGCTGCTGGCCGCCGGGCCGGCGGCGGCCGAGGACGTCGTCCGCCTCGGCAACCTGAAGTTCGCTCACTACGGCGCCGTCTGGTACATGAAGGAGATCGCGCCGAAGTACGGCCTGAAGATCGAGGAGAAGGTGTTCGCCAAGGGGCTCGACATCGTCCCGGCGATCCTCGCGGGCGAGATCGACGTCTCGGCGAGCGCCCTCGACGCGGCGGTGGCGGGTCGGGCGGCGGGCGCGCCGATCTACGTCGTCGCCGGCTTCGCGAAGGGCGGCGTGCGGATCGTCGGGCGGAGCGACCTGGGCCTGAAGTCGGTGGCGGAGCTGAAGGGGAAGAAGGTCGGCGTGGCCCGCGGCGGCGCGCAGGAGCTGTGCCTCCTCGCCGAGCTCGGAAAGCACGGCCTCACCTGGTCGGACCGCGGCGACAAGGACGTCCACCTCGTCTACCTCGCCTACGCCGACCTGAACGGCGCGCTCCTCGGGAAGAGCATCGACGCGATGTGCCAGTCCGAGCCGCAGTCCTCGCAGGCCATCGCAAAGGGCTTCGGCGCCGAGATCGTCAAGCCGTACGACACGCCGATCGGCGAGCCGGTCCGCGTCCTGGTGATGACGAAGAAGCTGTACGAGGAGCGGCGCGACGTCGCCCAGCGGGTGGTGTCGTGCTTCGTGGAGGCGACGCGGACGTTCCTGGAGAAGCCGGACGTCGCCGAGACGTACGTGCGCGAGACGGTCTTCAAGGGGCAGGTGACGCGGGAGGAGTACGCGCAGGCGATCGGAAACTCGCCGTTCACGTACGACGTCACCAAGGAGCACGTCCAGGCGACCACCGACCTGATGGTGAAGCTCGGCGTCGGGCGGATGACGACACCGCCCGTCGCGGGGGAGTGGGTGCGGCTGGACCTCCTCCAGCAGGCGAAGCGGCAGCAAGGCGCGAAGTGACCGGGGCGGCATGAGGTCGGCGTGACCCCGCGTCCGGCGCGGCTCGTCCGGGACCTGCTCGTCCCGCTGGCCGTCCCGGTCGGCCTCCTCCTGGCGTGGGAAGGGCTCTCGCGCGCGGGAATCCTCAACCCGCTCATCCTCCCCGCGCCATCGAAGGTCCTGCTCCGGTGGATCGACTACGCGCGGCCGACGGTGCCGTTCGATCCGTCGCGCGGAGGCCGGCTGGCGTGGCTCTTCTCCGGCGAGCTGCCGCACGACGCGGTGGCGAGCCTCGGTCGCGTCGTCCTCGGCTTCGTCGTCGGGGCCGGCCTCGCCGTCCCGCTCGGCCTCCTGATGGGGGCGTTCGACGGCGCCTACCGCTACATCAACCCGCTGGTCCAGGTCCTACGGCCGATCCCGCCCATCGCCTACATCCCGCTCTCGATCCTCTGGTTCGGGCTCGGCAACCCGCCGGCGATCTTCCTGATCGCGCTCGGGGCGTTCTTCCCGGTGCTGATGAGCACGATCGCCGGCGTGAGGCACGTCGACGCGATCTACGTCCGGGCGGCGCGCAGCCTCGGGGCGAAGGGCGCCACGCTCTTCTTCCGCGTCGTCCTGCCGGCCGCCTCGCCCCACATCCTCACCGGCATCCGCGTCGGCGTCGGCGTGGCGTTCATCGTGGTGATCGTGGCCGAGATGATCGCGGTGAACGACGGCCTCGGGTACCGGATCCTGGAGGCGCGCGAGTTCTTCTGGTCGGACAAGATCGTCGCGGGGATGCTGTCGATCGGGCTCCTGGGCCTGGGCCTCGACACGCTGGTGAGCCGTCTCAGCGACCACCTCCTCCGCTGGCACCGCGGGATGGAGAAGGGCGAATGACGTCCGCCACCGCCGCCGGGATCGAGATCCGCGGCGTCTCGAAGCGCTTCGAGGCGAAGGACGGCGTCGTCCACGCGCTCGAGGGGATCGACCTGACGATCGCCCCGGCCGAGCTCGTTTGCCTGCTCGGCCCGTCGGGCTGCGGGAAGTCGACGCTGCTGAACGCGGTCGCGGGCTTCACGCCCCCCAGCGAAGGCACGATCGAGGTGGGCGGACGCGCGGTCACGGGACCGGGACCGGATCGCGCGATGGTGTTCCAGGAGTACGCGCTCTTCCCGTGGATGACCGTCGCGGCGAACGTCGCGTTCGGGCTCGAGGTGCGGGGCGAGCCGCGCGACGCCGTGACCCGGAAGGTCGATGCGCTCCTCTCGATGCTCTCCCTGGGGGAGTTCCGGAGCCTCTTCCCGAAGGACCTCTCGGGCGGCATGCGGCAGCGCGTCGCGATCGCGCGGGTCCTGGCGCTCGATGCCCCGACCCTCCTGATGGACGAGCCGTTCGGCGCCCTCGACGCCCTCACGCGCCGGAGCCTCCAGGACGAGCTGCTGCGCCTGCTGGCGGAGGTGAGGCGCACGGTCCTCTTCGTCACGCACGGGATCGAGGAATCGATCCTGCTCGCCGACCGGATCGTGGTGATGACGTACCGCCCCGGCCGGGTGAAGGCCGTGATCGGCGTCGACCTCCCGCGGCCGCGCGACGCCGCGTCGCCGGAGTTCAACGCGCTGGAGCGCCGGGTGACGGCGCTGGTGATGGAGGAGCAGGAGCGTCACGTGGACGCGGAGCGGCACGCGCGCTGAAGCGTGTCATGGACGGTATGACGGCCGTCATTTCCATTCGCTGAACGGGAGTTCCAGAATCAGGGGACCTGTCCAAGGTCGAGGAGGGACCCATGGTCCGCAGTCGACTCAACCGACTCGCCCCTGCCCTCGCTGCCGTAGTCGTCGTCGCCACCGCCGCGATTCTCGCGGCCCCGGCCGACGCGCAGACGAAGCCCGCCGCGGCGCCCGCTGCCGCGGCCCATGCCGTCCCCGCGGCCAAGCCCGTGCCGAGCGCCGAGAGCCAGAAGTGCGTCACGTGCCACACGGAGAAGACGCCCGGCATCGTGGCCCAGTGGCGTGACAGCAAGCACGCGACCGAGGGCGTCTCGTGCTTCGAGTGCCACACCGCCGACGCCAAGGACGTCGGCGCGTTCCAGCACGAGGGCGCGACCATCGTCACGGCCGTCACGCCGAAGGCGTGCGCGCCGTGCCACGAGGAGATCACGAACGAGTTCCTGAAGAGCCACCATGCCAGCGCCGCGAAGTTCATCGGCTCGCTCGACAACGTCCTCGGCGAGGTGGTGGAAGGCCGTCTCGCGGCCGTGAACGGCTGCTGGCAGTGCCACGGCTCCACGGTCACGTTCCTGAAGAACGCGGACGGCACGCTTCAGAAGAGCGCCATCGGCGCCCCGGTCCTCGATCCGGCCACCTGGCCGAACACGGGCATCGGCCGGATCAACCCCGACGGCTCGCTCGGCTCCTGCTCCGCCTGCCACAGCCGTCACGCGTTCTCCAAGGCGATGGCCCGCCAGCCCGAGGTGTGCGGCAAGTGCCACATGGGCCCGGACCACCCCCAGGCGGAGATCTACGAGGAGAGCAAGCACGGCATCGCCTACCGCACCCAGAAGGAGGAGATGAACCTGAAGGCGGACAAGTGGGTCGTGGGCGTCGACTACACGGCGGCGCCGACCTGCTCCACCTGCCACATGTCGGCCACGAAGACGCAGCCGGTGACGCACGACGTCGGCGCCCGGATCTCCTGGACGCTGCGGCCGGTGATCTCGAAGAAGCTCGAGAACGCGGACAAGAAGCGGGAGTCGATGAAGGACGTCTGCTCCTCGTGTCACGGAGGCGCGTTCGTCGGCTCCTTCTACAAGACGTACGACGACACGATCGACCTCTGGAACACCAAGTTCGCGCAGCCCGCGCAGAGCATCATGACCGCGCTCCGGGACGCGAAGAAGCTGACGCCCACCCCGTTCGACGAGGAGCTGGAGTGGACGTTCTACCGCCTCTGGCACCACGAGGGGCGCCGCGCCCGGATGGGCGCCTCGATGCAGGGGCCGGACTTCGTCCAGTGGCACGGCTTCTTCGAGGTGGCGGAGAGCTTCTATACGAAGTTCCTGCCGCAGGCGAAGGAAGCGGCCCACGGCGACGAGAAGGTCCTGGCGGTGATCAAGGGAGTGGAGGACGACCCACGGCACGCGTGGCGGAAGGGGCTGTCGCCGGAGGATCGGAAGAAGATCGACGAGTTCTACAAGGAGCGGTACGGGAAGTGAGGTCCGACGGCAGGGAGGGCCGCTTGACGGGAGGGGCGGTCCTTCCTACTATGCGCGTCCTTCGGGAGCGAGCCGAAGTAGCTCAGTTGGTAGAGCAACTGATTCGTAATCAGTAGGTCCCCGGTTCAAGTCCGGGCTTCGGCTCCAGTTAGAAACAAAGGACTTAGCATCCGTTTGCTCCAAGCACTTGCGATGCCAGAGTCCTGAAAGTTCCCACCTAGTTCCTATCGACTCTGGTTTGGTGCTGACCGCGCTCGGTCGGTACTCGACCTTCACTCCGAAGCCGCCTTCGGGAGGCCCTCCCAAAGGACTCGAGGGTCGCGCGCCGGGGCGCTCGGTCGGACCTTCATCGGCTACTCTCCCCAGCAATCCATTTCGGAGCGAGCGGGGGAGCGGTAGCCCATGGCGAATGGCCCAGCGGCGCAGTCGGAGCCCCGGAAGTTCACCGGGTTCAGCGAGGTCACGTCCTTCCTCTGGTCTGTCGCGGACCTCCTGCGCGGCGACTACAAGCAGGCCGACTACGGGAAGGTGATCCTCCCGTTCACGGTCCTCCGCCGGCTGGACTGCGTCCTGGCCGACACCCGCGAGGCCGTCTGGAAGAGGGCGGAGTCCCTGAAGGGGACGGCGATCCAGGACCCCGAGCAGATCCTGAACCGCGCGTCCGGTGTGCCGTTCCACAACGTCTCGAAGTTCGACTTCGCGAAGCTGAAGGGCGACCCGAACCACCTGGCCGCGAATCTGACGGCCTACATCAAGGGCTTCTCGGCGAGCGCCCGCGACATCATCGAGCGGTTCAAGTTCTCCGAGCAGATCGCGAAGCTCGACGAGTCGAACCTCCTCTTCCAGGTCGTCCAGAAGTTCGCCGAGGTCGACCTCCACCCCAGCACCGTCCCGAACCACGTGATGGGGTCGATCTTCGAGGAGCTGATCCGGCGCTTCTCGGAGCAGTCGAACGAGACGGCCGGCGAGCACTTCACCCCGCGCGACGTCATCCGGCTCATGGTCGACCTCCTCTTCATCGAGGACGACGACGTCCTCCGGAAGCCGGGCGTGGTCCGCACGCTCTTCGACCCGGCGTGCGGGACAGGCGGGATGCTCTCCGTGGCCGAGGAGTACCTGCGGGAGCTGAACCCCGCGGCTCACCTGGTCGTCTTCGGCCAGGAGCTGAACGACGAGAGCTACGCCATCTGCAAGGCCGACATGATGATCAAGGGGCAGGACCCAGGAAAGATCGCGCGCGGCAACAGCTTCTCGGAGGACGGGCACCAGGGCCAGCAGTTCGACTACATGCTGTCAAACCCGCCGTTCGGGGTGGAGTGGAAGAAGGTCCAGCAGGCCGTCGAGCAGGAGCACGAGACGAAGGGCCACGCCGGCCGGTTCGGGCCGGGCCTGCCGCGCATCAACGACGGGTCGCTCCTCTTCCTCCTCCACATGATCTCGAAGATGAAGCCCGTCGACCCGAAGACCGGCGAGGGTGGCAGCCGGCTCGCGATCGTCTTCAACGGCTCGCCGCTCTTCACCGGGGACGCCGGGTCGGGCGAGAGCGAGATCCGGAAGTGGATCGTGGAGAACGACTGGCTGGAGGCGATCGTCGCTCTGCCGGACCAGCTCTTCTACAACACCGGGATCTCGACCTACATCTGGATCGTTACGAACCGGAAGCCCGCCGCCCGCAGGGGGAAGGTGCAGCTGGTGAACGGCGTCGAGATGTTCGTGAAGATGCGGAAGTCGCTCGGGAACAAGCGGAACGAGCTGGGCGCCGACCACGTCGCCACGCTTACGCGGCTCTACGGCGACTTCGCCACGAGCGAGAACGCGAAGATCTTCGACAACGAGGATTTCGGCTTTCGCCGGATCGTCGTCGAGAGACCGCTGCGGCTGAGCTTCCAGGCGTCGCCGGAGCGGATCGCGCGGCTCGACGAGGAGTCCGCGTTCCAGAACCTCGCGAGGTCGAAGAAGAAGGGGGCCGTCGGCGAGCGTGAGATTGAGGAGGGTCGGGAGCTTCAGGACGCGATCCGGGCCGCGCTGGCGACCCTCCCGCCCGGCACGGTCTGGAAGGCCCGTGCCCCGTTCGAAAAGGCGCTGCACGCGGCGTTCAAGAAGGCGGCCGTCGCCGTGCCCGCGCCGGCCTACAAGGCCGTCCTGGCGGCCCTGTCGGAGCGGGACGAGGCCGCAGAGATCTGCACGGATGCGAAGGGGCGGCCCGAGCCGGACGCCGACCTCCGGGACACCGAAAACGTCCCGCTGAAGGAGGACATCCACGCCTACTTCAAGCGCGAGGTCCTGCCCCATGTGCCGGACGCATGGATCGACGAGGCGAAGACGAAGATCGGCTACGAGATCCCGTTCACCCGGCACTTCTACAAGTACAAGCCGCTCCGTCCGCTGGCCGAGATCGAGGCGGAGATCCGGGTGCTGGAGGCGGAGATCCAAGGGATGCTGGGCGAGGTGTTGGGGTGAAGGCGCTCTTCGCGGGAGATCGAGCGACACCCTGGGCGCAGGGCTTGGCAGTCGGTGGCTCGCTCAAGCCGATGAAGTACGAAGTTGGGATCAACCGACGGGCTTTACCGGAGACCACAACCCCGGACCGACCGATCTCATACATCGACATCAGCACTGTGGACGGGGAAGGCCGAATCGGTCCACCGGGGCAGTTCACTTTCGAGTCTGCTCCGTCGAGGGCGCGGCGCCTGCCCGCAGCGGGCGACACGATTGTGTCAACGGTTCGTACTTACCTGCGGGCAATCGCCTTCGTGGACAAGACCGAACCCGACACGGTGTGCTCGACGGGATTCGCTTTGGTGACTCCAGGCGACCGCCTTGACCCCAGGTTCCTATCGTACTGGCTTCGTTCTGATCCCATTGTCGATGAGATTTGCGCGAGATCTGTGGGGGTCAGCTATCCAGGAATCAACGCCTCCGAGATCGGGTGCCTCCCTGTGCCTGTCCTCCCCAAGAGCGAGCAGCGCGCCATCGCCGCCTTCCTCGACCGCAAGACTGCGGTCATCGACGCACTCATCGCGAAGAAGGAGCGGCAGATCGAGCTGCTCCAAGAGAAGCGCCGGGCCCTGATCGCGCAGGCGGTCACGAAGGGGCTCGACCCGAACGTCCCGATGAAGGACTCGGGGGTCGAGTGGCTGGGGAGGATCCCGGCACTTTGGCCGATCGTCCGTGTTTCCTACATTGCGACGGTCCAGAACGGTATGACCCCGAGCCGAGAGCGCGTCGACTACTGGGAGGGCGGGACCATTCCGTGGATCTCAAGCAGCCAGGTTAATGACTACGTGGTGACGACTGCGAGGGAGTTCATCACGGAGCGGGCCATTCGGGAGACAGGCATCAGGATGGTCCCGTCCGGCAGCGTGTTGATAGGCCTCGTCGGACAGGGAAGAACTCGCGGACTCAGTGCGCGCATGGGGATCTCCGGATGCATCAACCAGAACGTGGCCGCGATCACCCCTGGTACACGGATGGATGGGAGATTCCTCCACCTCGTCCTAAGGCACGCCTACCCATCGATTCGGGAGCTGGGCCGCGGTGGGCAACAGGACGCGATGAACTGCGAGATCATCAGGTCACTTCGAGTGCCGTTGCCACCCCTGATGGAACAGCTAAGCCTCGTCGACGATGTCGACGGGCAGCACACACGCCTTGACGCGGCGATCGCGGGGATCGACCGTCACGTTGATCTCCTCCGCGAGTACCGCCAAGCCCTCATCTCCGCCGCCGTGACCGGCAAGATCATCGTGTCCGCCCAGGAGGCAGCATGATCGGGAAGATCAGGCGGGTGCCGCTTCGCGAGGTCTGGAAGCATGAAGCCCTCGACTTCACGAGGTGGCTCGAAGAGAACATCGACGTCCTGAATGAAGCCCTCGACTTGGAGCTGGTCTCCGCCGAAAGGGAGCAGGGCGCGGGCAGCTTCTCCGTTGATCTCGTGGCCGAGGACTCAGACGGGAAGTCCGTCATCATCGAGAACCAGCTGGAGCGGAGCGACCACGACCACCTTGGCAAGGTGATCACTTACCTCGTCGCCATCGGCGCCAAGGCTGCGGTGTGGATCGTTTCGGATCCGCGCCCGGAGCACATCAGCGCCGTTACCTGGCTGAACCAATCGACCGCTGCCTCGTTCTACCTGCTCAAGGTCGAGGCCATCCAGATCGAGAGCTCCCCCGCGGCGCCCCTTCTGACCCTCATCGTGGGGCCGAGCGCGGAAGGTCGCGAGGTCGGCGAAACGAAGAAGGACCTCGCCGAGCGTGAGGGACTGCGTGAAGAGTTCTGGAGGACGCTCCTGGAGAGAGCGAAGGGGACGACGAAGCTACACGCGGCGATATCTCCTTCCACATCTGGATGGATCGCCGCCGGCTCTGGGCTAGGTGGTGTTCCGTACACCTACACGATCACGCAGCACGAGGCGGGCGTCGAGCTGTACATCGATCGGGGCAAGGATGGCGAGGTCGAGAACAAGCAGATCTTCGACACGCCTTTCGCCGCGAAGGCCGTCATCGAAAGCGCCTTCGGAGACGCCCTGGAGTGGCAACGCCTCGATACGAAGCGGGCGTGTCGCATCCGGAAGCGCTTCGAGGGGGGCGGGTATCGAGACGACCCCTCGAAGTGGCCGGAGATACAGGACACGATGATCGACGCCATGGTCCGAATGGAGAAGGCCCTGGGACCGTTCCTCGCGAGGTTCAAGAAGGACGCCGCGTGACCTTCACGCACTCGGAGAAGGCCTTCGAGGACGCGATCGAGGCGTCGCTCCTTGCAGCGGGCGGCTGGGCCAAGGGATCCCCCGCCGACTTCAACGCCGAGCTGGCCGTCACCCCCGGCGACCTCTTGGCGTACATCCAAGCCACGCAGCCCGATCTCTGGAAGAGCCTCCGGGCGCAGCACAAGGGCGACCTGGAGCGTGCCGTCCTCGACGCCCTCACGAAGCACCTCGACATGCTGGGGACCCTGGAGGTCCTTCGCCACGGCTTCAAATTCTTCGGCAAGAAGATCGAGGTCGCCACCTTCCGCCCCGCCCACGGCCTCAACCCCGACGTCCTCGCCCGCTATGGCCAGAACCGACTGACCCTCACCCGCCAGGTCAAGTTCGCCGTCGGCGAGGAGAAGTCGATCGACATGCTCCTCAGCGTCAACGGCCTCCCGGTGGCGACAGTCGAGCTGAAGAACCCACTGACGTCCCAGACCGTCGAGCACGCTGTCGCACAATACCGGAACCGCGACCCGAAGCACCGCCTCTTCCAGTTCAAGAAGCGGGCGCTCGTCCACTTCGCCGTCGACCCCGATCAGGTCTACATGGCGACGAAGCTCGCCGGCAAGGACACCGTCTTCCTGCCGTTCAACCGGGGGAACCGCGGCGGTGCCGGCAACCCGGAGAACCGCGGCAGCTACCGGACGGCGTACCTCTGGGAAGAGGTCTGGCAGCGGGACAGCTTCCTCGACATCCTCGGGCGCTTCGCCCACCTCCTCACGGAGGAGAAGGAGTCCGGCGGAAAGGCCACGACGCGGGAGACGATCATCTTTCCTCGATACCACCAGCTCGACGCCGTCCGGCGCCTGGAGGCCTCCGCGCGGACGGAGGGTCCGGGCCACAGCTACCTGATCCAGCACTCGGCCGGCAGCGGCAAGAGCAACTCGATCGGCTGGCTGGCGCACCGGCTCGCCACACTCCACGACGCGAACGACCGGAAGGTCTTCGACTCCGTCGTGGTCATCACCGACCGGAAGGTCCTCGACGCGCAGCTCCAGCAGACGATCTACCAGTTCGAGCACAAGGTCGGCGTCGTCGCCCGGATCGACGAAAGCTCCTCGCAGCTGGCGGACGCCCTGGCGGCCGGGACGCCGATCATCGTCACGACGCTCCAGAAGTTCCCCTTCGTGACCGAGAAGATCGGCCAGCTCCCGAAGCGGGCGTACGCCCTGATCGTGGACGAGGCGCACTCCTCCCAGACAGGCGAGGGGGCGCGGCAGCTGAAGGAAGTCCTGGGCGCCAAGACCCTGGAGGAGGCCGAGAAGGAAGAGGCTGGCGTCACCGAGGAGACTTCCGAGGACCGGCTCCTCCGGGTGCTGGAGTCCCGCGGGCCCCAGAAGAACCTCAGCTTCTTCGCCTTCACGGCGACGCCGAAGGCCAAGACGCTGGAGGTGTTCGGGCACCGCGGCCCGGACGGCAAGCCCGCCCCGTTCCACCTCTACTCCATGCGGCAGGCCATCGAGGAGGGCTTCATCCTCGACGTCCTCCGGAGCTACACGACCTACAAGACCTTCTACCGCCTGGCGAAGGCGATCGAGGACGACCCGAAGGTCAGCAAGAAACAGGCGACCCGGCAGCTGGCCCGCTTCATGAGTCTCCACCCGCACAACGTCGCCCAGAAGACCCAAGTGATGGTGGAGCACTTCCGCGCGAGCGTCCGGCACCGGATCGGCGGGAAGGCGAAGGCGATGGTCGTCACCAGCTCCCGCCTCCACGCCGTCCGGTACATGCAGGCGTTCCGGAAGTACATCGCCGAGCAGGGCTACACCGACATCGGCGTCCTCGTCGCGTTCTCCGGCACGGTGGAGGACCCGGACGTCCCGACCGTCACCTACACCGAGGTCGGGATGAACAACGGGATCCGCGAGAAGGAGCTGCCGGGGCGGTTCGCCACGGACGAGTTCCAGATCCTCCTCGCCGCGAACAAGTTCCAGACCGGCTTCGACCAGCCGCTCCTCCACACGATGTACGTCGACAAGCGGCTCTCGGGCGTCCAGGCTGTCCAGACCCTGTCGAGGCTGAACCGGACGGCGCCAGGGAAGGAGGACACCTTCGTCCTCGACTTCGTGAACGAGGCCGAGGAGATCGAGCGGTCCTTCCAGCCGTACTACGAGGAGACCATCGTCGCCGAGACGGCCGACCCGAACCGCCTCTACGAGCTACAGCACAAACTCGGGGCGGCCCAGGTCTTCTCCCCGTCCGAGGTCGAGGGCTTCTGCAAGGTCTTCTTCGCTCCGCAGGCCAGGAAGAGCGTCACCGACCACGCCCAGCTCTACGGCTTCCTGAACCCCGGCGTCGACCGCTTCGTCGCGCTGCCGGGGGAGAAGCAGGACGAGTTCCGGAGCGCCCTGAAGGGGTACGTCGCCCTGTACGCGCTCCTCTCCCAGATCATGCCGTTCGCGGATCCGGACCTGGAGAAGCTCTTCGCCTTCGCCCGGTTCCTCCAGCTGAAGCTCCCGCAGGACCCGCGGAAGGACCCGCTCGACCTCCGGGGCGAGGTCGCTCTGAACTACTACCGCCTCGACAAGACCCGCGAGGGCGGGATCGACCTGAAGGTCGCCGAGCCTGTGCCGCTCTACGGGGCGAAGGAGGTCGGGACACGGAAGGGTCGGGACGACGAGGCACGGCTGTCCGAGATCATCGACCTCCTGAACGACCGGTTCGGGACGAACTTCACGAAGGCGGACCAGCTCTTCTTCGACCAGGTGACCGAGAAGGCGCGGGTCGACGAGGAGGTCCAGCTGAAGGCCGGCGCGAACGCTTTCGACAACTTCGCGCTGTCGATCAAGGAGAAGGTCCTCGACCTGATGATCGAGCGTATGGACGAGAACGCCGGGATCGTGTCGCGCTTCATGAACGAGCCCGACTTCCAGCAGGTGGCATTTCGGGAGCTGGCGCGGAAGATCTATGAGCAGGCCCGTGACAGCGGGGGATAGCCGTTCCGAGCGCCCCTGTTCCGTTAGGCGCTGAGCGGATCACGAAGGACTCTCGATCGAGGTGGCCGGTGGAACAAATTGAGGGGCCTGGCTGACTCACCCCGGGGAGACCCCGCGCGAGCCATGAGAGGATTGACATATGGACACTCTTCGCTTCCGCGACATTCGCTGCTTCCGCGGCGAGCACACCGCTCCGCTAGCCCCTCTCACCCTCTTGATCGGGGAAAACAGCACAGGGAAATCTACGTTCCTCGCCCTCACGCGGATCGCATGGGACCTTGCGTTCAGTGCCTCAGAGCCCAATTTCAACGAAGACCCCTTTAGCCTAGGGGCTTACGACGACATTGCCCACTATCACGGTGGCCGGGGAAAGCGACCCAAGGCCTTCGCAGTTGGAGTCACGCTAGGTTCGGGTCGCACAGCCCGAAAGGCGAGTGCGGGCCCTTCTTTGTCGGTTCGCGGCGAGTTCACGTCATCGTCTGGCCAACCCGACTTGACGCACCTCTCCATTGGTAGGGCGGACGTACGCATTGAAGCATCGAGGGTCGATGGGGTACTGCACTTCCAGTTCGCAACTGCTACTGAAACGCATAGGGTGACGCCCATACACCGCTTTCGAAGCACGACGCTCAACGTCAGGAATGCCTTTATTTGGCTGGAACCCCTTCTCCTGCAGGGACTGCGCCAAGGAGATCTCTTCGAGGGTCTGCCACCAAAGACCGAGGCCTTCCTGCCCTTGCTGGAAGAACTGAATGACCTTCGGCGTTTGCCGAGCCGCCGCCGAGGTGGTCTCTATTGGACTCGGCCGCTTGCCACAGCCCCTATTCGGTCACGACCAAAGCGCACGTACGATCTGCTGCAAGAGGCACGGTCTCCGGAGGGAGAGCACATCCCCATGCTCCTCGCTCGGCTTGCCGGCAACTCTCCGGACGCGTGGAAGGCGCTGGAGTCAATTCTGGCCGCATACGGCAAGAGCGCCGGGCTATTCCAAGACGTCGTCGTGCGCCGCTTCGGAAGGGGCGATTCCGCGCCCTTTCAGCTTCGGGTCCGACTCGCCGGACAGCAAAAGGAGGTGAACATAGTGGACGTCGGGTATGGTGTCAGCCAAGTCTTGCCGATTCTCGTCGAGGCGCTCGTAGAGACGGAGCCTACGACGTTCCTGCTTCAGCAGCCCGAAGTCCATCTTCACCCTCGAGCCCAGGCGGCCCTTGGTACATTCGCTGCCACTCTTGTTAAGGAGCGGCGGCATCGATTCTTGATCGAGACACATAGTGATCACGTAGTTGACCGAGTGCGTCTTGCTGTTCGTGATGGAGTTCTACCAAAGGACGCGGTGTCTCTGCTCCTGTTTGTCAATGGCGAATCCGGCACTAAAGTGCACTGCCTTCGGCTTGACGATGCAGGGAACATAGTCTCCCCGCCGAAGCACTATAGAGACTTCTTTCTGGCGGAGGAACTCCGCCTCCTTGCCGCGGAGCCGTAACGGCGAGTTAGTACATGTGTCTCATAGTTGACGCAAATGTGGCGCACTTGTTGTTTGGCCCGTCGCGAGACGTAGAGGCTGAGCCTATTTGGCGATGGCTCCATGATAGGGATGGGATCATAGTCTACGGCGGTCTGTTGGCTAACGAGCTTGGAACGAACCATGGGGCCAGGCGCCTCCTCGTTGAGCTTGGGCGGCAAGGCAAAGCAGCGCTCGTGCCGAGGACCGAGGTCGAGAGGGAGCAAGCTGTTGTAGAACTCCTTGGGCTCTGTACGTCGGATGACCCGCACGTCGTTGCCCTCGCTCGAGTTTCCGGTGCTCGAGTACTGTTCACGAATGATCGGGCCCTCATGGACGACTTTCGGAACAGGCGGCTGGTCACTCCGAAAGGGAAGATCTACCAGAGAGCAAAGCATGCCTCGCTGCTCGGACATCGTCGCGGGTGCCGAGCTGAAGTGGGCGTGAAGTAATGGTGCGTTCATGCCGGACGTCGGCATGACCCGCAAGCAGCTGAAAGGAAGGGGGAGGTGATCGCCGCAGTGGGGCGGGCGTGTGCTCCTGATGATCGTTGGAGCCCCGATCTTCATGGTGGTTGTTTTTCCTGTGGTGATCTTGGTGGTTGGATGTTTGAAATCGCCGCCAAGAGTGTCGTCCCGCTTGTGCTTATCGTCTTGTAGTCGCCCGGTTCCTGAAGGGAATGCTGACGAAGTAGAGGAGCTTGCCCATCGGGCGGACTTCGAGTTTGCTCGCTATGAGTTGAGGTGAGTGACCGAGGAGCGTCGTGATCGGGTGAGTGGTGCGGGGCGTTCTCTCGAATCGGGGTGACGAAGGGGAGGGATGGGGTGTTGAGGGAGGCTTCGGTGTTCTTGAGTTCCTTGGGAGGTGTTGGATCCCCGGTTCCGACCGGAGAGCGGGAGGCGACGTGAAGACCCGATCTGACCCTCGATGGGACCCGAGTGGCGACTGGGGGGGCGGGGTATCCAGCCGTTGTGGGGGCAGGGCTCCGCTGGACAAGTGGCTCGGGAATCGCGGTCAAGGGGTTCGCAAAGCGAGCCCGCGGTGGGGGAACGCGCGTTGCGTCCGATAACGGCAGTTGTGTCAAACGGGCCGGAAGCGCGTAATGCTTCCGCTGTTCAATGACTTATGGTGATCCTTGTCGCGAGTGTCAGAGACTATTCGTGCTGATTACGCGGCGGAATATCGACTTGCGCCTGGTCGGGTACGAGGAAGCAGACCCTTACCGGGCGGACCGGCCTTCCCGCACGTGGTGACCACGGGGGCGAATGAACACCGGTTGCGGCCCAGGGGCGGGGCATTTCGATGGTGTAGGTGACGCCGTCACTCGGGGAGAGGGTCTCTACGAGGTCCTCGACGAGAGTCTCAGCTCGGGGGCTCTTCGGCATGGTCGTCTCCGAATTTCTGGGAGGAAAGTTCAGCCCGGAGGGCGTGCGCCAATGCATTCTGGGCCTCCGGGTAGGGGAGGAGAGTCGCTGTCAGGATGTTCTTGATGCGCTGCCAATCTGGGCTCTGGAGGAGTTCAACGGAGGCGGCGCGACGGTCCTTGATCTCCGCGGCGCGTACGTCGAGCAGTAGGCGAAGGGTTTCCCGGATCTGCTGAAGGCCGACGAGCGCGGCCCGGTAGTCGCCCTCGCTCTCACAGACCATGGCCAGGCGGCGGGCGTGATCCTCGAGACCGTGGATGCGGTCGAGAAGGGTGGCCCCGCGGGAGGTTTCCCGGCGGACGGCCGCCTTGACCAGGGTTGCCTTCACGTGGTCCCTGTGCCGGTCGAGGGCGGACTTCGAGACCCGGAATTGTCCCGCCATGTCCCGCAGGGACCGCCCGGACACCAGGGCCTTGTCGATCTCGTCTCGCTGCTCGTGCGGACAGATGGAGCAAGTCATCGCCACCGGCGCTCCTCCTCGATCTCGGGACGCTGGGTACGGGGGGCCTTGACGGCTCCACCATCGGCGTGGCCACCGGGGGGGCTTGACGGGTCCTTCTGAGTGCCTTGGAGGCTCCGCAGGACAGCGGAGCCAGCGGCCGGCTGCGCGGAGCCGGTCGTTCCATCCAGCGCCTTCAGCTTCATGATCTCGGTGGCGAGTCGCGAGAGCTCCCTGATGGTTATCCCGGTGCCGACGACGTCCTTGGCGACGCCGACACGGAGCGCCCGGATCGCGTCCTCCGCGAGGCTCTTCGCCGGGCCCCAGACGCGGACGGCGACTTCCCGGGACTCCTCGAGCGTGAGGCGCTTCATCGGCTGGCCTCGCTCGGCGGGAAGCAGCTCGAGCACGCGGCGTCGCCGCGGGCGTTGAAGTGGACGACGGTGCCGCCGCAGGTAGCGCAGGGCCGGGCGGTCTCGCGGGCGACTGCCCGGGCTCGGCGGTCCAGATCGAACGGGAGAACCCGGCCGCGCCGCTGCCGGACCTGCCAGCAGGGGGGGCACCAGATCGCGTCAGAGCCGGCTTCCGCCTCGCAGGACACGCATGGGTGCGCGACCACTGCCTCAGCCGTGACGACACGGGAGGCGGGAACCGGGGGCGGTGTCGCACGTCGCCGGCTTCGGGCCAGCTCGAGATACGTCATGACGCCACCGCTGGAGAAACAGTGGAACTTGACGAATCAAGGTCCGGTTCGGGCGGTTCGAGGTGAGAAAGCGGAGTGCTTGTTTCGCTTCTTCCCCCTATTTCTCCTCCGAGGTGACACGCGAACCACCGTTCCACGGGCCGACCCGGTCCGAACTCACGGCGCCCGCGGGCCAGCTTGTGCCGCTGCAGGAGGGTGAGCGCTGCCGTGATCCGCGATCCGCGGGTGTGACGGCCAACGACATCGAAGATGTCGGTGCGGGTCAGGCCCTCGGGCGCCTCCCGGAGGGCACGAAGGATTGCATCGGAGTCCGGGTCCCCGAGACACAGGCCGAAGATGGAGCGCGCCGAGTCCTCTGAATAGGTCCAGAGCGCCAGCGCCGCATCAAGGTGCTCCATCCTGATGGTGTCGGAGCCGTCCATCAGTGCGTAGAGGAGGGAGAGCCGAAGGGCGTGGGCCTCAGCCCGGCCCGTGATCGCACCGAAGAGTCCGACGCGCGCCGCGGAAAGGGGGCTGTAGACAGTCCGCCACACCTCGGCGGCCTCCGGATCGCGCCGTACTTCGGTGAGACCGCGCGCGGTGTCGAGGGCCAGGCGGAGCCGTCTGCAAACAGGGCGGAGATCGTCGTCCCGTAGCGACCCGCCTTCGGGGAGCTCTCTCGCCCGCCGTACCTGAATCCACATGAACCGATTCCCGAACCCGTTCGCCACGTCCGTCTTGTCGAGGTAGCGGGTCAGCTCCTCGCTCGTGATGTGGCCGACGATCGAGACGTGCGCCCCCGTCGCCACGGCCGGCGTGTTCTTCGTGAGGGTCGAGACGCGCTCCTTGCAGTCCCACAGCTCCCGCACCACGGCCGACAGAGTGTTCCCGTCGCGCTCGAGAACGCGGAGCACTCGCCCGAGCTCGGACTCGATGACGAGCAATCGCTTGTCGGTCGAGCCCGGGTCGGCAATGACGGTCTCGTAGCCGCTCACGTTCCCGCGGTGGCCTTTCCCGGGGCCTTCGCGGATGGGCTCCTGCTTCTCGATCGGGTCACGTACGGCCCAGAGCACGCCTTCCCCTGACGACAGGCCCGTCGTGATGCGGGACACCCAGGGGTCCTCGATCAGGAGGTAGGGTCGCCGCACCTCGTCCCAGCTCGTCCCTTTCCTGCCCTTCCCGGTCTGGCCGACGAGGCCGATGTACTCCGCCGGGTAGTGGCGGGTGGCCCCGACCCGCACAAATGGCCCGCGACCGACAGCGCTCCCGAAGGCGACGAGAAACTGCGCGAGCAGGGCCTTGGGGTCCGCCTCTGTGTGAGGCTCCACGATCCGGACAAACTCGCCGGCCAGGCCGTAGAACGCGGCCTCGTCGAGCGGCGCCGGGCCAGCGTCTTCTTCCGGCGTCTCGATCTCCTGGTAGCGGTGGAGCTCGTATACAGCTCCTCCCGCCCCAGGGGGAGAAACATGCGAAGAATCCGCCGGGGCCGCACCGATGTCGGGCGCAGCGTCCACCGTGAGCAGGAAGCCGCGCGGAAGGCAGCCCCTCTTCTGGGCCTCTCGGATCTTCCGCCTGAGGTCCGGCTCGCTCCAGGGCGGCTCGCACGCCTGGTTCCACGGTTCGAGAACCTCGAACGCCGTGTCGTCCTCCAGGTCAAAGCCAACGGCGATCTTGAGCGCCGCCTCGAACGTTGCGTCGTGCCCGTGCTGGCCGGCCACGGCGGGCGGGAGAGCGCGGACGTACGCCTCGGCCCGCTTGACCCTTCGGGAAAGCGTCATCGTGCTCGTCCTGGCGCGCGACGTCCTACGCGGCGTCGCCGCGAGTACCGGGTGTGCGGCGAGGATCTCCTCGAAGGTGTAGCGCGCTCCCGTGTCGGCTTGCGAGATCCGAACGAGGAACGGCGACGCCTGGTCCTTCATGTGGTGGAAACCGGCCAACCGCATGACGCGCGGAAGGTCCTTCACCGACGGGTCGGTGCCGTAGAAGGCGGCGAGCGTCACCTGAACCTCGGTGAACCGCTCGAGCGGCTGGCCCGGGATAGTGAGCCAGTAGGAGTGCGGACCGTGCTTCGAGGCGACGACGAATGACGGCAGCAGGGCGTACGGCACGGTCGTCGGCCCGGAGTCGCTGTCGGTGAACCCGGCGCGGACGGAGACGACGTTCTCCTTCGCCCGGCCCCTCCCGTCGGTTCCGTTCACCGTGATGAAGATCCCGGCCCCGAGGCCGTTCAGGCGCTCCAGCTCTGCCGCGTGCTCGTTTAGCGTGCCGCGGAGGACGTGGGCGAGCGTCGGGTCCCTTCGGCCCTTGTCGTCGTCGAACGTCTGGAACGTGACGACGGCGCCGGGCGAACCTGCGAGGGCCGCGACGTGGTCGCGGGCCTCTTCAATCGGCATGGTGCTGCTCGTCGGGGTGGGGCCACCGGAAGGTCCAGTCGGTAGACGAGGTCGCCGGCTTGCAGCCCTACTCTTCGAGGCCGAGATCAGCCCGGAAGTGGTGGTGCCCGCCCCGGTCATGGGCGCCTCCGCCGGGCCTGCTCCTCCGAAGTGGACGTGACCTTGTGGGCGTCAAGGAAGGCGACCACGTCGTTGATGTCGTAGAGGACGCGACCCGCGACCTTGATATACGGGGGACCCCCGCCTTTGCTTCGCTCCAGTCTGACGGTCTGCGGCTGGCAATGGCGGAGCACTGCGTACCCATCCGTGGTCAGGTACTGGATCCGAGGCTGGCAGGCCGCAGCCTCCGTCGGAGGACCGCCGCCGGGGTGCTCACGTTGAAGGGCGCGCTTACTCATGGCCCAGAGGTTGATGCAGAAGCGGTCCGCCACCGGTGGGACAGAATCCGAAGAGTGTCCTACTGAGCGCGCTGATGCCCTTTCCTCAGCGTCTCGAGCTCCTTCTTGCCAGCGGCCTCGAGGTCGTCCCAGCGCTTGTCAGCCACCGCTCTGGCTGCGGCGTCCGCGTGAGCCTTGGTTGATCTGGCCATGTGCCGTCCAGGGGTGGCGGCTTCCACGAGCAGGCTGAGTGCGGTCGCAGCCGCCTCAGAGGGACCCTTGAAGACCATGAGGACGATCGCTACCCAGTGACAAAGCTGGCCGTCGGACACGGGGATGAGCTGAAACGGGGCGCTACGCGTCTCGTCGCGATAGCTATCGGGGCGCTCGAACCCCCTGGGTCGTGGCCCCGCTGAACGAAGGGCTCTCTCGGTGTTCTCGATTCGCGCGCCCAGAGACCGCCCCCTGCTGCCGCACTGTTTCACCACGCCCCAACTCGTCGAGAGCGCAGGAAGATAGAAGCCCCTGATCTCCCTGAGCCGGGACACCTGATAGTCCCTTTGGCGGCGCTTCCGGGCTCTCGTATCTCCGGCGGAGTGCGGAACCTTCCCACCTGTAATCGCCGAGACCAGGACGGCGATGGACTTCTCGTAGTCGGGATCGCCCAGCGCCGCGCGACGAAGCGCGCCAGTCGCTCGGCCTCGGAAGCTCGGGGCTTCCCAGGCGAGCGGCTCGGCGCGAAAGAAACCCGCGAGAAGGTGGCACTCAGACTCAGCGTTGCTGGGCCGATCCTTCCATGGCGCGATGTGTCGCCGAAACGCGTTTTCGGCCCGAGCGGCGAGATCGATGAGGACATAGGCGGTATATGGATTCGGTGCCTGAAGATCCTCGAGCGAGGTGCACATGGTCGCGAAGAAGTCCGCCGCGTCTCGAGAACCCTCAGGGACCAGGAGTCGGCCGATCTCAGCGAGCCGTTCGTCCCGCGTCATCGTCTTCGATCGCAGCATGTACTCGACGCCGCGGTCTACTTCGGTGGGCGCCTGGCTGCGTCGCGGGTGGCTGACATCCGAGCGAACTGGAGAGCCTATTTCGGCGCCCCGGGCCAATCCGCCGCTGGCCGCCCGATCAGTGTTCCTGCGGCTCTTCACTTTGCCTCGGTGACCTTGCGGAAGGGCAGCACGTCGGCGCGATGCTCCATCGCCTCGCGGAGGTCATCGAGCCCAAGTGGGGCGTAGACGCGCTCGGTCACCCGGATGTCGGCATGGCGGAGGAGCTTCGATGCGACGTGGAGGCCAGCCGTGCGGGCCACGTGAAGTCCGAAGGTGCGGCGAAGATCGTGGAGCGTGACGTCCCGGACTCCGGATCGGTCGAGAGCCCGCTTCCAGGGGCCCTTCAGGTCGGCCCTGCGCCTCTCCGGATCCAGGCCGGCGATGATGTACAGCCCGAGCTCGGGTAGAGCCCGGAGCATCTTGATGGTGGTCTTCGCAATCGGAAGGGTCTGCGGGCGACCTGCCTTCGGGCTCGGGATCCTCCACGTGCCGGCATCGAAGTCGAGATCCGACCAGCGGGCGTTCAGGACTTCGGATACGCGCGCGCCGGTCTCGACGAGCATCGTCAGGGCCGCTTTCGCGTGGGGGTCAGCCTCTTCGGCCAGCGCCTCGAGGATCGAGTTCATCTCCTCGGCGGTCAGGACACGCGCCCGGGGCGGGTTCTCGCGATACGGCCTCACGTTCCACGCGGGGTTCGATCGGATCAGCCCTGCTCGGACCGCGTCCTGAAGGAAGGACCGAACGCTGGCGATCGCCCGGTTAGCCTGAGTCGGTGTCTTGGAGAGGGAATCGCGGAACGCGGTGATGTCGTCGTGCGTCAGCTTGTCGAGCGAGACGTGTTTCCAGCGCTCCTCGGCGAGTCCCAGGTACCGCTCGTCCTCCCCTGGGCGCTTCTTCTGTAGGCGGACCTGGGCCAGGTACGTCGCCACACGTTCGGCCACGGTGGGCATGGCGCGGTCCTTCTCCCGGCTGTCCGCGGGATCCTCCCCGCGGCGAACCGCCGCCAGGAGGTCTCCGGCCTTCTTCCGGGCATCCTCCGGCGTCATCTCGCCCCAGCGGCCGAAGACGAAGGCCTTCCGCCGGCCGTTCGGCGTGCGGTACCGAACACCGAAGGCGATCGCCCCGCTCGGGAAGACCTTCGCCGCGAACCCCCGGAGGTCGGCGTCAGCCACCCAGGTACCTCCCTCCTGCGAGGTCTTGAGGCTCTTCACGGTTCGGTTCGTGAGGCGGGTCGTCGTCAGCTTCGGCATGGTGCCCTCCCCGGGTCGAGATCTACAGTTCCCATACAGTTCCCACCACGAATCAACATAGAGCCGGAGGCGCTTCAACGCAAGAGTGACGACAAGCCGCTTCCATAGCGGCATTCAGCCTCAATCGTCAACGCAGACGCACTGCGGAAGAACGTGAAGCCGCGTGATTCGTAATCAGTAGGTCCCCGGTTCAAGTCCGGGCTTCGGCTCCAGTAGATAACCAATTCAATACAAGAAACTTAGCGCCGGGGAGACCCGGCGCTTTTTCTTTTTTTGGCCGACCCGATTTGCTCCACCGGCGGCGCTCCGACGCGGCGTCCTCGGACCCACCGTTTCGCCCAGGCTCGTGCCGTCTTCGCGGTCGCGGCCCACCTCTGTCACGAGGCGTTCGCTCCTTCAGGCTGCGTCGCTCTCCAGGAGCTCCCCGGGAGCGGTGGCTCGACCACGGGGCGACTGGCAGCCGTTCTTCGAGTCTCTCGAGAAGCCCGCCGGCGAGGACCTCGCGGGAATCCTGAAGGGCTGGACTTGGACGGCGTTCGCTTCCCGTCCCCGGAGACGTGGTGGAAGTCGGCCAAGGGGAAGTCCGACATCTCACCCGCCAAGCTGGCGGAGCGCGCCAACGAGAAGCGGCGTCGGCCGGGGCTTCGAGGGCCTCAGGCGTGTGGAGCCCGGCGACGTCGCGTGAGGTCGTTTCGGACTGGCCGGTAATCCCTCATGGATGAGGAAACCCGCAACGCCATCGAGCGGGCGACGCAGAAGGCACGCGACCCGGCCTCGGCGCGATGCGCGACGAGTCGCAGGCGCCGCGGAACAGCCGCGATCTGGCGCCGGGGAAGCCAGCTCTTCACCCCGCGCGACGTCGTGAGGTTCCTGGACGAGAACACGCTGGCGCGCGCCTGGATCCGCGTGGACAAAGGTATCGGGGACGAACGGCACCGCGCGCACGAGGAGTGGAATCGTCAGCGGGAGCCGTGGCACCGACGCTCCCCCTCGTCACGACCTTCGCCGCCTACCTGCCGGCACGGCGGGCCTCGCGCATCGCGCCGACGCAGGCGCTCCGTTACGAGTAGCGCACGCCGCCAGGGAAGGCGAGTGCCCCGACGGACCCTCGCCTCCGCCCCGCTCAACGCACGTCGAAGCGGTCGAGGTCCATCACCTTGCTAAAGGCCGCCACGAAGTCGCGTACCAGCTTCTCCTTCGCGTCGTCCTCTGCGTACACCTCGGCCAGAGCGCGGAGCTGCGAGCTCGACCCGAAGATCGGGTCGACCCGCGTGCCCGCCCACCTCGGAGCGCCGGTCTTCCGGTCGCGTCTCTCGAACGTGCCCTCCGCCTCCGACAGCGGCTTCCAGACGGTGCCCATGTCGAGGAGGTTGGTGAAGAAGTCGTTGGTGAGCGCGCCGACGCGGTCGGTGAAGACGCCGTGCGCCGAGCCTCCCACGTTGGCCCCGAGGACGCGCAGGCCGCCGACGAGGACCGTCATCTCGGGAGCGCTGAGGCCGAGGAGCTGCGCGCGGTCGATCAGCATCTCCTCGGCCGGAGCGGCGACGCCCGCCTTCCGGAAGTTGCGGAAGCTGTCGGCACGGGCTCGAGGACGGAGGCGTCGGTGCGGCCCGGCGTGAACGGCATCTCGACGGCGTGCCCGCCCGCCTTCGCCGCGGCCTCCACCGCGGCGCCGCCCGCGAGCACGATGAGGTCCGCGAGCGAGATCCTCTTTCCGCCTCCCGCCGCCGCGTCGAAGTCCCGCTTCAGCGTCTCGAGGACGCCCAGCACGCGCGAGCCGCGCCGGCTCGTTCGCCTCCCAGTCCTTCTGCGGGGCGAGCCGGATGCGCGCGCCGTTGGCGCCGCCGCGCTTGTCGGAGCCGCGGAACGTCGACGCCGACGCGCTGGCCACGGAGACGAGGTGCGGCACCGTCAGTCCCGAGGCCAGGACCTTCGCCTTCAGCGCCGCGACGTCCGACGCCTCGACGAGAGGGTGGTGACGGCGGGAACGGGGTCCTGCCAGATCAGCTCCCCGGCCGGCACCTCCGGCCCGAGATAGCGGAGCGCGGCCCCATGTCGCGGTGGGTCAGCATGAACCAGGCGCGCGCGAACGCGTCGGCGGAGGCCCCGGGGTCCCTCTGGAAGCGGCGCGAGATCGGCACGTGATCGGGTCGAAGCGGAGCGAGAGGTCGGCCGTGGTCATCATCGGCCGGTTCCTCTTCGACGGGTCGTGGGCGTCCGGGATGAGGTGCTCCTCCTTCACGTCCTTCGCCAGCCACTGGAAGGCGCCCGCCGGGCTCTTCACCAGCTCCCACTCGTAGCCGAAGAGCATGTCGAAGTAGCCGTTGTCCCACCGCGTCGGGTTCGGCTTCCAGGCGCCCTCGAGGCCGCTGGTGGTGGTGTCCTTCCCCTTCCCGGTGCCGAAGCGGTTGATCCAGCCGAGCCCCTGCTCCTCGATCGGCGCGCCCTCCGGCTCCGGACCGACGAGCTTCGGGTCGCCGGCCCCGTGCGCCTTCCCGAACGTGTGGCCGCCGGCCACCAGGGCCACGGTCTCTTCGTCGTTCATGGCCATGCGCGCGAACGTCTCCCTCACGTCGCGGCCCGAGGCCACCGGGTCGGGATTGCCGTTCGGGCCCTCGGGGTTCACGTAGATGAGCCCCATCTGCACCGCGGCCAGCGGGCTCTCGAGGTCGCGCTCGCCGCTGTACCGCTCGTCGCCGAGCCAGGTGCGCTCCTTCCCCCAGTAGATGTCCTCCTCCGGCTGAAAGACGTCGACGCGGCCGCCGCCGAAGCCGAACGTAAGGAAGCCCATCGATTCCAGCGCGCAGTTCCCGGCGAGGATCATCAGGTCGGCCCAGGAGATGCGCCGCCCGTACTTCCGCTTGAGGGGCCAGAGGAGGCGGCGCGCCTTGTCGAGGTTGCCGTTGTCGGGCCAGCTGTTCACCGGCGCGAAGCGCTGGTTCCCGGTGCCGGCGCCGCCCCGGCCGTCCGAGACGCGGTACGTGCCCGCGCTGTGCCACGCCATGCGGATGAAAAGACCGCCGTAGTGGCCCCAGTCGGCGGGCCACCACTCCTGAGAATCGGTCATCAGCGCGTACAGGTCCTTCTTCAGCGCGGCGAGGTCGAGCTTGCCGAACTCCTCGGCGTAGTCGAAGTCCGCCCCCATCGGGCTCGAGGCCGGGGCGTGCTGGTGGAGGATCCCCAGGTTCAGCTGGTGGGGCCACCAGTCGCGCGTCGAACGGCCCGTCCCGGCCGCGTTCGATCCCGCCCCGTGCATCACCGGGCACCTGCCGGCTCCGGCGCCGGGCGCCGTCGTCTCGTGATCGCTCATCTCCCGCTCCTCTCTTTCCACGGTGCCGCCGAAGACCGCTTCGGCTTCGGCGGCCGCCTCTTCTCGCGGCAACGCGCGCAGCGCCCCCGCACCTCGACGTGGGCGCCCTCCACGCTGCCGAGCGTCCGGACGATTCCCGGGATCTCCAGCCCGTCGAGCGCCTCGCTCACGAAGTCCCGCACCAGGCCGCAGCTCACGCAGACGTAGTGGTGGTGCTGGTCCAGGTTCGCGTCGAAGCGGACGCCGTCGCGCTGCGGGCCGAGCGTCTTGACCAGGCCCAGGTCGTGCAGCTTCCAGAGCGTCCGGTACACCGTGTCCCGCGACACGGTCGGCACCCGCCGCCGCACCTTGCGAAAGAGGGTGTCGGCGTCGGGGTGATCCTCGCTCGCCGAGAGCTCCCGGAAGATCTCCAGGCGCTGGTGGGTGAGCTTGACCCCGGCCCTTCGCGCCACGGCCTGGAGGTGGTCGAGCCGTTCCAGGGGGCGCCGCGAGCCGGAATTGCGACTCGATCCTATCTGCGTCTTGGGCACAGATAGGAATCTATCTGCGTCTTTCTCCACGCGTCAACCGGAGCGCCGCCCGCTCGGGGTCTTCGCCGCGGCGACTCTCGCCGCGGCCCACCGGGCGTTCGCGATCCCCCGCGCGATGACGAGCCGTGATCGCGACCTACCGGGACCCGCCGGGCGGCGGTGGCGGCGAACCTCGCGGGCAAGGCCGAGCGGACGGCGAAACCCCGCGGGACCGGCGGAAG
>CAYLNK010000049.1:0-27859 GCA_964384675.1 uncultured Holophagales bacterium | reverse complement strand
GAGCGACGAGCCGCTGCGGGCGCGCCTCTCGGCGGACGGCAGGACGAACGCGGCCGCGCGAACCTGGGCCCGCGTCGCCGAACGCACGGCCGCGCTGTACGAGAGGGCGCTGGTCCGGTGAAGGTCGCGCTCGTGCACGACTGGCTGACCGGGAACCGCGGCGGAGAGCGCGTCCTCCTGGAGCTGGCGCGTCTCTTTCCGGACGCCCCGATCTTCACTCTCTTCCACTTCCCCGGCAGCGTCCCTGCCGAGCTGGAGGCTCGCGACATCCGGACCACCGCGCTCCAGCGGCTCGTCTCCCCGGAGAGGAACTACCGGACCCTCCTCCCCCTCTTCGCGCCGGCCGCCGAGACCTGGGACCTGTCGGGCTTCGACCTGGTGATCTCCTCGTCCCATTGTGTGGCGAAGAACGCGCGAAAGGCTCGCGGGGCGCTCCACGTCTGCTACTGCCACACACCGGTCCGTTACCTCCACGACCAGCTCGACGAGTACCTGAGGGAGCGGTCCGGGCCCGTCCGGCTCGCCGCCGCCGCGGTCCGGGCGCCGCTCCGCGCCTGGGACGTGGCGACGGCGTCCCGGGTCGACGTCTTCCTGGCGAACTCGGAGAACGTGAAGGAGCGGATCGGCCGGCTCTACGGCCGCGAGGCCACCGTCGTCTCGCCCCCGGCCGACACCGGCTTCTTCACTCCCTCGCCGCGGGAGCGCCGGGGCTTCCTGATCGTCTCGGCCTTCGCGCCGTACAAGAGGGTCGACGACGCGATCTCGGCGGCCAACCGAGCCCGCCTGCCGCTCACGATCGCCGGCTTCGGACCGGAGGAGCGCCGCCTGCGGGCGATGGCCGGTGACACCGTCCGGTTCGCCGGGACGCCGCCCGACGAAGACCTGCGCGAGCTGTACCGCGGCGCCGAGGCCGTGGTGATGCCGGGCGAGGAGGATTTCGGCATCGTCCCGGTCGAGGCCCAGGCGTGCGGGACCCCCGTGATCGCGCTGGGACGGGGCGGCGCGCTGGAGACGGTGGAGAGCGGCCGCACCGGGCTCCTCTACCGGGAGCCCGGGGTCGAGCCTCTGCTGGGAGCGATCGCCGCGTTCCACGGCCTCCGCCTCGCGCCGGAGGACGCGGTCCGGAACGCGGCCCGGTTTTCCCGGGAGCGCTTCCGGGAGCGGATGCAGTCCGCCCTGCGGGACGCGCTCGACCGCGCGGCCGTGCCCCATCCGCGTGGGTCGCGCCGCCCGAACGGCACTCCGGCCTGATTGACAGCTCCGGCCGCCTGCGATCCAATCTCTCCGATCTGGTCCGGAACGCCGTACGCCCTTCACCTCGGCGCTCCCCGGAACCGTGAGACGAGCGTCCGGTCAGAGTCGACCGACGGACCCGATCGAGCCAGCTATCCGATGAAAGCACCCGCCGCGTGATCCGCCGTCAGACGCGCCGCCTCCAGGCGGTCTTCGTGCTCTTCGACGTCGTCGCCACGGTGCTGTCCCTCCTCTCGGCGTACCTCATCCGGTTCGAGACCGTCTGGCCGACGCCCAAGGGCCCTCAGCCCGTCTCGGACTACCTGAGCCTCGTCCCGGTGATCGCCGTCCTCTGGCCGGTCGTCTTCTACTTCCACCGCCTCTACCAGATCCGGCGGGACCGGTCGATGATCGACGAGGCGCTGGCGGTCGTGGTGGCGGTGGCCCTCGGCACGTTCCTCCTCGTCGGCTTCCTCTCGTTCTGGCGGGCCTACTCGTTCAACCGGCCTCTGCTACTGATCTTCCTCGGCCTGGACATCGTCCTCGTCACGCTGGCCCGGTTCGGGATCCGCAAGTACCTCGAGACGATCTGGGCGGCGGGCGTCGGGGTGCGGAAGGTCTTGATCGTCGGCGCCGGGCACACCGGCCGAGCGATCGCCGACAAGCTGATCGAGCACCCGGCCACGGGCCTGAAGCCGATCGGCTTCGCCGACGACGATCCCGGCAAGGCGAGCGAGGACTACCGGGGCGTGAGGGTCCTCGGCACCACGGCCGAGGTCCGCGACCTCATCGCCCGCGAGGACATCGACACGGTCTTCCTCGCGCTCCCGGTCGAGGCGTACAAGACGATGCTCCGGATCCTCAAGGAGGTCGGCAACGAGATGGTCGACCTGCGGGTGGTGCCCGACCTCTTCCAGTACGTCACGTTCAAGGCCGGCGTCGAGGACTTCGACGGGCTGCCGGTCATCAACCTGACCCAGCTGCCGCTCGAGGGCTGGAATTCCCTGGTGAAGCGCTCGATGGACCTCGTCCTCTCGTCCCTGGGCCTCGTCGTGCTGGCGATCCTCGCGCCCTTCATCGCGCTGGCGATCTGGCTCGAGGACCGCGGGCCGATCTTCTACGGCCAGGAGCGGATGGGCCTCGACGGCCGGCTGTTCCGGATGATCAAGTTCCGCTCGATGCGGGTCGACGCCGAGTCCGCGGGCGCGAGCTGGACCACGAAGGACGATCCCCGGCGCACCCACGTCGGGTCGTTCCTGAGGCGCACCTCCCTCGACGAGCTGCCGCAGCTCATCAACGTCTTCACCGGCGACATGTCCCTGGTGGGGCCGCGCCCGGAGCGCCCGGAGTTCGTCAAGGAGTTCAAGGAGAAGTTCCCGCAGTACATGCTGCGCCACCGGGTCCGCGCCGGGATCACCGGCTGGGCCCAGGTGCACGGCTGGCGGGGCGACACCTCGGTCTCGAAACGGATCGAGTTCGACCTCTACTACATCGAGAACTGGAGCCTGGGCCTCGACGTGAAGATCCTCTGGCTCACGCTCCGATGGGGCTGGCAGCAGAAGAACGCCTACTGACGCCGCGCAGGGCGTCCCGCACGGCGAGGACGCTCGCCTCCAGGCGGGCGATCTCGGACGGCGCCAGCGGCCTCCCCCCGAACGACTCGCGCGCGTAGGCCTCCACCACCGCCCGGGCAGGCGCGGCGACGCCGGCCCCGAACTCCGCCGCCGCCACCAGGGTCTCTCCGGGCGCCGAGGCGGGCGTGAGGCTCGCGCCCCGGCGGACGAGCTGACGCTGCAGGCGGCGGTACGCCGCCGAGCCCGGCGCGAGCCCCCCGGTGCGCCACGGCAGGCCCCGCACGATCCGTGCGAGCAGGACTGCCAGCGCGAGCAGCCCCATCCCGATCGGCAGGGCGATCCACGCCCCCAGGCGCGTCCCGCTCACCGCAGCTCGGATGGCCCGGCCGGCGGCCCGGGCCGAATCGGTGAGACCGGAGGCGGTCGCCCGCAGACGCTGCACCAGGTCGAGCTGATCGCCCTGCGAGAAGGACAGGATGTAGCGGTCGTAGGCGAACTCGAGGCCGTCCGTCAGCTGCTTCAGACGCCGGGTCCACGGAACACGCTGGAGCGTGGGGCGCCCGGCTGGCGGGGTCGGGTCGAAGCTCTGCCACCCCCGCTCGGGACCGCACCACGCCTCCACCCAGGCATGGGCGTCCCGGCCTCGCACGATCAGGTACCGCCCGAGGAGGCCGATCTCCCCGCCCGCGAAGCCGGTGACGAACCGGGTCGGGACACCGACCTCGCGGAGCGCGAGCGCGAGCGCGGTCGCGAAGTTCTCGCAGGTGCCGGACTTCTTCTCGAAGACGAACTCCTCGACCGGGTTCGGCCCCGGCCGCCACACCTCGAGCGAGTAGGTCAGGGTCGTCGCGAGACGGGCCGAGAGCGCCGCCGCCGCCCGGAACGGCTCCGTTTCGGCGTCGAGGTCTCCCAGCACCGACCGGGCCCATCCCGCGAGCCGGGCGGAGCCGGGGCGCCGGCGAGACGGGTCGTCCGGGCCGGGCGCGGCGCCGGGAGCCGCCAGCCCCTCGCCGAAGACCTGGTACTGGATCGTTCGCTCGGGGGGCAACGTGAGGAGGAGGTTGTCGAGGTCGTCGACGTCGAGGTACCCCGAAGAGGTCCGGAACGAGGCCTCGGACAGCTGGAGGGCGAGCGATCCCGCCGGCACCGGGACGTACCGGCTCCCGAGCGGGAGGAGGTCGATCGTCATCCCGGCCCCGGCCTCGCGCCGGGCGCGGCGGGGCGAGACGAGCGGCAGGAGACGTCCCGGCGGGCCGATCGGGGTCGTCCGGCTCCGCTTCGCGATCGCCCAGGTGCGCCCGTCGTGGAGCGCGAACGCGATCGCCCGGATCTGGAGCGGCGCGCCCCCGCGCTCGGAGAAGGGCACGTCGCGCGAGACCCGGAGGTAGACGCGGTCGCTCTGCTTGAGCGTGCCGTAGACGTCCGGGTCGACCGTCTCCGAGAACCCGGTCACGAGCTCCCGTCTCTCGGGGAGGCCCGTGATGAGCGGCGCCTTCAGGCGGGGCAGCGCGACGAAGAACGGGATCGCGGCCGCGAGCGTCGCGAGGACAGAGGCCACGATCGCCCGCCGCTCGGGAAACGCCGCCGTCGCGCTCCGCCGCGTCCATTCCTCGGGGGCTGCCGCGAGGTCGCGCCAGAGGGCCCACCGCACGAGGGCGGGCCATGCGAGCGCCAGGAATCCCAGCACGAAGAGCGCGACCGAATAGTGGAACGACGTGGCGACCGAGCCGACGAACAGGAAGCCGACGAGCGCGAGCGCGAACGAGAAGTCCCGCTCCCGCTGGATCGACCAGAGCCTCACCGCGGTGACCAGGAGGAGGAGGTGAACCGTCGCCTTCAGGAGCGAGTGGCTCACGTACCGGAGGTCCGCGTAGAAGGCCATCGCGCCCGCGAAACCGACGAGGTTGAGGATCGCGTTGCGAAGCGCGGGGAGCCTCCCGCGCGAGACGCGCCACAGCAGGAGGCCCACGCCCGCCGCGTAGAAGAGGTAGACCCAGAGCTCGAGCGAGCGCGTGAAGAGGAGCGGGATCGGGACCGGCAGCGCCAGCGTCGCGAGGGCGGCCAGGCGCTCCCGCCGGAAGGGCAGGACGGGTGGTGCCGCCGCGCTCACGGCGTCACCCGCACGGGATAGACCCGCGCTCCCGGCGGGAGGACGGGGATCGTGGACGGCCCGGCCGGCAACAGGGCCAGGGCCGTCAGCAACGCGCGCCGCTGGCCCGGCCCGCTCGCGGGGACGACGAGCTGCCCTCCCGCGGCGAGGCCCACGCGCTGGCCCCTGGCCAGGAGCTGGAGGCCGAGCGACGCCGCCTCCGAGACGGCTGCCTCGAAGCGTTCCGGAAAGCCGGGACTCGCCGCGCCCACGGCCTCGAGCGCGACGATGGCCTCGTCCCCCACCTCGGCGGCACGCTCCTTGACGATGAGACGGCCCTGCCGGGCGGTCTGCGGCCAGTGAACGTCACGCGGGTCGTCCCCGAAGCCGGCCTCGCGCAGGTGGCGGATCTCGGAGCCGCGCCCTCGCGCGCCGGAGCGCGGGGCCCCCGCCTCCGCCGGCACGGGAACCGGCTCCGGCACCCGGACGCGGGAGAGGGCCGGGAAGACGAGCCGCTCCTCCCCGACCGGGTGGAGCCGTCCCTTCCGGAAGAGACCGATCGGGTAGCCGCTGTAGACGAGGAGCGAGTCGATCCGCTTCCTGCCCCGCCTCGGGAAGACGAGGTCGACGCCACGTTCCGCCTCCTCCCGGGAGGCGACCCGCCCGAACAGGATCGGTGCGGCCGAGCCCGCGATCTTCACGAGGAGCGCGTGACGAGCGAGGCGCCCCGCGTTCCGGATCGTCAGACGGAAGCGCACGGGCTGCCCGGCGAACACCTCTCCCGGACCGTCCAGCCTCACGGAGAGCCGCTCCACGTTCCGGCGCGAGACGAGGCCCGAGACCACGAGCATCGCGAGGAAGAGGGAGAGCAGGACGTATAGGCCGTTGTTCCCGGTGTTCGTGGCCCCCACCGCCACGACGAGCGTCATCAGGACGAAGGCCAAGCCCATGTTGGTGACCCGCACGAGGATCCCGGTGCGCGGGAGCGCCAGGAACATCTCGCGGAGCGTCTCGAGCAGGGTCAAATCGGGACGGGGACGTCGTCGAGGATCCGCTGGATGGCGTCCCGCTCGCGCCGCCCCCCCGCCACGTCCTGGCCGGGCACCGCCGCGAGGACTCGATGGGAGAGGGTCGCGACCGCGACGCGCTTGACGTCGTCGGGCGTGGCGTAGGGGCGTCCGGCCACCAGGGCCCGGGCCTGCACCGCGCGGAAGAAGCCCTGGGCGCCGCGCGGGGAGACGCCGAGGAGGAGGTCCTTGCTCTTCCGGCTCCGCGCGACGATCTCGAAGACGTAGTCGACGAGCTTCTCGGCGACCGTCACCTGCTCCGCCGCCGCCTGCGCCTCCTTCATCTCGGAGAGCGTGACCACCGGGCGGAGCGCCGCCAGCACGCGGTCCGACCCGCCGGAGCGCATCAGGCGCTTCTCCTCGGCGGGCGCGGGGTAGCCGAGCGAGATGCGCATCAGGAACCGGTCGAGCTGCGACTCGGGCAGCGGGTACGTCCCCAGGTACTCGATCGGGTTCTGGGTCGCCAGCACCAGGAACGGCTCCGGCAGCGGCCGGGTGACGCCGTCGACCGAGACGGCTCTCTCGTTCATCGCCTCGAGCAGCGCGGCCTGCGTCTTCGGCGCGGCCCGGTTGATCTCGTCGGCCAGCAGGATCGGGGTGAAGACCGGACCCGGATGGAACTCGAACTCCTGGCTTCGCGGGTTGTAGATCGAGAGACCCAGGATGTCGGACGGCAAGGTGTCCGGCGTGAACTGCATCCGGTGGGCGCCCACCCCGAGGGCGCGTCCGAGCGCGGTCGCCAGCGTCGTCTTCCCGACGCCCGGCACGTCCTCGATGAGGAGGTGGCCCCGCGCGAGCAGGCAGACCACGGCGTCCTCGACGGCCGCGCCCGGGCCGCGGTACGCCGTGCGGACGGCGGCGACGTAGCGCTCGACGGAGGCGAGGACCGCGGAGGCCGTGTCCGGGATCATCCCTTCGGCTTCTCCGCGAGCGACGCTTCCACGCTGCGCCGGAGAGCGTCCGACGAGCCGCGCGGCATCACCAGGATCCCCTCCGGGGAATCGACCACGACGAGGCTCGAGACTCCGAGCACCCGGATGGTGCGGCCCGGGGAGGCCAGGATCAGGTTCGCGGTGCCCCCCTCCTCCACGACCGGTCCGTCGTGGACGCTCCGGTCCTCGGCCCCGCCGTGGAACTCGAAGACCGCCTCCCACGAGCCGAGGTCGCTCCAGCCGCAGTCGCACGGCACGGTGACGACGCGGGCGGCCTGCTCCATCACCGCGTAGTCGATCGAGATGGAGCGGGCGGCGGTGAAGGCGGCGTCGAACGAGGCGTCGTCGCCGGCTTTCCACGCTTCGTGCGCGAGGCGCGCCGAGGCCAGCACGTCGGGGCAGAGACGCTCCATCTCGGAGAAGAGGAGGGAGACGCGGAAGACGAAGATCCCGGAGTTCCAGAAGTGGAGCCCCGACGCGGCGTATCGCTCGGCGTCGGCGAGCGGCGGCTTCTCCACGAAGCGGGTGACCGTCCGGGCCGCCGCACCGGCCTCGGCCGGATCGGTCTCGAGGTAGCCGAAGCCGGTCTCGGGGCGGGTCGGCGTCACGCCGAGGGTCACGAAGGCCGGCGACTGACGCGCCTCGGCGATGGCGGTCCGCAGCGCGCGGAGGAATCCCGGCTCGTCGCGCACGGCGGGGTCGGACGGCAGGACCACCAGGATCGACTCCGGGTCCTCGTCGGCCGCGGCGAGGGCCGAGAGCGCGATGGCCGGCGCGGTATTCCGGCGGATCGGCTCGAGGATCAGCCTTCCCTTCGGCAGGTCCGGGATCTGGGTGCGGATCATCGACTCGTGGCTCTTCCGGCCGGAGACGTAGACCCCCCGATGCGCCGCCAGCTGCCGGGCGCGCTCGAACGTCTCGAGGATCAGAGGCCGGCTCGAGGCCAGGGGAAGGAACGGCTTCGGGTGCGACTCGGTGGAGCGGGGCCAGAGGCGGGTGCCGCTGCCGCCGGCGAGGATCAGGACACGGACGGAACCGCGTTCGGCGCTCATCCCGGTGATTCTACGGACCGGGACGGGCTTCCGATGACCTCCACCTCGGGAATCAGCTCCACACCGAAGCGCGCGAGGACCGCCTCGCGCATCATCGACATCAGCGCACGGACGTCCGCGGCGCTCGCTCCGCCCCGGTTGACGATCACGTTGGCGTGGACCGCCGACACCTCCGCTCCGCCGACGCGCCGGCCCTTCAGACCGCATTCCTGAAGGAGCCTGCCGGCGTGCCGGCCCGGCGGGTTCTTGAAGATGGAGCCCGCGTTCGGCTGCTTCGGAAGCGCGTTCCGGCGCTTCTCGGTCACCTCGCGCAGGCGCTCGTCGATCTCCTCCGCGGGCTTCGGGACGAGGACCATGGTCCCGCCCGTCACGAGGTCGTCCCCCTCCATCAGCGAGGTCCAGCGGTAGCCGTGCGCGACCTCCGCCGCCGGGCAAACCCGGAGCACGCCGGCGCGTGTGACGAGCTCCACCGACTCGAGGACGTCGAACAGCTCGCTCCCGTACGCTCCGGCGTTGATCCGCACCGCCCCGCCGAACGACGAAGGGATCCCCGACAGCCCCTCGAGGCCGGAGAGCCCGGCATCGCGAGCCAGCACCGAGAGCGACATGAGCGACGCCCCGCCTCCGGCACGGACCCGCGGCCCGTCGATCGCGACGCGCGCCAGCTCCCCCGCCATCACCAGCGCCACGCCCGGGAACCCCTCGTCGGGGACCAGGATGTTCGATCCCTTCCCGAGCGGCAGGAGGGGAAGCCCCTCGGCGGACGCGTGGGCGAGAACCGCCTGCAACGCCTTCACGTCGTGAGCCTCGCAGAGCCAGCGCGCGGCCCCGCCGATCCGCAGCGTCGTCCGCGCGGCCAGAGGCGCGTTCTCGCGCACGACGAGACCGGGATACGAGATCACTGGCGCCAGAGGAGCAGGCAGACGGCTCCCAGGGCGATCCCCGTCAGCAGCCCGCCCAGGAGGTCGTCCGCCATCACGCCGAGCCCGCCCGGGAGACGCTCCATCGCCCCGACCGGACCTGGCTTGACGACGTCCACCACACGGAACACGAGGAAGGCGAGGACCACCATCGAAAGGAACACCGGCGAGCGATGGGTCATCGGGCAGAACGCGTAGACGCCGAGGAGCGCCAGCGCCTGCCCGGCCACCTCGTCGATCACCACCTCGGACGGGTCCTCGATGCCGCGGGCGCGGGCGGCCCGTCCGGCGGCGACGACGCCGGCCGCGCCGACCGCGAGCGCGAAGAGGGCGATCCCGGCCAGACCGAGGAGACGGTACGACAGCTCCACGAAGGGGATCGCCGCCGCGCTCCCCCACGTCCCCGGCGCGATCGGCAGGAAACCCGTCCCGAACCAGGTGGCCAGCGCCACCGAGACGGGGGCCTTGCGGAACGCTCCGGGCCACGCCGTGAACGGGCCTTGAGTTTTGAGGTGCGGGGCGCTAGGTTCCAAGACGTCCTTCCGGAGCGGCCGCGGCGCCGGCCTGCTCTCTGTCTTTCGCTCGCCGGCGCTCCCTCGTGTGACCCCGCGTCACGAAGCCGGAACGCTCGACCGAAGCGATTGTAAGGAAACACCGCGCCCATCCCGGGCGCGAGAAGCGAGGAACGAATGGCCGACATCAACCGGGAAAAAATGAAGGCCCTCGAGCAGGCGATGCAGCAGATCGATCGCCAGTTCGGAAAGGGCGCGCTCGTCCGCCTGGGTGACCGACCGCAGGACGCCATCCAGGCGATCTCCACCGGCTCCATCGCGGTGGACGCCGCGCTCGGGATCGGAGGCGTCCCGCGCGGGCGCGTCGTGGAGATCTTCGGACCCGAGTCGTCGGGCAAGACCACCCTGACGCTCCACGTCATCGCCGAGGCCCAAAAGCGCGGCGGCCTGGCGGCCTTCATCGACGCCGAGCACGCGCTCGACGCCGAGTACGCCAAGAAGCTGGGCGTCGACATCGACAACCTGATGGTCTCCCAGCCCGACTCGGGCGAGCAGGCGCTGGAGATCGCCGAGGCGCTCGTCCGCTCGGCCGCGGTCGACGTCGTCGTCGTCGACTCCGTGGCCGCCCTCGTCCCGAAGGCCGAGCTCGAGGGCGAGATGGGCGACGCGATGGTCGGCCTGCAGGCGCGCCTCATGTCGCAGGCGCTCCGCAAGCTCACCGCCGTCGTCTCGAAGTCGGGGACCTGCCTCATCTTCATCAACCAGATCCGGGAGAAGATCGGCGTCATGTTCGGCAATCCCGAGACCACCACGGGCGGCCGGGCTCTGAAGTTCTACTCGTCGGTCCGCATCGACATCCGCCGGATCAACTCGATCAAGGACGGCGAGGAGGTCGTCGGCAGCCGCACCAAGGTGAAGGTCGTCAAGAACAAGGTGGCGCCGCCGTTCCGGAACGCGGAGTTCGACATCGGCTACGGCGAGGGGATCTCCAAGACCGGCGAGATCATCGACCTCGGGATCGAGCACAAGATCGTGGAGAAGTCGGGCGCCTGGTTCAGCTACGGCGACCTCAGGGTCGGGCAGGGCCGTGAGAACGCCAAGCAGTTCCTGAGGGACAACCCCGACATCGCCGACGAGATCGAGGGGAAGATCCGCGCCGAGCTGGGCCTCCCCGTCGAGAAGGCCCCGAAGGTGGAGAGGCAGGCCCTGCCCGCTCCCGAATCGCGAAAGAAGTAGACGAAGCGCGGGGCGTGCGTTCCGGAACAACCGTGCCGGAATGCTCGCCCCGCCTCCTCCGGGAAACGTTCGTGTCAACCGATCCGTACGAGGGTCGTCTGACGTTGTATGAGCGCGACACCCATCCTCCGGCCGATCCCGGCGCTCCCGACCGGAGGGGGCTCGTTGCCGCTGACCCGCGCGTCGGCTCTGGAGCGATGGCGGGGCGGCGTGGTCTTGTTCCTGGCCGCCCAGACGACGGCCGTCGCCACGGGCGCGGTCCGACACCTCGGCGACGCCGGGCTTCGTGAAGGAACCGCGGGCGACATGCTCCTCTTCTGGCTCGTCGGCGTTGCCGCGCTTCCTCTGCTCCTCCTCGGAGCCACCTCCTTCGCCGAGAGGAAGCTCCTCACGCGGCCTCCCAAGAAGCTGCTCGCCTTCCAGGCCGGCGCCTTCCTCCTCGGCAGCGTGCTGGCCACGGCGGCCGTGCTCCGTGAGCTGGACGGATCGGACGCTCCGGGAGCCCTGGTCGCCTTCGCCGGGGCCGTGCTCCTGCTCTCGTTCCTTTCTCTCGGGGCCTGGTTCGGTGCGACGCTCCTGACCCTTCCGGACGAGTAGCTCGGGGGCGCGATCCCGGGTGTCCCTACAATCGCAGGCGATGCACCGTCTTTGCCGGATCGCCGTCGCTGCCCTGATCCTCCCGTTCGCCTCCATCGCCGCCGAGTCACCGCGGACGTACCTGGCCCCCTGGATCGTCGTCGCGCCGGGAGACCTGCGGCTGGCCGCGCTCGACGGCGCGGCGCCCGCACCCCTTTCCGTCAACGCGCCGGGGCTGCTCCTCGAGGTCGCCCCGGCGAACGTCGCCGGGGAGGATGCGCGCGCGGCCGCCTCTCGGGCCGCCGCGGCGCATCGAGCCGGGAAACGATTCGGCCTCTCGATCACGCTCGCCGAGGTCCCGGTCCCGACCGACGCCCGCGGCGCGGAGGCGGCCACCGCCGAGACGCTCTACCCTGGGCTCGGGCGCCTCCTCCTGTCGGGGCGGGACGCCGACCTCTTCGTGCTCGTCTTCCCGGACCTCGCCGGCGACTCCCCGGCACGCAGCTTCGTGCTCAAGCGCGTGGCCGCCGAGATCCGGGCCCAGAGCCCCGGCGCCCGCATCGCCGCCGTCTTCCGTGAGGCGAGCCCGGGGGCCCTCTTCCCGAAGGCGGCTGGCGCGTTCCTGGACGAGTCCCGGGCCGCGTACGTCGACGAGATCGGCCTCGAGCTCCTCGAGACGGCCACGCCGGCGGACGCCCTGCGGGCCGCGGCCGACCAGATCGCGTTCGGGCGGCCGCTCTTCGTGAGGGCGCCCCGCCTCGCGGGCCCGGAGGCGCTCCTCGCCTTCGCCGCGCGCCTCGCCGCCGTTGACGCGCCGGCGGTCGCCTCGCCTCTGGACTCCTCTCCGGAGCGGGACGCGGCTCTCGACCGGCTCGGCGCGCTCCTCACGGGCGACTTCAGCCGGGACGGCCGGACCGCGGCCGCACGCACGCCCGACGGACGTGTCCTCGCGGTGGCCCGGCTCGTGGCGGGCACCGACCTCGGCGGCATCGTCCTGGTGCCGGGCGTCGACGAGTCCGGGGCTCCGGCCCGAGGGCCGGTCTCGCTCCAGCTCGACGCGCCGTCGTACAGCGCGGCCGAGGTCGTGGAGCTCGCGACGGGCCGGTCGAAGCGCTTCGACGTCCCGAAGACCGCCGGACCCACGGTCCTCTCCGTCTCCACCGCGTCGGGCCCGGTCGCCGTGCGCCTCACGGCACGCGAGAAGAGTCCGGTCGAGGAGACGAAGGCGCGCGTCGGGGTGAGCGCGGAACGTGGCCTCACCGCCGACGAGGTCCTCGCGCGCCACCAGGCCTGGCGGGCCAGGCGGGACGCGCGCTGGTCCCGTTTCGTGGCGCGGAACTCCACGTCCATCCGCTTCCGCTTCGCCGACCTCAACAACACGCTCGACCTGACTCTCGCCGGCCTCTTCTTCTTCGAGCCGGCGAAGGGCTACGACTGGGCCTGGAGCGAGGCGTACTTCAACGGCGTGCGCTGGCGCGGGAAGAAGATCCCGGAGCTGCCGCTGGTGCAGCCGGAGAAGGTGTCCGAGCTCCCCCTCTCTCTCACGTTCAACGACGCCTACCGGTACGAGCTGCGCGACGAGGACACCGTCGACGGGACGCGCTGCTACGTGCTCGCGTTCTCACCGAAGGTGACGGCCTCGGATCGGCCGCTCTACGACGGCCGCGTCTACGTCTCGAAGTCCGACTTCGCGTTGATCCGAACCGTCACCCGGCAGCTCAACCTGGTGGGAGAGGTTCAGTCGGTCGACGAGACGTCCGACTTCGGCCTGGTCCCGGCGACCGACGGCGGCGAGCCGCTCCGGTTCCCCACCCGGGCGCGCAGCCAGTGGATCCTCCGGACGTTCTCGCGGACGACGGTCATCGAGCGGGAGACCGTGCTCTCCGAGGTGCGCCTCGACCCGGCCGACTACGACGCGCTGAAGAAGGCGTCGTACGCCTCGAAGGACGTGATGGTCCGAGACACGGACAAGGGGGTCCGCTACCTCGAGAAGACCAAGGGCGGGGACCGCGTCGTCGTCGAGGACGCCAAGACGGCCCAGCTGTTCGGGCTGGGCGGCGTCTTCTACGACTCCTCGCTCGACTACCCGCTGCCGCTCCTGGGCGTCTACTACATCGACCTCGACTTCAGGAAGCGCCACCAGCAGGTGCAGGTCTTCTTCGGCGGCGTCCTCCTGGCCGCCTCGTTCAACGAGCCGAAGCTGTTCGGGACACGCTTCGACCTGGGCGGCGACGTCTTCGGGATCGCGGTGAAGGGCTCCGACGTGGTGTACCGGGACGGCGTCCAGGATGACGCCCAGCTGGTGAAGCAGCGATCGTTCGCCGGGAACGTCAACCTCGGGACGCCGGTCGGGCGGCACGTCAAGCTGTCGGCGACGCTCGGCGTGACGCACCGCGACTTCTCGGAAGAGACGGACAAGACCAGCCCCGATTTCGCGATTCCGTCGAACCACTGGGTCACCCGCCTCGGCGCCACCGCGATCTGGGACGTCCAGGGCTGGGCGTTCTCGGCCCGGTACCAATGGAGCAGGCGCTCCGACTGGCAGGCCTGGGGCTACGCCGGCAACCCCGACTACGACCCGGGCAAGGACCAGTTCAGCACGTGGTCGGCGCAGCTCGCCAAGGACTTCCACCTCCCGAGCTTCCAGCGGATCCGCTCCTCGGCCGCGTATTACGGCTCGAGCAACACCGACCGCTTCTCGAAATACGGCTTCGGAGCCTTCGGCGGCACCTCGCTGCGCGGCTTTCGCTCCGGGAGCCTGCGCGCCGAGCAGTTCGCCGTGGGGCGCGTGGCGTACGGGGTGGTGGTGGGCGAGGCGTTCCGGCTCGAGGGGATCTACGAGCACGCCTTCGTGAAGGACGCGGCCGCGGGGCTGGACTGGGCGAGCTTCGCCGGCGCCGGGATCTCGGGTCAGATACCGGGACCGTGGTCGACGATCGTCCAGCTCGACGCCGGGACGCCGGTCGTCGGCCGCAACCGCGGTCAAGGCGGCGTCACGCTGAACCTGGTGTTCCTGAAGTTCTTCTGAGGTCGCGGCGGAGCACCCCTCCCGTCCGGCCGGCGCCCTCCTGCCGCCGCGCGTGGGGAGAGCCTCGACGCGGAGGGGCGGCGCCTACCTCAGCAGCAGGCAGTGGATCCCGCCCTCGCCGCTCGGGTAGATGTCGATGGGCGTCACACCGATCCCCTCGGCCTCGAAGAGGCGGGCCTGCTCGCGGAACGTCGGGTTCGGCTCCCGCGTGGCGCGGTCCAGCTCGTTCCAGACCGTGTCGACCCCGTTCAGGACCGTGTTCCAGCGGCGCTCCGTCCGCTCCTTCTTCCACGCCGCCACGCGCCCCGCGAAGTCGTCGAGCGCCACGTGCAGGTTCGTCTGCGGGATCCGCCCGTCGAGGCCGACCGCGAAGTGCTCCGGATACCGGCCGAGCAGGACGCAGTTCCGGCCCGTGAGCGGGTCGACGAACCTCCCCACGTTCGCGGGAGTGCGGGCCGGATGGTCCGCGAACGGGAGCCGCACGACGCGGTATCCCCGGCGTGCCATCTGGCGGGCGATCGCATCGTAGTCCCGCGTGAGCCTCTGGCGGAACGGCTCGTCCAGAGGGATCGAGGTCAGCGCGTCGACGGGGGCCTCGCGGAAGAACGGAACGAACGCCACGACGCCGGAGCGGCCGCGGAGGACGGTCACCACCATGTCGAGATGGAAGAGCTCCGGGCTGGAGCGCTCGGGCCGGCGGAGCCCCTCCTCACCGACCACGATCACCTCGACGTCGAAGAACGCCTTCCGGTACGCCGCGCGGACCAGCTCGATCGAGGCCGCCGGGACCGGAGCGTCGTCCGGAACCCCCTTGCCGATCGAATCGACATGACGTCTCACCCGGTTCCGGCCCAGCAGCAGCCCGACCCGCCCCTCGGGAAGCCAGGAGAGGGACAGGTCGCCCCCCTCCGTGTTGATCGCTCCCGGGCCCGTCGGTCCCAGCGGCACCACGACGAAGTCCTCGGGGAAGAGGCGTCCCAGGTCCAGGACGGGGTTCCGGTAGTACGGGGGGGCGTCGCTCCCGAGCCCGAAGACCAGCCGCTGCTTCAGGTCGTGGCCGAGGACCTCGGCCGCGTCACGCGGATAGACGAGGGGCTGAGCGACCCGGAAGAACCTGACGCGTTCCGCGATCTCCGACGGGGACCACCCGACCCGGGCCTCGAGGTACCACCGGAACAGGGCCTCCTCCCCTCCCATCGACTCGGGGGTGGTCGCGGGATCCGGAACCGCGACGAAGAAATGGGTTCGCTTCGGGACCGCCCGTACGAGGCCCCCGTGGATCAGCTCGAAGTTGAGCGCGAACAGGTTGCGATCGAGCAAGCGGATCCTCGGGTCCTCCAGCCTGTTCAGCAAGCCCTTGGTCTCCGGGAGGAGGAAGTAGTCCGTCCGGTGCGCATCGAGCCCGATCACCATCCGCTTCAGGACCCGCTCGGACTCGGGCAGGAGGCGGAAGCCGTGGCTCTCGATCAGCGGCGGGTCGAAGGCTCCACGGAGCCGGGCGCAGATCCCGGCCGTCGCCGCGACGCCGAGCCCGAGGAGGCGACGCCTCGTGAGGACCATGGCCCAGTCTACCGGAGCCCGAGCCCGTAGAATCCAGCGCCGTGACGTCCCTCTGGCTCACCTCGGCTGCCCTCCTCTGCGCCGTGGCCGGCTCCGCCGCCGCTGAGCCCCCGGCCCGTCCCGCCTGGCCGGTCAACGTCGAACGCCTCATGGCGCTGGACGCGGCCGTACACGCGCCACCCGACCTGAAGCGACAGCTCGTGAAGCACCGGGACCGGCTCCTGGACGGTGTCGGGGACGCCACCTCCGCGGAGACCGGCACCCGGGACCGCGCGGCGCACCTGGCCGCCGCCGCGCAGGGGGCGCGCCTGCTGGGCGCGGCCATCCGGCAGCACCGGCAGTTCGAGGACGTCGCCTACGAGATGGGTGGCATCGTCCACGAGCTGGCTGCGGCTTCTCCGCCCCCGGCCATCGGCGAGGCGACGCTCCGGGAGACGGCCCGTCGCGCCACGTTCCTCGGCTATTCCTCCGACCCGTTCCGCGACCCGCGATCGCTCGTGGCGCTGCCGCTCCCCGCGGCGAGCCCCCGCGAGGCGTTCGACGCCGTCGTCACCCACGCGACCCGGCTCGCCGCCTGGGCCTGGAAGGCCGCCGGCGGCGACGCGTCCGTGGCCCTCACGCTCCCCGAATCGAAAGGACCATACGTTGTCCGCGACTAGGCGCGCCCTCCTCTCCGTCTCCGATCGCACCGGCCTCGCCGACCTGGCCGCGTCGCTCGTCCGGCTCGGCTTCGAGGTCCTCTCGACGGGCGGCACGGCCGCCCACCTGGCCGGCGCCGGGATCCCCGTGACCTCGATCTCCGACGTGACCGGCTTCCCCGAGGTGTTCGGCGGCCGCGTCAAGACGCTGCATCCGGCGCTCTTCGGAGGCGTCCTCTTCGATCGCGCGCAAGAGACCCACCGGACCGAGGCGGCTCTCAACGGCATCGACCCGATCGAGCTCGTGGCCGTCAACCTCTATCCGTTCGAGGAGACTCTGGAGAAGACGCGGGACTTCCCCGAGCTGATCGAGAAGATCGACGTCGGGGGCCCCTCGCTCCTGCGGGCCGCGGCCAAGAACCACGCCCACGTCACCGTGCTGTGCGACCCGTCCGACTACCTCGCCGTCGTCGCCGAGCTGGAGGCCGACGGACGGACGTCGGAGTCGACGCGACGGCAGCTCGCCGCCAAGGTGTTCCGCCGAACCGCCTCGTACGACGCCGCGATCGCCCGCTGGTTCACCGGCGAGACGGGCGACGGACCGTTCCCGGAACGGCTCTCGGTCGGTGTCGAGCGCATCTCGGAGCTCCGCTACGGCGAGAACCCGCACCAGCGCGCCGCGTTCTATCGCGATCGGTCGGCGCCCGCACCGGCGCTCGCGCGCTTCGCCTTCCTGCAGGGGAAGGAGCTGTCCCACAACAACCTCCTCGACGCGGACGCGGCCCTCTTCACGTCGCGCTCGATCGGCGCCGGGGCGCTGACGATCATCAAGCACCGGATCCCGTCGGGGGCCGCCGTTGGCGCTTCGCCTCTCGAGGCCTTCGAGGCCGCCTGGGCCTCCGATCCGATCGCCGGCTTCGGAGGAGTCGTCGCCTACACGGGCGTCCTCGACGGGGCGGCGGCGCGGGCGATGGCCTCTCGCTTCCTCGAGGTCGTCCTCGCGTACGGCGTCACGGAGGAGGCGCGCGCCGTGCTGGCCGGCAAGCCGAACCTGCGCGTGCTCACCGTGGAGCCCGAGGCCGGAGCGAGGCCGCGCCTGGAGGCCCGCAGCATCGACGGCGGGCTCCTGGTGCAGGAGAGCGACGTCGCCCCGATCGAGGCCGGGTGGAAGGTCGTCACGAAGCGCGAGCCGACGGAGGCCGAGGCCCGCGCGCTCCTCTTCGCGAACCGGACCGTGCGCGGCGTGGTCTCGAACGCCATCGTGGTGGCGGGCGAGACCGCGACGCTCGGGATCGGCGGCGGACGCACCAGCCGCGTCGACGCCTGCCGCGACGCCGTGTCGAAAGCCGGCGAGCGGGCTCGCGGAGCGGCGGCCGCCTCCGACGCGTTCTTCCCGTTCCCCGACGGCCTCGAGGTGCTCGCCGCGGCCGGGGTCGCCGCGGTCGTGCAGCCCGGCGGCTCCGTCAAGGACGCCGACGTGATCGCGGCGGCCGACGCCCGCGGCCTGGCGATGGTCTTCACCGGCCGGCGCCACTTCCGCCACTGATGAAGACCTTCCTGCCCCTCCTCCTCACGCTCCTCGCGACGGATCCGCCGAGCCCCGCCGGGGCGCGGGCGCTCCTCGCGAAGGTCCGCGAGGCGTACACGTCGAGCCCCTCGGTCTCGGCCACCTTCGTCCAGACCTATGCCCCCGCGGGCTTCAGCGAGACCTCGCCCGAGACCGGCACTCTCGTCCTGCAGGTGCCGAACCTCGTCCGCTTCCAGTACGACGGGAAGGACGGCAAGCTCTTCACGTTCGACGGCGGCACGGCCCGCCAGTACGTCGCCGCGGACAAGCAGATGGTCGTGAAGAGCCTCACGGCGGAGGAGCGCAGCCGGCTTCCCCTCCTGTTCCTCGAGACCACCGACGCCCTCCTCGCGCGATACACCGCGACGTCGACGGCCCGGGACAACGGCCTCGCCGACCTCGTCCTCGCACCGGCGGCCGGCGGCGAGCCGAAGCGGATCGAGCTGACCGTCACGGCCGACGGCGAGGTGAAGCGCCTGCGGATCGAGGACGGCTCCGGGAACCGCACGACGTTCACCTTCACGGGCAAGACCGGCGGCCGCGCCCGCCCCGCCACGGACTTCGCCCTCGTCCCGCCGAAGGGGACGAGGCTGATCACGGAGTGAGAGCATGAGCGACCCGAGCTTCGACATCGTCTCCGAGGTGAACCTCCAGGAGGTCACCAACGCGGTCTCCCAGGCCCAGAAGGAGATCGCCCAGCGGTACGACCTCAAGGGCACCGCCGCCGGCCTCGAGCAGAAAGAGAAGGAGCTGACCCTCACCGCCGATCACGACTTCGGCCTGAAGGCCGTCAACGACATCCTCCAGGGAAAGCTCGTCAAGCGGGGTGTCTCCCTCAAGTCGCTCGACTACGGCGTCGTCGAGCCCGGCCACAAGGGCTCCGTCCGCCAGAAGGTGACGGTCCTGCAGGGGATCTCGTCCGAGAAGGCGAAGGAGATCGTCAAGGCGATCAAGGACGCCAAGCTCAAGGTCCAGGCCGCCATCCAAGGGGAGCAGGTGCGCGTCTCGGGGAAGAAGAAGGACGACCTCCAGGCGGTCATCGCGCTCGTCCGCGAAAAGGACTTCGGTATCGCCGTGCAGTTCACGAACTTCCGGGGGTGAGGGCAGTAAGATCCGACCCGACGCATGAGCGAGACTCAGAATCACCTCCGCGAGCGACCGGGTCGCCGCCGATGAGCCAGACTTCGCTGCGTGAGCGGCTGCTCGTCGCCACCCTCCCGGCCGAGGAGCGGGAGAACGGAAAGCGGCTCCTCCGAGCCCTCTCCCTCATCGAGGGGAAGCTGCGCCTGGTGGAGGAGGAGATGGAGCGCCGCACGCGCTCCAAGATCCCCACGATCGCCCTGATCGGCGAGTACCTCGTCGAGGGGGGCGGCAAGCGGATCCGGCCGGCGCTGCTCCTCCTCTGCTCCCGCCTCCTCGGCTACGACGGGGAGAGGGACGTCCGCTACGGAGCGGTGATCGAGTTCATCCACACCGCCACCCTCGTCCACGACGACATCATCGACGCCGCCGACACCCGGCGCGGCCGCGCCAGCGTGAACCAGCGCTGGGGCAACGAGATGACGGTCCTCTTCGGGGACTACCTCTACATGAAGTCGATGGAGATCGCCCTCGAGGAGGGAGATCTTCGCGTCCTCAAGCTACTCTCGGACGTCACCCTCGCCATGACCGAGGGGGAGATCCTCGCTTCCGAGGGGCGCGGCTCGTCCGACCAGACCCTCGACTTCTATCTCGACGTCGTGAGGCGCAAGACGGCCCTCCTCTTCGCCGCGGCCTGCCGGATCCCGGGCTTCCTCGTGCCGGGCCCCCACGACGAGACCCTCTGGCAGTTCGGCCTCGCGCTCGGCATCGCGTTCCAGCTCCAGGACGACCTTCTCGACTACACCGCGTCGGAGAAGGAGCTCGGCAAGCCGGTCCTCTCGGACCTGCGCGAAGGGAAGCTCACGCTCCCGCTCATCCTCACGCTCCCCGAGACGACCCGCGCCGAGCGTCGTCTCGTCGAGACGGTGATGAAGGAAGGGGCGTTCACCAGCGTCACGCCCGGTCAAGTCCTCGACCTCGTCGCCCGCCACCGCTCCATCGAGCGCGCCCGGGAGATGGTCGAGACGTACGCCTCCAAGGCCCGCGACCTGGCGTCGAGCCTGCCATCCGGCGATGCCCGCGAGGCGCTCCTCCTGGCCGCCGAGTACGCCGCCACCCGTCGCAAATAAGGACAACAAGGGGGCACGCCCCCCAATCACCCCAAACACCCCAACGCCCCCCCAAGAGGGGTCACACCAGGTCACAGCGGTCACACCACACGCCCCACACGCCCAACGCGCCCAACGCGCCCAAGAACAAGGGGTCAGGTCCCGATTTCCCACTATAGCTGGCTATAGTGGGAAATCGGGACCTGACCCCTTGCCCCAGGATGACCCCTTGCCCCAGGACTAGCCGCCGGCGAGGATCCGGGAGAGGGTCCGGGCGGCGAGACGGGCGGAGGCCGGACCTCGCTCCAGCCGCGCGACGATCGCCGCGCACTCGTCCGCGCGTCCCGCGCTCGCGAGGAGCACCGCCAGGTGCTGCCAGGCCGTGAGGTTGTCGGGGAAGAGCCGGAGCTCCTCGCGGAACGAGGCCTCCGCCCGCTCGACCTCGCCGAGCCGTGCGAGCGCCTCCCCCTCTGCCTGGTTCGCGCCCTGCAGCGGGGCGAGCCGGCGCGCCTCTCCCTCGTGCAGGAGGCGTTCCGCCGCCTCCCGCGCCGGCTCCCAGCGACGCTCGGCGAGGAGGAGCTTCACCTCCAGGAGGAGCGGGAACCGCCGGTTCGGGGACGCCCGACGACTCTCCGCGACCTCTCGTCGTGCCGCCTCGAGGTCGCCCCGGGAGAGGGCGACGAGCGCGAGGGTCTCGTGCGCGAGAGTGTTGCCGGCCCCGAGCGCGAGCCGCGCGTGCGACTCCGCCTCGTCGAGGCGCCCGGCCTCGAGCGCCAGGGCCGCGACCGAGAGGAGGTGCTCGCCGCGCGCGTCGGGCGAGAGCGCGACGACCTTCTTCAGCGCCTCGAGCGACTCGACCGTCCGGCCCGCCTTGCGATACGCGCGAGAGAGGCCGAGCCACGAGTCGACCATCGACGGCTCTCTCCCGACGAGGCTCCGGAACGCGCCGACGGCCTCGTCGCTCCGCCCGTCGTTCAGCAGCGAGAACGCTCTCTTCATGGCCTTCAGCGACTCCAGCTTCTCCTTGGGGTCGGGCAGCGGCCCGGCGGACGGTGTCACGCCTGAGCCCAGGTAGCCGAGCGACGCCAGCTTGGCGGCGTGCTCGGGATCCACCGCGGACGGCGGCGCGAGCGGCACCCGCGCCCGGTCGACGGCGAGGCGCATCGAGCGGAGCGCCGGGTGGAGCGCGCCCGCTCCGATCCCCGAGACGTCCGCCGTCTCCCCCGGATCGCGGGTCAGGTCGAAGAGCTCGGGCCTCGGGGAGTCGATGTAGTGGTGCCGGGCGTCGACGAGCGACGCGAGCTCCGACCAGCCGTAGTGGAGGCGCGGGAAGAACGTCTCGCCGTAGATCGCCCGGTCCGCGCCGGGCGCCAGCGCCAGGACGTCGGTCCCGACGAGGCCGGGCGACGGCGGCTCTCCCGGCGCGACGACCGCCGCGATCGTCGGCAGGAGGTCGGCGAGCCCGACCGGCGTCGCGATGCTCTCCCCCGCCCGCGCGGCGCCGGGGAGCTTCACCAGGAGCGGGACGTGCAGCGTCTCTCGATACAGGGTGACGCCGTGCTCGTCCTCGCCGTGATCGCCGAGCCCCTCGCCGTGGTCCGACACCAGGACGACGAGCGCGCGCTCGAAGAGGCCCCGGTCCTTCAGGAGGGCGACGAAGCGGCCGAAGACGGCGTCGGCGCGGGCGACCTCGCCGTCGTACGAGCCGGGCCCGTACCGGGAGCGGTACGGCTCCGGCGCGTCGTATGGGGTGTGCGGCTCGTAGACGTGGACGAAGCCGAACGGCGGCCGAACGTCGCCGGCCGCGAGCCAGCCCGCGAACGCGTCGACGGTGCGGTCCCCGTCTCGCTGGACGTGGGAGAGCGAGAGGTCGGGCGCCGTCGCCTCCACGTCGTCGTCGTACCGCTCGAAGCCGTCGGCGAGCCCCGAGGCCCCGAGGAGGACGATCGACGACACGGCGGCGCCGGTGCGATAGCCGCGCCCCCCCAGGAACGAGGCGAGCGTCGGCGTGCCTCGCGCGAGGCGATAGCCCAGGTTGTCCCGGATCCCGTGCGCTCCGGGCAGGAGCCCGGTGAGGAGCGTCGCGTGCGACGGCAAAGTGAGCGGCGTGTGAGAGTAGGCATTCGCGAAGAGGACGGCGTCACGCCGGAAGGCGTCGATCGCCGGCGTTTCGACGCCGCCGTAGCCGTAGACGGGCAGGCGGTCGGCGCGCAGCGTGTCGATCGAGAAGACGAAGACCGGCGCCCCGGGGCTCGTGGGGCGCGATCCGCCCCGCCCGCAGCCGACGGCCAGCAACGCGCCGAGAAGGACGATCCGACGGGTCACGCTTCCTCCGGACGAAGAGACGAAGCCCCGCCGGGAGAAGACCTCCCGGCGGGGGCGAAGCGGAAGAGCCTAGAACGAGAGCCGGCCGCCGAAGCGGACGACCCGGGGGCTCTGGATCTCGGTGATCTGGTTGAACGTGGAGACGTCCTTGTTGAGCTGGCGCTGCAGGACGACGCCGTTGTTGAGCGCGTTGAAGACGTCGATCGAGAGCGTGATGTCGGTGGTCGAGACCTTGAGGAGCTTCTCGAGCCTCAGGTCCAGGTTGGTCAGCGTCGAGAGGCGCGCCTCGCCGAGCTCCCGGGTCAGCACGTTGCGGGGGCCGAAGAGGTCGCCGGGAGACGTGGGATCGTAGGTGGCGAGGGGATAGCCTTCACGCGCGAAGAAGCTGCCCGCGACGTTGAAGCCGGCCGGGAGGCTGTACATCGCGTTGGCCGTGACGGACCAGCGGGAGTTGATGTAGACGCCTTCCTTGGCCCCGGAGCCGACGCCGGCGCCGGCGACGACGAGCCCGCTGGCGGACGAGTTGCCGTAGGCCACGATCGAGTTCGTCGGGTCCTGGATCCCGCCGGCCCCGATGTCGCTCTTCCAGTCGTTCACCGACAGCGCGAGCCGTGCCATCCAGCGGTTCGAGTACCGCTTGATCAGCTGGACGTCGAGGCCCTTGTAGGTCTGCTCGTAGTCGGGACGGTTGGTCAGATAGCCTCCTACCGGGATCGGGGCCGTCTCCTTGAGCCCGTAGACCGGCACGTGGTAGGCGCTGCCGTCGGGGTTCACGCCGTCCGCGTAGCGGACGAGCTCGTAATCCGTGGCGCCCAGGACGTGGAAACGGCCGTTCGCCTCGAAGCCGTAGTTCGGCGTCCAGGAGAAGTTCTTGAGCTTCCGGTACGTTCCGGTGAGCGAGACGGCCAGGCCCGCCACGAGCTCCCGCTCGGTCGAGAGCGTGATCTCGTCGGTCGTGCCGGCCTTCAGGTCGGGGTCGATGCGGTTCGGCGTCGGGCCCGTCGTGTTGTAGGGATCGATGTTGTAGAAGTTCTCGATCGACGAGAAGTCCACCTCGCTCCGCTCCGCCACGTGGTTCCCGTTCTTGTCCCGCCACGTGTACCAGACGTAGCCGTACTGGGCGTTGTTGTTGTACGAGATGTTGGCGTTCGGCAGCTGGTCGGCGAAACGGCCGTACGTCGCGCGGATCAGCGACTTGCCGCCGCCCAGGCTGTAGGTCAGCCCGACGCGCGGCGAGACGTTCTTCCAGGTGAACGGCTTCTCGGTCTCCGGCTGGACGAGCTGCGGGATGACGTCGGGGAAGCTCGGATTCGCCGGGCTCACCGAGGCCTTGTTGTTGCCCGACTGCTGGTCGTAGCGGACGCCCGCGGTGATGGTGAGGTTGTCGAACGTGACGGTGTCGGAGAGGAACGCCGCGGTCAGCGTCTCGTCCACGGACGTCGACTGGTTCCGGTAGAGGCGGACGTGGCTGTTGTCGGCTCCGCTGGACGTCCGCCGCTCGATCATCCGGATGCCGTGCGGCCACGCCACGTCGGACGAGATCGGCGTGTTGCGGTAGTTGAAGCCGGCCTTCAGCTCGTGGCCGGCGGCGCCGGTGCGGAAGAACCCGTTCACGTTGGCGGAGAGCTGCCGCTGCGGCCTCACGGTGTTGTAGAAGTAGTAGGTGCCCCGGTTGACGCCGGCCGGGTCGCGATACGGGTACGGGTCGGCGCCGCCCTCGGGCGTGAAGGAGAACCCGCCGTCCACGTACGAGAAGAACGCCTGCGCGAAGACGTTCGACGAGAAGACGTGCGAGTCGTCCGCCTTGTAGACCGACGTCGGCCCCTTCTGGTCCCAGGTCGTCTCCTGGGGCCGCTGGGGCGCCGCGTTGCGTCCGATCTTGATCTTGTCCCCGCGGCTGAAGAACCCGGTGAAGCTGTTGCTGCTCCCGAGCTGTGCGTTGAGCTTGCCGTTGATGTCCTCGAGGGTCGTCTTGTCGGAGAAGCCGTCGGGCGCCGCGGGAGGCTGGGAGGGCGTCCTGAGGTTCACCTGGTTCCGGCTGTAGGCGCCCCAGAGCCAAAGCCGGTCCTTCAGGAGGGGCCCACCCATCTCGAGCCCGTAGTCCTGCGTGTCGTCGATCCGGTTGCCGCGCTGGAAGCCCTGGGCGACGGCCTCGTCCGGGAGGTTGTTCGCCTGGAAACGCTTGTCGGTGACGAAGACGCGGGCCGAGCCCTTCAGCTCGTTCCCGCCCCGCTTGGTCACCATGTTGAGGGCGGCGCCCGCGGTCGCGAGCGAGACGTCCGCGCCGCCCACGGCGACCTGCATCTCCTGGAACGAGTCGAAATCGTAGTAGCCGGGCGAGGAGCCGATGGCGGACATGTCGGTGATCGTCACGCCGTCCATCTGCCAGGTGGAGTTGGCGCCGCTGTCTCCCTTCGCCACGAACGTCGACTGCTGGCCGCTCTCGTTACCGCCCACGTTGAGCCGGTCGGTGAGGATCCCTGGCGCCGACTGGAGGACGACCCACGGGTCGCGTGCGGTCGGGATCGAGGCCAGCTCCTGCTGCGTGACGTTGACGCCCTGGGAGGTGCGCCGGGTATCCAGGAGCGGCGTCTCCCCGGTGACCACCACCTGGGACTCGACGCCCGCGATCTTCATGGAGAGAGTCACCTCGGTGTTCTTCCCGAGTGCCACCACCACGTCCTTCCGCTCGACCGTGTTGAAGCCGGAGAGCGACGAGGTGAGGCGGTAGCTGCCGGGCGAGAGCGTCAGGAACCGCGCCTCGCCCTTGGCGTCCGAGAACCGCGTCACCGGGGCTCCCAGCCCGGAGAGCGTGACCGAGACGCCCGGGAGCGGAGCACCCGCCTCGTCCACCGTGCGGGTAAAGACGTTCCCCGATTGCGCCTGTCCGAGAAGCGGTGTGGCCGGCAGCAGCAGCCAGAGCGCGGCCGCGAGCGACGCCCGGGCACGGCCCAGGCGCGGAACGGGAAGAATCACTCTCATGTCCTCTCTCCTTTCGTCGAAAACCCGTGTTCGTGCGACTCGAATCTGGTCCCGGGTCGGCGGGACGAGAACGGCGCGCGGACACCTCGGGCGGGAGGCAGGATCGGAGCCGGCAACGGCAGGACGGATCCCGGATCGGGCGTCCCCGGGGCGAAACCCCGCTCCGGGGATCCAAGAAACCGTCCATGGCTCCCGGAGGTCCGGAGAGCCTCGTGGCGGGCCTGCTCCCTCCGGCCCCGAGCCGTCGGCCCGTCCCGGCCCGGCGGCCCCGCGTCCCCTCTTTCCCGGGCTCCGTCCCGCCCGGACTTGACCTCATCCCGAAACCGGCCCATCTCATCCCCGTATCAAGGACGGGAGGGACCCTGAGCATCCGCACCGTGATCGCCGACGACGAGCCGCTGGCTCGGGAGTGGCTCCGCCTCCAGATCCAGCGCGACCCCGACGTCGAGATCGTGCGGGAGTGCGAGGACGGCTTCCAGGCGGCCCGCGACATCGAGGAGCTCAGGCCCGACCTCGTCTTCCTCGACGTGCAGATGCCCGGCCTGGACGGCTTCGGCGTCCTCGAGACGCTCGGGAAGGAGGCCAGCCCCTCCGTCGTCTTCGTGACCGCCTACGATCAGTACGCGCTCCGTGCCTTCGACTCGCACGCGCTCGACTACATCCTCAAGCCGTTCGGTCAGGAGCGCGTCCGGCAGGCGCTGGACCGCGCCAAGCTCCGGGTGCGCGCGCGAGGGGCCGGGAGCCTGCGCAAGAGCCTCGATTCGCTCCTCGAGTCCCTCCGGGCGACGCGGCGCTACCCGGAGTGGATCCTCCTGCGGACGGGCAGCAAGGAGCGCTTCCTGCGCTTCCGGGACGTGGACTGGGTCGAGGCCGCCCGCAACAACGTGATCCTGCACGTCGGCGGCGAGTCGATCGTGCACCGCGAGACGATGCAGGGAATCGAGGAGAGGCTCGACCCGGAACGGTTCCTGCGCATCCACCGTTCGACGATCGTGGCGCTCGACCGGATCCGCGAGCTTCAGCCCGGCGGCAACGGCGGCGACTGGCTGGTCACCCTGCGCGACGGCACGACTCTCTCGATGAGCGAGAGCTACCGGGGACGCCTGCGCGACTTCAAGCCCTGACCGGGCTCGCTCACGCCACCGCGGCCTGCGCCGGGCGGTCGAACGGCAGGACGACGCGCACCTCCGGCGCCGAGCCCCCGGCCTCGAGCCGGTGCCGGCCCGGATAGAGCCGTGCCAGACGCTGCCGCGTCGTGTCGAGCGCGTCTCCGTCCCCTCCGGCAGGCGGCAGCCCCTCCCACCGCACCGAGAGACGGAGCTCCGCGTCCGCGTTCGCCGCGACGAGGAGCCGGCCCGGTCCCGGCCGGTGGGCCACGCCACGCTGGATGGCGTTCTCGACGAGGGGCAGGAGAAGCAGGTTCGGCACCAGCGCCTCCCGGGCGGCCGGATCGACGTCCAGCGTGAGCCGGAGCCGGTCCTGGAACCGCGTCGTCTCGATCTTCAGGTAGAGGTCGAGGGTGCGCAGCTCCTCCTCGAGCGGGACGAGCCGGCTCCCCTCGCTCCGGAACGTCAGGCGCAGGAGATCGCCCAGCTGGACGACCGTGCGAGCCGCGAGGTCGGGGTCCTTCCGCACCAGCGGCAGGATGGCGTTGAGCGTGCTGAAGAAGAACGGCGGGTTGAGCTGCGTCGTCAGCGTCTCGAGCTGCGCGTCGGCCAGCTCCCGCTCCAGCGTGGCCGCCCTCAGCGCAGACTCCCGGTCCTCCTTCAGGCGGCGCAGCAGCCAGAACACCGTGACGAGAGTCGTGTAGGTCAGCGCGATCTGGTTCACGTAGACCGGGATCCGCCCCGCGATCTCGTGGAGGTACGGGCTTTCTCCCCGTCTTTCGGGGAACGCCAGGAGGACGAGGAACGTGAAGAGCCCGAGCACACAGGCCGCGGCGGCGATCGCCAGGGTGAGGTGGAGGCCGAGCGCCCGCAGAGGAGCCCGACGCAGACGGGGAATCCGCGTCCAGGCCCAGCGGATGGGGACCGTCACGACCGCCCACGCGAGAGCCATCAGGAGCGCCGAGGCGAACGTGTAGACGAGAGATCCGAGCGGTGGGGCCGGCGAGGCGCGCATCACGAGCCCGGTGCTGATGGTCCACCGCTCGGCTCCCCGGAAGAGTCCCCAGAGGAGCCAGCCGAGCGCGAACCCGAGAGCCTCCCGCCGCGTCGTCATGCGGTCTCGCCTGGCGCGAACGGGATCCGGAAGAGCGCGCTGACGCCGCCCCCTTCGCGGTTGACGAGCTCGAAGCGGTGCCGCGCGCCGAACAGGCTGGCCAGCCGGCCGCGCGTGTTCGCCACACCCACCCCGCGCCGCGCCTCGCCCGGCGGGGCC
>CAYLNK010000048.1:0-28509 GCA_964384675.1 uncultured Holophagales bacterium | reverse complement strand
GGCCGCCCTCGGTCGCGCGCTCGGCTGACGCCGGGCGTGCCGGGTCAGGCCGCGCGACTCCCGCGCTCGGCCGCGATCCGCCGCGCCACGACGGCGACCCGGGCGTCGGGAAGGAGCGCGCTCATCAGGAGGGCCAGGATCATCCCCGCGACGAAGCCCCCGATGTGGGCCCACCAGGCGATCCCCGCGCGCGGGTAGAGCTGGGCCGCGATCAGCTGCCAGATCAGGAACCACGGGAGGTAGAGGGTCGCGCCGACGCGGATCACACGGAACAACGTGAAGAGGCCCGGCGAGATGCCGACCGTAGCCCCGGGGAAGAGGACCAGGTAGGCGCCGAGGCATCCCGCGATCGCGCCGCTCGCACCGATCATGGGGATCGCGGAGAGGCTGTTGCTGCGCACGTGAGCGAGACCGCCAGCGAGGCCGCACGCGACGTAGAAGGCCAGGAACGGGACTCGCCCCAGCCGGTCCTCCACGTTGTCCCCGAAGACCTTCAGGAAGTAGAGGTTCCCGAGGAGGTGAAGCCAGTCGGCGTGAAGGAACATCGACGCGACCAGGCGGGCCAGGCCGTCGCCCTGCTCCACGAGGAGGCGCGGGACGAGCCCCAGCTGCTCGATGATCCGGTCGCCGGCGCTCAGCTGGACTCCGAACGCCGCGACACAGACGGCCATCAGGCCCCAGACCACGACCGGTGCTCGCTGGAGAGGGTTGTACCCCTCCAGCGGGAGCCGCGTGACGAACGAGAAGATCCACCAGCCCCAGGAGTCCTTCTGGTCCGGATCGTCCGAATCGGCCATCGCGACGGCGATGTCCGAGCGGGAAACCTGGCCTGTGGCCTCCTCGGTCAGCTCGGACGCGTCGACGGCGGGGCGTCGACGCGCATGAAGACCGGCCCGCCTCCTGGCGGAATCGAGGATGGCCCGCACCTCTCCGTGGTCGAGCCAGACACCGTCGCACACCGGACAGACGTCGACGTGGATGCCGCCCCTCGCCGCGGGGACGAAGCGCCGGCGCAAGGCGCGGCACCCCGCCGGGCACGCCAGGGCCGGCGCGGCCGGCTCGATCGCACGCTCCGCCGTCTCGATGAGGTGAACGGCAGGACCGAAGTGGCTCCTCAGGTCCCTCCCGCGCAGGAAGAGCCCGCGGCACGCCGGGCAGACGAGCGTGACGACGCCCTGGTGGTCCGAACCCGAAAGCGGAGCCCGGCAGCGCGGGCAGAGCCCATCTCGACGCACGGTCCCGCAACGATAGCACCGGATTGATCGGGGACGGTCGAGCGGGCTGCCTTTCGAACGAGACGATCAGGGCCTTCCGTCAGCGGACCTTCCAGGCCGCGCGGGCCTGGACGTAGGCGACGAGGCCGGTCAGGCCGGGCGTCTCGAGGAGTCTCGCGAGCAGCGCCGCCCGCTCCTCGAGCCCGACGGTCCGCCGCTCCAGCTCCGCGAGCGCGCGCTCGATCTCTCCTTCACGCGCGGCGGCGGTCGCCTTCGCCGCCTCGAGCTGGGTCCGGAAGGACCCGATCTCCCGCTCCCGCTCGGCGAGGGCTCCGACCAGCTGGGCGACGCGCGCGTGCAGCTCGTCCCGCTCGGCGAGGAGGGCGGCGGGCTCGACCTGCGGCTTCACGTAGCGAGCGAGGAATCGGTGCGGGCCCTCCCCGTAGACCCATTGCTGGAACTTCCCCTCGAGCCGCTTCCAGAGCGGCCCCGTCGCGGGATCGACGTCCGCCGCAAAGAGCAGCTCGTCGAGCGTCACGACACCTGCCGTCTCCTCCCGGTACTTCCAGGCCCAGAGGTCGAGCGCGCGGTGAAGGACGTGGTCGAGCGGGACCGGGAACGGGAAGACCCACTCGGCGTCGATCAGCCAGACGATCCCGTCGCCGTCGGCGATGAGGTTGTCGAGGATCAGGTCGAGGACGCCCGGAAGCGTCCTCACGATGGGCCGTTCGCCCAGCTCGCCGAAGACGTCCGCAAAGCCGGGCGCGGGCACGAACGGCGCGGCGTCCTCCGAGGCGAGCGAGACGAGGAGGTCGCGGTAGGCGGAGACCTCCGCCAGCAGCGCCTCGCGGTCGCCGGCGAGCAGCGGGCGCAGGAGACGCGCGTCGAGCGACTCCCCCGCGACGAACGGGAAGACGATCCGCTCGCCGACCCGCTCGCACCCCACCGCGCGGAGGCGCCCGTCCGCCGGCCACGTCGTGTGGTTGCGGTGGATCGCCGCGAGGTGTGCGGCCCCCTCGGGCGCGAGCGCGCGCTTCTCGACGCGGCGGCGCCCCGCCTCCTCCACGATGAGCGTCTCGATCTGGAGGGCGGGGCGCCGCTCCCGGCTGTACTTCGCGTAGAGGAGGGTCATCACCCGCGCCCCGCCTCCGGGCTCACGCCGCGCGGTGCGGGAGGCTCCCGACGCAGTCCTTCGCCTTGTAGTTCGCGCCGCCCAGATCGTGCAGCAGCGCATCGTACCGGCGGCACAGCTCGATCAGCCGGCTCGAGCGCGCCGGCGTGACCGGGAAGTCGAGGGCGAGCGAGTAGCCGTCCGGCGCGTAACGGTTCCGGAACCGGTCGGGCCGGTGCCGCTTCACGACGCCCAGGTACGAGTACACCCCCAGCTCGCGCTGGAAGGCGAGCGCCCGGGTGAAGCCGTCGAGCGCGGTCTCCTTCGGCAGGAAGAGCTGGTACTGGATGAAGCCGTGCGGCTGGTAGACGTTCTGCCAGCCCGGGATGAAGTCGAGGAGGAACGAGAACGCCACGTACGACTGGCGGTAGCGCGTGTGGCCCTGCAGGCGGTGCACGAGCCACTTCGCGGCGTTCACGAAGCGCATCCCCGGGTCGTGCGTCATCGACTTCAGGCCCAGGAGGAGGACGCTCTTCGGGACCAGTCCCCGCAGCTCCTTCACCTGCTCCTCGACGCTGAACCCCTTGCCCGCGACGTCGGGCGACGTGTCGGGGTTGGCCACGTGGATCTCGCCGCGGCCGGCGCCCGCTCCGCCCGGGAAGCAGTCGATCCAGCCGACCACGTACTCGTGCGTCTCCTTCGAGCGGTCGATCACCTCGAGCGTCTCACGGAGGTTCGCGGTGGCGATCCCCTCCACGGTGAGGTAGCCGGACGGCACCTTCTTCAGGTGGAGCCCGATCTCCACGATCGGCTCCTCCGCGCCGTAGCGCGAGACGACCTCGAGCATCTCGGGGTCCTCGCGCCGGATCGTGCGCGGGCGAAAGGAGCGGTCGAGGACCGTCAGGTATTCGAGGTGGTCGCCTAGAGTCCCCGCCTTCCAGCCGTTCTTGCCGTGGATGTTCATCGCCACCGAGCCGCCGAGCGTGCCGAACATCGTCCCCGGCACGACCGGCGGCCAGAGGCCGCGCGGGATCGCGGCCTTCCAGAGCCCCTCGTACGTCACACCGGGCTCCAGCCGGATGACGCCGGTCGCCTCGTCGACGCCCAGCACGCGGTCGAGACCCCGAAGGTCCACCACGGGCCCATCCGGGTTGATCGCGGCGTCGCCGTACGAGCGCCCCCCGCCCCGGAAGATGACGGGCTTCCCCTCGGCCCGGAGCCGCGTGAGCGCGGACGCCAGCTCGTCCACGGTGTGCGGCCGAACGACCTCGGAGACGGAGAAGTTGTACGAGCCGAAGCCGGCGACGCTCTCGACGCTCATGGAGGCCCCACCTTCTTGAAGAGGAAGCGGGGCATCGTCTTCAGCACGAGGGCGACCAGGGCCCATCGACGGTAGACGTAGAAGACCTCGTGCCCGCGCTCGACCCGCTCCGCGATGGTCCGCGCGGCCTCGTCCGGGGGCGCCGCCCAGAAGACGCCCTTCTTCCCTTCGATGAGGCGCGTCTTCACGAAGCCGGGCTTCACGGTCACCACCTGCACGCCGAACGGCGCGAGCCGGTTGCGCAGGGCCTCGAGGTACGCCGTCAGCGCGGCCTTCGACGCCGTGTACGCCGGGTTCGCCTTCCGGCCCCGGTCCCCGGCGATCGAGGAGATCCCCACCAGCTGGCCGCGCCCCGCTGCCCGGAAGTAGTTCGCGGCGAGGCCGAGCATCTGGACGGCGGCCACGGTGTTCACCTGGAGCGTCGGCCCGTCCTCGTCGAAGCGGCAGGTGACGCCGTCGCCCTGGAACATGACGCCGGCCGAATAGATGAAGGTGTCGCAATGACCGGACGCCGCGATCGCCGCCCGGAACGCCGGCTCCACCTGCGCCGCGTCCATCAGGTCGCAGACGACCGTCTGGATCGACGCGACCGGGTAGCTCGCCTTCAGCTCCGCCGCGACGGCGGCGAGCTTCTCCGCGCTCCGGCCGACGAGGGTCACCCACGACCCGAGTCCCGCGTAGTGAGCGGCCAGCGCCTTCCCGAGCCCATCGGTCGCGCCGACCACGATCACGCGCCGCATGGCGACTCCATTCTCCTGCCCGGACGGACCCGGTTCAAGGCCACAGGCTCTCGGTCCTCTCGTGCCACTCGCGCGTCACGTCCAGCCAGAACGCGAGGCCCGCGAACGGCCCGAAGCCGCGGTAGAAGGCCGTGATTCGCTTGTCGCTCGCCTTCCGGCCCTTGAACCGGAGCGCGGCCACCTTCTTGCGCGACCACGAGTCGATCCCGAGCCCCTCGTGCCGGTTCAGGAGCCGCGACAGCGTGTGGGCGGCGTACGGCCCGAACCCCTTCTCGGCCCGGATCTCCTTCTCGAGCGCGGCGGCCGACAGGGAGGGATCCTCCCAGCGATCCAGGTCCAGAGCGCCGCTCGCCACGCGGGTCGCGAACGTCTGAAGGAACGGCGCGCGGTAGCCGAGCTTCAGCTCGGAGCGGAGGCGCGCCTCGGGGAGTCCGGCCAGGAACGTCGCGTCCGGGAACGCGCCGCCGCGATCGAACGCGGCCACCATGTTCGTCACCATGAGGCGGGTGAGCGCCCAGGTGCAGTTCGTCGTCGCCAGGACCTTCACGGCGTCCTCGAAAAGCGTCGGAGCGCGAAGGATCCGCCCGGCTCCGCGCGCCGCGATCCAGCCGAAGCCCTCGGCATCGCGGGCACGGCACTGCTCGTGGAACGGGCCGAGATCGGCGTCGAGGTCCAGGACCCGGCGGACGGCCCGCTCGGCCGCGGGCCGGTGCCGTTCGCCGTCGAACGTCACCTCCACCTTCCTGCGCCTCTGCCGCAGCGTCACCGGCACCGGCCGCTCGCCGTGGAGGACGACCAGCTCGAGCGCCCTCTTCTTCTCGTCGTAGCGGAAGGGCGGCAGGTCGTACCAGCCGTGGCTCCTCACCACGAGGTCGAGGTCGAGGGACGCCAGCTCGGGCAGGCCCATCGTCAGTTCGATTCCATCAGCGCCGGTGCGCCGCGCCCCTCGCCGTGCGCCGGGCAGCGCTGCGTCGGCGCGGTGCCGTCCAGGAAGAGCTCGTTCACCGAGGCCGGGCATTCCTCGGTCACGAGGTAGCCCGTGGTCGGGTCGATCGAAGCCGAGACGACGCCGGGCGTCGTCGGGAAGGGCGCCTCGAAGTAGTGCGTCGGGAGCCGCCGCGCGAAGTCCGCGAAGAGCGGCACGGCCGCCATGGAGCCCGACAGGTTGAGCCCCCGGTTGTCGTCGAAGCCGACCCACACCGCCACGAGGAGGCGCGGCGAGAAGCCGATGAACCAGGCGTCGCGCCCGTCGTTGGTGGTGCCGGTCTTCCCCGCGAACGTCCCCTGCGCCCCGAGGCGGCGCGCCGAGGCGCCGGTGCCCCGCTCCGTCACGCCCTGCAGGAGCGAGTCGAGGACCGACACGGCGTCCGCGTCGCCCGCGCGCTCGAGCGGCGTGTCCCGTATCTCCACCCGGCGCCCGTTCGGTCCGACGATGCCGAGGAGCGAGTTGGGGTGCATCCGGAAGCCGCCGTTCGCGAACGCGCAGTAGGCCGCGGCGATCTCCATCGGGCTGATCTCGAACGCTCCGAGCGCGAGCGACGGGTACGGCTTCAGTGCGGACGTGATCCCGCTCCGGCGGGCCGTCCGGATGATGTCGGGGAGGAGCGATACGCCAGGGCTCACCTCCGTCACGGCCACCCGCACGGTCGGGATGTTGAGCGACTGCTCCAGAGCCTGCCGCACCGTGACGGGCCCGCGGAACTCGCCGTCGTAGTTCCGCGGCGACCAGGTCTCCTCCTCGCCCGCCTTCCAGACGACGGCGATCTGCGTGTCCTGGAGGATCGTGGCCGGCGTGATCGGCGGCGCCAGGTCGCGCCGGGAGAGCGCCGCGAGGTAGACGAACGGCTTGAAGAGCGAGCCGGGCTGCCGCTTGGCCTGCACCACGCGGTTGAACTGGCTCACCTGGTAGTCGCGCCCGCCGACGAGCGCGCGCACGGCCCCGGTGGCCGGGTCGAGCGCGATGAGCGCCGCCTGGAGCGGCTCCTGCCCTTCCTTCGTCCGGAGCCTCTTGAACCGCTTCTCCAGGTCCTCCAGCCCCTTCAGCACCGCCGCCTGGGCCGCCGCCTGCATGTCCGGGTCGAGCGTGGTGAAGATCGAGAGGCCGTCCTTCTGGAGCGAGGCGGGCGACTCCTTCACCTGCGACAGGACGAAGTCGACGAAGTGCGGCGCGACGATCCCGGCGGCCGGCTTGGTCACCCGGGTCAGCGGCGCCTCCACGGCGGCGTCGTACGCCGCCTGGTCGATCCGACCCATCTCCAGCATCCCCTTCAAGACCAGCGTCCGGCGCTCCTTGGCGCGCTCGGGGCTCCGGAACGGCGAGAAACGGCCCGGCGACGCGATGAGCCCCGCCAGCATAGCGGCCTCGGGCAGGTCGAGCTGGGCGACCGACTTGCCGAAGTAGAAGCGGGACGCCTCCTGCACGCCCGTCACCGAGATCGAGCCGCGCTGCCCCAGGTAGATCTCGTTGAGGTACGCCTCCAGGATCACCTTCTTGTCGTACTTGGAGTCGAGGACGATCGCCATGACCGCCTCGATCAGCTTCCTCCGGAACGTCCGCTCGGGGCGGAGGAACATGTTCTTGACCAGCTGCTGGGTCAGCGTCGAGCCGCCCTGATGAAGCGCCCGCTTCTGGAGGTCCCGCAGCGCGGCGCCGACGATCCGCTTGAGCGAGATGCCTCCGTGCGTGAAGTAGTCCCGATCCTCGGTGGAGACCACCGCGTCCACGAGGACCTGCGGCACCTCCTCGAGCTTCACGAGCGTCCGGTCCTCCATCTTGGTGTCGAAGACCGAGCCTACGACCTCGGGCTCGAAGACGGCGTACGGGACCGGCGTGGAGTCGTCGGGGTGCTTGATCGAGGCGACGCGGCGCCCCGAGAAGTCGATCTGGACGTCCTCCGCCGGCGTGAAGCCATACGCCGTGTGCCTCGGGTTGACTCCGATGACGAGCCGCCCGCGGGACGCCGCGAGCACCTGCCCGGGCCGCACCGGACCGACCGCGACCTCGGTGTAACGGAGCCGCGCCAGGCGCCTCTTCACGTCGTCGGGTGAGAGCGCGTCGCCGGGACGCACGACCCAGACGTCGGAGTAGAGACGGGTGGGCAGGTTCCAGCGCCGCCCCTCCATGGTCGCGGTGACGACCTGGGCGTAGTACGCCACGATCACCGCGCCGGCGAGGCCCAGCACCACGAGCAGCGCCCCGGCGCCGATCCAGATGGCGCGCGGGATCCGCTTCAGGACGGCGAGCGGCCGGACGAGGAGACGGGACAGCGCCACGCCCCGATTGTCGCAGGAGCCGGGGACGCGGGCCGGGAGCCTCGCTCCCGGCCCGCCCGATCGGGCTACGGCTTCTCGACGATGTCCCCCTTCAGAGGCGCGAGGAGACCCACGACCTCGCTCCTTTCCTTCTCGGGCACGTTGAGCTTGACCATCGCCTTGACGAGGTCCTCCACCAGCGCGTTGAACTCGGGGGTGCCGATCCCCATCCCGCGGTGCGCCGTCTTCATGTCGACGCCGCCGTACTTCAGCGGGCCGCCGCTCGCCTCGGCCACGATCTCGATCAGCCGCTGGCGCAGGTTCGCGACGCGCGCGGGGTTGGCGACGGTGGCCGCGAAGAACGCGTTGATCCTCTCGTCGGGGACGACGAAGCCGAGGAACTCGTCGATCACCGCCCCGATCGCCGCCTTGCCGCCGAGGCGCTCGAAGAGCGACCTGGCGGCCTCGCGGGCGAGGACCGTCCGTGGGTCGCCGGTGGGGTTGTCGATCAGCGCGCCGTACGCGGCGAAGGCGCCGTTCGCGGTCGGGGTCGACACGACGAGCCGGCCAGAGGAGACCGTCTCCGACACGCCGAGGTCCTTCACGACGCCGGTCACCTGCGTCATCCCGAGCGGCGGCAGCGAGTACGTCCGGGCGCCGAGGAGCTTCCCGGCATCCGAGACGAGCGAGACGTCGACGTCGAGCGCGGACTCGTTTGCGTTGGCGAGGATCAGGTTCGTCCGGAACGCCGCGTCGTTCTGCACCGGCGTGATCACCTGTGGAGAGCCCTGCCTCACGAGGTCCGTCGACCGGAACGCCGGGACGCTCTGCCCGACCGTGCCGCCGGCCCCGGGGGTGGACGTCTGGCCCATCACGACGAGCCCGGCGCCGTCGGCCACGATCCGGATCGCGCCGTAGCCCGTGCTCATCCCGAAGACCGAGCCGAGGACGTCCGTGTACGTGACGGTCTTGCCAGCGCCGACGCCCATCGTCTTGACGGACCCGGTGCGCCCGTCGGCGTCGTGGCCGAGGAAGCGCATCGTGAACGCCAGGTCGGACGTCGTGGTGTTGGCGACGGTCAGGTCGGTCGTGTAGACGACACCTCCGAAGCCGGTGGCGTGCGCGGCCGAGGGAAGGAGCGAGATGTTCCCGCCGCCCGCCGGTAGCGCGTACGCGAGGTCGACCAGCGGCTCGCCGCCGCCGATCGCGCCGACGAGAGTCGCCTTGCCGTTCCCCAGGCCGATCGCGTAGAGCGAGGACACCGTCCCCTGGGTGAGCGAGGCGTACGCCGTGCCGGTCGGCGTGATGTCGAAGCCGACGAGCCCGTTGGTGTCGACGCCCAGCGCGCCGACGGTGAAGAGGAGCCCGCCGTTCGGCGAGGGGCTCTGGTTCGGCCCGCCTTGCGTGACCAGGACGTCGAGGCCGGAGTCGATCGCGAAGAGCGTGGTCGACGTCGTGCCGGCGTAGCTGTTCGTGTACGCGGCGCCGGTCACCGACGGGGTCTTCCCCGTGTTGGGATCCGCCGAGGCATACGCGAGCGACGTGTCGGTCGCGGCGAGCGCGCCGGTGTCCGGGTGGAGGCGCAGGTTCTGGCCGGTGCTGCCGACGAGGCGGATCCTGTCGACCGCCGGATTGAAGTCGAAGCCGATCGAGTCGCCGCTCGCGGCTCCGAAGCCGGTGCCGACGACGGCCGCGGCGCCGGTCGCCGGGTTCAGCACGTACAGCTTGCTGGCGGTGGCGCCGTACAGCTGTCCGGTGGCCGGCCGGTAGTCGATCCCGAGGAGCGACTCGCCCGCGCCGAGGCCGCTCACGGTCGCGGTCGACAGCACGACACCGGGCGCCGCGCTGTCGAAGGTGACGAGCTTCCCCGAGCCCGTCAGGCCGACGAGCGTCGCGGCGCCCGCGTGGTGGGCGGCGAGAATCGAGAGCGAGCCGAGCGCCATCGCGACGGCCCAGGTGGTCCAGGGCTTCTGCATTACGATCTCCTTCGTGGCCGTGTCATCGGATGTGACGGCCGTCACACGGCGGTGTCTGGGTCTCGGCCGCAGTACGGGACGGTGGCGTCCGACGGATCACGGTCGCGCTGATCCATCGCCGCCTCGCCGCCGTATCCTCCGCAGTAGATGAGCGGGATCGGACGACGACGGGGAAGGCGGACGCGCGGTCTCGGCGCGCTCGCGGTGGCGCTCCTCGCCACCTTCGTCCTCCCGCTCCTCCACCTCGCGACCCACCGCGACGATCACATCCACACACCGGCCGGCACCATCCAGCTCGGCCACGCCGGAGCCGAGCCCTCCTCGCCGACGGAGCGTCGCGCTCCTCACCGGCACGGCGACGATCACGGCGACGGCTCGCTGGCCCACTTCGCCGCCTTCCTCGACCCCGTCCTCCCCGAGATCGCGCTGTCCGCGCGTCTCGCGCCGGTGGAGACGCCCCTCCGCTTCCTGGAGGTCCGGCTCACCGCGCGCGTTCCGCTCGCCGACACCCGTTCCCGGGCCCCTCCCTCGGCCTGACGCCGCCCTCCGCCGGCCTCACCGCCGGCCCGCCGCGTCCGCGTCCCGCGAGGGACGTGCTCCGAGGAGAGAACGATGTCATCCCTTCGAGGCGGGGCCGTTGCCCTGCTCTTGCTCCTTTCCGCAGCTACCGCCATCCCGGCCGCGGCGTCCCCGGGCCTGGTCGGCCGGGTCCTCGACGATCGCGGGCTCCCCCTGCCCGGCGTCACGGTCGTCGTCGAGGGCCAAGGGGCAAAGCCCGTCGTGTCGACCACGGACGCCGAGGGGCGCTACCGGCTGCCGGACCTCGCCGCCGGCCGCTACCGGGCGACCTTCCGTCTCCTGAGCTTCGTCTCCGTGTCGCGCCCGGCGGTCGACGTCGCAGCGGGCAAGGACACCGAGCTGAACGTCGTCCTGCCGCTCTCGACGAGCGCGGACGTCGTCGTCACCGGGAAGCGGACGTTCCGCAACCTCGCCGACCTCGCCTCCACCGACGACCTCCTCGGCGTCGCCGACGCCGCGACCGTCGGCGTCATCACCGCGGCCCAGATGGAGGCGCGCCCCATCACCCGCGCCGGTGAGGTCCTCGAGGCCGTCCCCGGCGTCGTCATCAGCCAGCACAGCGGTGAGGGGAAGGCCAACCAGTACTACCTGCGCGGCTTCAACCTCGACCATGGAACCGACCTCTCCGCTACCGTGGCCGGGATCCCGGCCAACATGCCGACGCACGCGCACGGACAGGGGTACCTCGACCTCAACTTCCTGATCCCCGAGCTCGTCACCGGCATCCAGTACCGGAAGGGTCCCTACGACCCCGAGAACGGCGACTTCTCCGCTGCCGGCTCCGTCGCGGTGAGCTACGCGAACGTCCTGGAGCGCCCGATCGCGAAGCTGGAGCTGGGTGAGCTCGGATTCCAGCGCGCGTTCGGCGCGGCCTCGCCGAAGCTGGGTCCGGGTCACCTCCTCGTCGCCGGAGAGCTCTTCCACAACGACGGACCGTGGGACGTGAAGGACGACTACCGCCGCGCCAACGGGGTGCTCCGCTACAGCGTCGGCGACGAGCGATCGGGCTTCGCCGTCACGGCGATGGCGTACCAGGGACGGTGGACTTCCACCGACCAGGTGGCGCAGCGGGCGGTCGAGTCGGGCCTCATCGGCCGCTTCGGATCGCTCGACGACACCGACGGCGGGAAGACGCACCGCTACACGCTCTCGGCCGAGTGGCAGAGGTCGGTCGCGGACAACGTGCTCAAGGCGTCGGCCTACCTCGTCGACTACGACCTGAACCTCTACTCCAACTTCACCTACTTCCTCGACGACCCCGAGAACGGCGACCAGTTCGAGCAGGAGGACCGCCGGCTGGTCACCGGCGTGAGAGCCAGCTCCCAGTGGCTCTCGCGGCTCGGCTCGATCGGCGTCGAGACGACCGTGGGGCTGGAGGCACGGAACGACAACATCAGCTCCGTCGGGCTCTACCACACGAAGGCGCGCCAGCGGCTGGAGACGACCCGCGTCGACCAGGTGGCGCAGACGAGCGGCTCGCTCTACGCGAAGACCACCCTCTCGCTCCTGCCGTGGCTCCGCGCGAACGCCGGCCTGCGCGGCGACCTCTACAGGTTCAAGGTCGACGCGAGCCTGCCGTCGAACTCCGGCGAGGAGACCCGCGGCATTCTCAGCCCCAAGCTCGGCCTCGTCTTCGGTCCGTTCGCGAGGACCGAGATCTACGTCAACGGCGGCTACGGCTTCCACAGCAACGACGCGCGCGGCTCCACCATCACCGTCGACCCGAAGAGCGGCGAGCCGGCCGAGCGGGTGAGCCCCCTGGTGCGTGCCAAGGGCGGCGAGATCGGCGTGCGCACGACGGCGCTCCCCCACCTCCAGGCGACCGCGGCGCTCTGGGGGCTCGACATCGACTCCGAGCTGCTCTTCGTCGGCGACGCCGGGACCACCGAGCCGAGCCGCCCGAGCCGTCGCACCGGAGTGGAGCTGTCGCTCTACTACACGCCGGCGCCGTGGCTGACGCTCGACGCCGACTACGCGTACTCCCGCGGCGTCTTCCGCGACGACGACCCCACCGGCGACCGGATCCCCGGCTCGATCGAGGGCGTCGCGTCGGCGGGAGCCTCGGTCGAGGGGCTGCGTGGCTTCTTCGGGAGCCTGCGGCTCCGGTACTTCGGGCCGCGCTCTCTGATCGAGGACGACTCCGTCCGCTCCGCGTCGTCGACGACCTGGAACGCCCGCGTCGGCTACCAGGTCGGCAAGTCGGTCCGGATAGCGGTCGAGGGGCTGAACCTCTTCGACGCCGCCGCGAGCGACATCGACTACTTCTATCCGTCGCGCCTCCCCGGCGAGCCGGCCGAGGGCGTCGACGACGTCCACAGCCACCCGCTCGAGCCGCGCGCGTTCCGGGCGAGCGTCTCGGTGTCTTTCTAGCGTGGTTGAATGCGGGCGTGGAAGAGCGCCCAGACGACGCGTCCGTTCCGGCGACGGTGTCCCGGCTCGCCGGCGGGGGGAGGAGCTGGGGGCGCGACACGCTGGTCGCGGAGGAGCCGCTCGAGATCCGCCTCCGCTCCGCCGGCGGCGGCGGCGAGGCCCGACGCCACGTCGTCACGATGCGGACACCCGGCCACGACGCCGACCTCGTCCTGGGACTCCTCTTCTCCGAGGGGATCGTGAGCGGCGCCGCGGACGTCGTCGCGCTCGAGCGCCCCGGTGATCGCCGGATCGCCGAGGAGCTGCGCCGCAACGTCGCCGTCGTCACGCTCGCCGCCGGCGTCGCGATCCCCGAGCCGGACCGGGCCGGACCGATGTCCTCGGCGTGCGGGGTCTGCGGCCGGCGCTCCATCGAGGAGGTGCTCCACGCGGGCGTGCGCCGGCCACGCGCGGACCTCTCGGTCTCGCCGGCGCTCCTCTCCGCTCTTCCGGAGCGCCTCCGTGCCGCGCAATCGGTCTTCGCCGCGACCGGAGGCCTCCACGCCGCGGGGCTCTTCGCCCACGACGGCACGCTCCTCGTCTCGCGGGAGGACGTGGGCCGCCACAATGCCGTCGACAAGGCGATCGGGGCGTGCCTCGCGGGGCGTACGGCAGTCCCGCCGATCCTCCTCGTCACGGGCCGGATCGGTTTCGAGATCGCGCAGAAGGCGGCCCTCTCGGGCGTGACCCTCCTGGCCGGGGTGTCGGCGCCCACGAGCCTCGCGGTGGAGCTGGCGGAGGAGAGCGGGATGACGCTGGCGGGCTTCCTGCGCGGCGGGACGTTCAACGTCTACAGCGGGAGCGAGCGCATCGCCTGACCGGCGGACGTAAGATCGCGGCACCATGCGCAAGCACCTCCAGATCGCAGCGGCCGGATCCCTCCTCTCCTTCTCGGTCGGCCTCTCGCCGGCCGCGTTCTCCGCCGAGCCCGGCCTCGTGAAGTACAAGGATTGGGCCAAGTCTCCCGAGTTCGTCTACCTGGCCAGCGACGCCGAGACCAAGGAGTGGAAGAAGGTCACCTCCGACGCCGACGCCGAGAAGCTGATCGCGCTCTTCTGGGCGCGGCGCGACCCGGACCCGGGCACCGAGGCGAACGAGCTCAAGCAGCGGTTCGACGCGCTCGTCCAGCTCGCGGACAAGCATTTCACTCTCGCGAACCAGACACGCGGCGCGCTCACCGAAAGGGGCAAGCTCTACATCCTCCTCGGCCCGCCGAAGAACGTCTCCGTGGCCCTCGGAACGAAGGCCCAGGCGCCGGGCCAGAAGATCGGCTCCGATACGTTCAACCCCGGGGAGAACGACCCGGGGACCTCGCTGGGCGAGAACATCACGACGTTCACCTACGAGGCGCCCCAGCTCCCCGACTGGGCCGGTACCAAGGCGCTCGTGGTGACCTTCGCCGTCGAGCAGACGCGGGACACGCTCCTCGGACCGGGGGACGTGCGGCGCATCGAGAAGACGGCCGTCAAGGTCGCCCTGAAGAGCCCGGAGCTAAAGGAGGTCCCGCTGCCGGGGGGCACCGTCAAGACGACGGCGGTCGCGGCGAAGCCCGGCGCGCCGCCGGCACCCGTCGTCTCGCCCGCCGCGGCGGAGGCTCTGGACGCCGCCCTGGCGAAGGAGCCCGCCGGCGCTCTCACGGTGCTCCCGCTCGCGTACCGGGACGGCGGCGTGCGCCTGATGCTGCAGGTCTATCTGGAAGGAGCCTCGGCGCCCGCCCGGGTCGCCTGGGCGATCCGCGCGAAGGACGGCCACGAGGTCACCCGGAGCGAGGAGCCCGCCGACGCCCGGAACCTGCTCAAGGGCGTCGTCGTCGATCGCGCCCTTCCCCTCGCGGCGGGGGACTACGACGTCGCTCTGGTCCTCCTAGACGGCGCTGGCGCCGTCACGCACACCGCCCGCCGCGGCGTGACCATCCCAGCGCCGACCCCGGAGCTCGCCGCGTCGCCGCTCTTCCTGGCGATCGCCGACCTGCCCGCGGACGGCGCCCCGACCGACTCCCCGTTCGTCTTCGGCGGGCGCAAGTTCGTCGGCCGAGGCGACGTGAAGATCAAGGGCACGGACGGGCTCTCGTACCTCGTCCGGCTGTCGGGGCCGGGCGTCGACCCCGCCACGAAGAAGGCGTTCCTCAAGCGGAAGATCAAGATCCAGCCGAAGGGTCGAGCGGCGATGGAGCTGCCGGTGCCGCCGGACGAGCCCGTGGCCGTGGCGGCGGGACCAGAGGGCAGCACCCCGGTCGTCGACATGGCAGGCACCGTCACCGAGTCGAACCTGGGCGAGTACTTCCCGCCCGGCGACTACGTCTTCAAGATCAGCGTCGAGGACACCGTCAGGAAGACCACCCTCGACGTCTCGGCGCCGTTCACGATCGGGCCGAAGGAGAAGTAGCCTCTACCCCGGCGGCGCGAAGCGGGGGTCGTTCGGAAAGAGCCGACGCGCCTCGCGGACCAGCTGCCGGGCCCCCTCCGCGTCCTCGGTGACCTGGAACGTCCGGATGCCGAGGAGGAACGCCTCCGGCGTCGGCTGGCGGGAGACCAGCTCGATCAGGACCCGCCGGGCGTCCTGCCGGCGGTTCGCCGACGCGTAGAGAGCCCCGAGCGAGATGCGAGCGTCCATCCGGTCCGGGTAGAGGCGGATCTCCTCCAGGAGCTCCTTCTCGGCCTCGGCGATCTGCCCGGATCGGGCGAGCACGTCGCCGCGCAGCATGTGCAAACCCGACTGCGGGATCTTCTCGTGGGCCGACAGCTCCTGCGCCTGGTCGGCGTAGGAGCGTGCCGTCGCGAGGTCGCCCTTCTTGACCGCGATCCGCCCCAGCACGAGACAGGCGCGGATGCGCGTGTTCCCCTTCGCGGTTCCCAGGGCCGCCCGGGCCGCGGCCTCGGCCGCCGCGAGGTCGCCGCGTCCCAGCGCGGAGCGGGCCGCGATGTCCTCGGCTGCCGGGTCGCCCAGCGCCCGGATCGCCTCGACGTGCTTCTCGGCGTCCTCCCACTTCCCGAGCTGGAGACAGAGGTTCGCCACTTCGATCAGGTAGGGAGCGCGCGCGGCCTCGGGCGCGAGGTCCACGGTCTTCTTGAGGGCGGCGAGAGCTTCCTCCGGCCGGCCCAGGTTCAGGAGCGTCCGGGAGTACATGTCCCAGACGTCGAGCATCCGCGGGTTCTCCGCGAGGAGCTTCTTGAAGACCTCCTCCGCCTTCTGCGGCTGGCCGGCCGTCATCTCGCCCAGGCCCTTGCGCAGCTCCTCGAACGTGGCGATCCGGTCCTTCGGGTCGTCGAGCGATCCGGACGCGGCGGACGGACCGGCGCTCAGGTAGCCGAGCGACGCGAGCTTCTTGCGGGCCTCGGGATCGACGTCGCCCGGCGACTCGAAGGACGGCCGGCGCTTCAGCAGCTCGGCCCTGAGGGAGCGGAGGGGACCGGGCTTCTCGGCGATCCGGTTCTTCGTCTCGCCGGGATCGGTCTCGAGGTCGTAGATCTCCGGGCGCGGCGCCTCGATGTAGTGCCACCGGCCCTCGAGGAGCGAGGTCAGCTCGCTCCAGCCGAAATGGATGCGCGGGAAGAACGTCTCCGCCAGGAGCCGACGATCCGGCGCCGGCGCGCCGGCCGCCAGGTCGGCGAGGGAGACCGTGCCCTCGGGCGCCGTGAAGCCACGCAGGCCCACGCCGCGCCCGACCGTGGTGAAGACGTCCGAAAGCGCGACGGGCGTCGCGACCGTGGTCCCCGCGAACCTCCCGCCCGGCAGCTTGACCAGCAGCGGGACCTGCAGCGTCTCGCGGTAGAGGAAGATCCCGTGCTCCTCCTCTCCGTGCTCGCCGAGAGCCTCACCGTGGTCCGAGAAAAAGACGATCAGCGCCCGGTCGTACAGGTCCCGTCCCTTCAGGAACGTCAGGAACCGGCCGACGATGGCGTCGGCGGTGGCGATCTCGCCGTCGTACGGCTGCGCGTTCTTGCTCTTCCACGGCTCCGGCGGCTCGTACGGGGTGTGCGGCTCGTAGAGGTGCAGGAAGGCCAGGACGGGTGAGCCCGGCTTCTGCGAGCCCACCCAGCCTTCCAGGCGGCTCTCGGTCTCCGTACCCACGCGCTGGACGCGGCCGAGCGCGGACTGGCCTTCCGCCGGATCGACCTGGTCGTCGTAGAAGTCGAACCCGCGTGCCAGGCCGGTGTCGCCCTTCAGGACGTAGCAGGAGATGGCACCGCCGGTCGCGTAGCCAGCGGCCTTCAGGAGCTCGGCAAGCGTCGGCACGTCCTTCCGGAGCTTGTAGCCGAGGTTGTCGTGGATGCCGTGATCCTGCGGCACACGGCCCGTCAGGACGGAAGCATGCGACGGCAGCGTCAGGGGCACGTGCGAGTAGGCGCGCTCGAAGAGGACCGCGTCCTTCCGAAGGGCCGAGAGAGCCGGCGTCTCCACGCCCGCATGTCCATAGAACGGAAGGTGATCGGAGCGGAGGGTGTCGACGCTGACGAGGATGACCGGAGCGTTCGGGAACGTCTCGGCTGCGCGCCGGGTCTTGCCGCAGCCAAGGGCAACGATGCAGAGCACGAGCGGCGCCAAGGATCTGCGGTGCGTCACCGACGAAGGGTAGCGCACGCTCACCCCCGGAAAAAGAAAGAGCCGGGGACAAACCCCGGCGGAAGAAGAGAGCGCGCTCAACGCGCTGAGAAGAGGACCGGGTGAAGGGGGTGCGGGGGAAACCGGCGACCGGTTTCCCCTTCGAAACAGCGATCCGGGTGAAGGGGGTGCGGGGGAAACCGGCGACCGGTTTCCCCTTCGAACAGCGATCCGGGTGAAGGGGGTGCGGGGGAAACCGGCGACCGGTTTCCCCCGCGGTACTTTAGAAGCGGAGACCCATGCTGACCAGGAACGTCCGGGGCCGCTGATAGCCCGCGGAGCTGGTCGCCTTGCCGAAGCTCGGGCCGAAGTCCCAGTTCGCGGTCTTGACGGTCTGGTCGCCCGTGGGGCGCTTGACCGGCTCCTGGGTGAACGGGTTGAAGGCCACGAACGTGTTGCCGGTGCCCGGCGCGAGGACCGTGAGCACGGTGGCGTTAACCGCGATGACGGCCTGGTTGTTGAAGACGTTTGTGATCTGCGGAAGGAGGAAGATCTCGACCGTGTCGGCGATCCGGGTCGAGAAGTTCATGCCGATGTCGGTGGTCTTGATGTCGTCGGTGTGGAACGCGTCACGCGCGGTGAAGTAGTAGTTCACCGAGGACGGCGGGGACTGGTAGCCCGGGTTCGTCACGTAGTTCCGCGAGCGGACCGTGCCGACCGCACCGTAAGGCGAGCCCGACTCGTAGCCCTGGACCACGCTGAGGGTGAGTGTCCCGATCTTGGCGGGGATGAACGGAAGGTCGTACGTGGCGAAGAGCTTCACCCGGTGGCGCTGATCGCTCGCCAGGTCGCCCCGCGGGTTGTTCCACGACTTGACCTTGTACTCCGGGTAGACGTCGTCCGTCGCCGGGACTGCGCCGCTCGCGGCCGTCTCACCGTCGAAGTTGCCGATCGTGTGCGACCAGGTCCAGTTGGCGTTGACGTTGAGCCGGCCGAGCCGGTACTGGAACTGCGTCTGGAGGGCCGTGTACTTCCGCTCGAGATCGCTGGAGTTGCCGAGGATGCCGAGATCGAACGTGTTGCCGAGGCCGTCCGAGACCTTTCCGGTGGAGAGGTTCAGGACCCGGTTGTAGAAGTCGCCGAACTTCCGGTGAACGAAGTCCATCCGGAAGGAGCCCTTGGTCCCGATCGCGCCGTTGACGCCCACCGTGTACTCGTCGGCGAAGGGGGACTTCAGCGTGCCGGCGAACTGCGTGGTCAGGCCGGGGACGAAGGCGTAGTCGAGCGGGAGCTTGCAGGTCGCCAGGTTCGGGCAGCCCTGCGCGAAGAACCAGTCGAACACCTGCTGGAGCGCCGCGGCGCGGGAAACCGGAGTGGCGCCGGCCGGCAGGTTCACGTTGATGGGGGTGGCGCCGGGACCCGTGTAGTACCAGAGAAGGAGGCCGGGCTGACCCGCGTTCGAGCCGCCGTCGACCTGGGTCTCCTGGATGCCGCCGATGTACTTGGCGTAGCTCGCCGCGACCCGGAGGTTGCCCTTGCCGGTCACGTCGAAGGCCGCCGCGAGGCGGGGGCTGAACGCGCTGTCGTCCGCGGTGACGACGCCGCGGCTGTCGGCCGCGCTGTTCTTGTCGTACCGCACGCCGAGGTTGAACGAGAGGCGGTTGCTGAGGCGCCACTGGTCGTTCACGAAGACCGAGTGGGTCAGGGTGTCGGAGCCCTTGCTGAGCGCGTCGATCGGCGTGTAGTAGATGTAGGACGACGGGCCGATCACCGGGAAGATGTCCCCGCCCTGGAGGATCGTGGAGGTCGTGAAGATCCGGTAGTTGCTTCCCGACTGGTAGTTGTTCGACTTGCGCTGGCCGGAGAAGTTGTCGTAGCCGACCACGATGTTGTGCGAGCCGAGCCCCGCGGTCGAGAGGAAGTAGGTGCCCTTGATCAGGTAGTCACGGTTGTTCCGCTCTTCCGGATCGCAGACGCCGCAGAACGTGGGCGAGTTGTAGCGGGCGTTGCCGCGCGACCGGTCGCGCATCAGCGTGCCCTTGATGATGTCGGTGAAGCGCGAGCCGGAGTTCTCGAACGTGAACTTACGCCGGGAGTACTGCGCCTCGACGAAGAGGTTGGCCGACAGGACGCCGTTGTAGCTCGCCGTCAGGATCTCCTGGGGAAGCTGGCGGGTGACGAGGCTGTCGAGGTCCATGATGACGCCGAAGAAGTTCCCTTCCTGCTCGGTGTTCACCTTGAGGTAGCTCGCCGTCAGGGAGTGGTTCTGCACGGGCGTCAGGGTCAGCTTCCCCTGGTACCGCTTCTCGTCGTTGCCGGTCGCGAACGAGATGTTGGTGAACGACGTCTGGTTCGAGCCGGTCACCTTCTCGAGGCGGCCGGAACCGAAGAACCAGATCTTGTCCTTCCAGATCGGCCCGCCGAGGGTGGCCTCGTAGCGGGGGTTCACCTTCTGCTCGCGCGTCTCCCGGAACGGCGTGATGGCCGTCCAGGAGTCGTTCGTGAGCGAGGTGCGGAACGAGCCGGAGAAGACGTTGCCGCCCGACTTCGTCACGGTGTTGACGACGCCGCCGGTGAACCGGCCGAACTCGGCCGAGACCGACGAGACGGAGGTGGTGGTCTCCTGGATCGCGTCCTCGATGAAGAGGTTGTTCGGCGTCGACCGGACGTTGTCCTGGATGACGGCGCCGTCGACCGTGAAGACGTTGTCGAACGACTGGGCGCCCGAGATCGTGATGGCGCCGCCGGCCCCGGTGGTCGAGACGCCCGAGGAGAGCGCCACGGCCGAGAGGATCGTCCGGGTGATCGGGAGCTTGGTCGTCAGCTCGGTCGTGATCGTCGTCGACGCCTGGGACGTCGTCGAGACGGTCTCGGCGGTGGCCGTGACCGCGGCGACCGCGGTGATACCGGCGACGGCCAGGTTCGCGTCGACGGTGCTCTGCTGGGCGGTCACGAGCGTGGCATCCTTGGTGACGGTCTCGAAGCCCTGGAGCTTGAACGTGACGGTGTACTGGCCCGAGGGAACGCCGTTGAAGATGTAGTCGCCGTTGCCGGAGGTGGTCGCCGTGCGGACCCCCTGAAGCGCCGGGGACTTGATCTCCACGGTCACCCCGGGGAGCCCCGCTCCCTCGTTCGTGACCCGGCCCCGCAGGCCCGAGCTCGTGCCCGACTGGGCCAGCGCGGTACCGCCCGTTGCCAGGATCAACGCGAAAATTACCGAAAGAACCCCGATTCTCCTCATCGAAATAGCCTCCTCCCCTCTCATTGGTTCTCGAAAAACGAACGGAACGAATCGGCATTCTAGCCTCGATTCGTCCCAGCGGACACGGCTTCGTCCCACCGTGTTTGCACGCCGCGTGCCGCGGGCGGGTCAGGGGCGGGGCCGATCCAAGGCGAGTTCTGGGACGGGCACCGGTCCTCCTGATACGGGAACATGGAGAGGATTCGTGATCTTGAAGCCGTTGTACGAACGCCAGCCTTCCGAGGGGGCCTCGTAAAAGCACGAGCGCCGGGTTTCCCCGGCGCTCGGACCATGGCTTCAGGGCCGGGCGAATCGCCCGGCGAACCGCTTTACCGGACCAAGGTGTTGTTGTTGACGAGGAAGCGGCGCGTCCCGGCGACCCGGGTGTTACCGCGCGAGTCGATCACCTCGACGTCGAGGTCGTGCTCGCTGTTCGAGATCTTCGTCGTGTCGAGGTAGAAGCGCCACCGGGCGAAGCCCCGCTGCGGGTAGTTCGCGTAGACGGCGGCGACGTCCGGGCTGGGAAGGCCGTACTCGGCGTAGTCGACGTTCCGGACGGCGTCGATCTGGACGAAGCCGTCGATCTTCACGCGCACCCGGTAGACGTTGTCGAGATCGAGCGCCCAGCCGAGCACCGGGAAGATGCCGTTCACGAACTTGTAGTTGTACGGGTCGTCGACGTAGGCGAGCGGCGGCGGGTCGAGGTTGCCCGTCGCGCACTCGATGTTGATCGGGATCTCCTTGAGGAGGACCTGCTGGTCTTCCTTGTCGGCGGCCTTGATCTGGAGGAGGTGGTTCCCCTCCTTGATGCCGACCTGGGTGATCAGGTAGCCGACGTCGACGTAGAAGTGGAAGCCGGAGTTCGGCGAGTGCGGCAGACCGGGATACAGCTTGCCGATGTCGGGCCGGTAGTAGCCGTAGCAGTCGATGAGGGCGTTGTCGAGCAGGAACTCGCGGTGGCAGCCCGGCGTGTAGAAGGCGCCGCGCGTGTCCTTGATGACGACACCGCTGATCTCGGCCCAGACGTGCGAGACGCCGCCCCGCTCGACCGCGGTGGAGACGTCGAGCGCCCAGCCGTAGATGTGCATCAGGTACCGGGGGTCCGTGATGTCGTACGGCGAGGGTCCGCCGACCACCTTGAGGCAGTTCCCGAACCAGGTGGCGTTCAGGAGCGGGTACTCGACCTCGCCGAACGGCGGGAGGAGCTGCGCGTTGTTGAAGACCTGGATGCGGCGGACGCCCAGCGTGTTCGCCTGACCCTGGTCGTCGACCGCCTTCACGGAGATGAAGTGCACGCCGTTGGCCAGGCGCGTCGTGTCGTAGCTGGAGAACCAGCCCGAGAGCAGCGCCATGGAGGCATCCGGGTAGTAGGCCGCCACGTCGGGCCGGTAGAAGCCGGTCACCGCCTGACGCTCCTGGAGCCCGTCGACGTAGATCTCGACGTGGTCGATCTTCCGGTCGTCGAGCGCCCAGCCCGAGATCTGCATGACACCGGCGACGGAGTCGTCCCGCCTCGGGAAGTTGACGTCACCGATCGGTGGAGCGTTCTTGTTGTTGTCCACCTTGACGGTGCGGGGCGCCAGGTAATAGCAGCACCCCTGCGTGTTCGTGATCCGCACGTACAGGGTGTGGGTCCCGCTCGAGAAGCTGCTCGCCTTGAACGACATCTCGAAGCCGGGGTTCCCCCCCGCCGTCCCGGTGTAGGTGGGGTAGAACTGGAGGATGTCGGGGCGCGGCAGGTTGATGTTGGCCCCGCCCGCCGGCGTCACCTTGTTCGCCTCGTCCGTGCCGTCGACGAAGAGGTCGACGTTCGACACCTGGTTCGCGTCGAGCGCGAAACCGACGATCCTGACGTAGCCGGAGACCGTCGCGCCCTCGGCCGGCGTCTCCACGACGCCGATCGTCTGGGCCGGGCAGCCCGCCGTGGGGCAGGGCCCCTGGGCGAGAGCCGGGACTCCCGAGAGGGCGAGACCCGCGACCATTGCCGGGAGGAGTAGCGCCGTTCGCTTCATCAGAAATCCTCCGAATCCACAGAATCTCAGGGCGATCGAGCTCACGCGGTTCGAGCCTACCCGTGACCCGAAGTTCTTTTCAGCCTATGTACCTGAGGGCAGTTTAGAGGACGTGGGAAGGCACTGTCAATCAGGGTGTTGAAGCGCCTGAAGATAGATGCCGGCCGCGCGGCCGACGGCGTCCGGGGCGTAGCCCCCTTCCAGCAGAGACACCAGGCGTCCCCCGGCGTGAGTCCGCGCGACGTCCCCGAGGAGCGCCGCCATCTGCCGGAAGCCTTCGTCGTCGACCCTCATCCCCCCCAGCGGGTCCTCCACGTGCGCGTCGAACCCGGCGCTCACCACGACGAAGTCGGGCCGGAACCGGCGGAGGAGGCGATCCAGCGTCGCCTCGAGGGCCATCGCGTAGACGTCGGACGCCGTCCCCGCCGGGAGAGGCGCGTTGGCGGTGGTGCCGCGCCCCCGGCCCACGCCCACCTCATCCGCGGCGCCGGTCCCCGGATAGAACGGAAACCGGTGCACCGAGACGTAGGCGACCTGCTCGTCCTCCCAGAAGATCTCCTGGGTCCCGTTGCCGTGGTGGACGTCGAAGTCGGCGACCAGGACGCGGTCCAGCTGGTGCGTCGCGACGAGGTCCCGCGCCACGACGGCCGCCGTGTTGAAGTAGCAGAAGCCCATCGCCTCGTCGGCGAGCGCGTGGTGGCCGGGCGGACGCGACGCCACGAACACGCTCGGCTCGCGTCCCGACAGCACGGCGTCGGCCGCCGCCAGCGCGAGGCCCACCGAGCGGAACGCCGCCTTGAACGTCGCGGACGAGATCGGGTTGTCCGGCGCGTCGAAGAGGGAGAACGCCTCGCGGGAGCCGGCCGGCCCGCGGCTGCAGGCGTCCCGGAAGCGCCGCACGTACATGGGGTGGTGGACCCGCTCGATCGCCTCGACCGCCCGGACCGGCGACTCCGGCGCCTGCACCGAACGGCCGCTCGCCCGGAGAGCCTCGACGCAGGCCGAGACCCGGCGCGGCGTCTCGGGATGGTGCGGACCCGTGGCGTGCTCGAGGGCGATCGCGTCGAAGTAGACGGGTGCGGCTCCCACGGCCGGATTATGAGGGCGTCTCCGGCTGCTACCATCCCGGCCCGTGTCGCCGAAGGCCTCCCACGCGCTCCGGATCGCCATCTCGCTCGGCCTGGCGGTCGGGCTCTTCGCGCTCTTCCTGCGGCACGTGGACCTGGCGACCGTCTGGAAGGCGATCCGCGGGGCGCACGCCGGTTGGCTGGTCGTCGCCGTGGTGATCTCGCTGGCGGTGATCCCGGCGCGCTCCTGGCGGTGGCGGCTGCTCTTCGAGCACGTCGGGCACGCGCCGCTCTGGGACGCCACGATCGCCACCGCGATCGGCTTCGCGGCCACGACGCTGCTGCCTCTCCGCGCGGGAGAGGTGGTCCGGCCCGTCGCCCTCTCTCGCAGCGCCCGGCTTCCCCTTCCGCCCCTTCTCGTCTCGGTGCTCCTCGAGCGGCTCCTCGACCTGGTCACGGTGATCTTCCTCTTCGTCGTCTACGCGATCGGCTGGGCCCCGACGGGCCTCGGCGGCGAAGCGGCCTCCCGCTTCGCGCTCCTCCGGAAGAGCGCCCTGGTCCTGGGAGCCGGGACGTTCCTGGGGCTGGTGGTCCTGGCGCTCCTCGCCGTGCGCCCCTCCCTGACCGGAAAGCTCACGGACCCGTTCCTGAAGCGGCTGCCGGTGCCGGTGGGACGGAAGCTCTCCGGCCTCCTCGCCTCGCTCCTGGCCGGCCTGGGCGCGCTGGGCCGGCCGTCTCACGTGCTCCGGATGGCGCTGGCTTCCGTCGGCCTCTGGCTGCTCATCTGCGCCCAGATTCACGTGACGCTCCTCGCGTTCGACCTGCGCTTCCCGTACCCCATCACCTTCTTCGTCCTGACGTGGGCCGTCGTCGGGCTCGCCGTTCCGACCCCTGGCGGCGTGGGCGGCTACCACGCGGCCGTCGCCTACGCGCTCACCGGCTTCCACGGCGTGGGAGCGAACGCGGCGGCCGCCTTCGCTCTCGTGTCCCACGCGCTCTCGTTCGCGCCGGTCACGATCGTCGGCCTCCTCCTCCTCGGAGGCGGCGGCCTGAAGCTGGGTTCCCTGGCGGCGCCTCCGCCGGCGGACGGCGCCAAGACCTCGGCGGTTCCGGAGTAGGCTTCCCGGGTGAGATGCCCGTTCTGCGGCGCTGGAGACGACCGCGTCGTCGATTCGCGCGAGAGCCGCGAGGGAGCCGTGATCCGGCGGCGCCGCGAATGCAACGTCTGCTCCCGGCGCTTCACGTCGTACGAGACCGTGGAGGAGATCCCGGTCCTGGTCGTGAAGAAGGACGGACGCCGCGAGCCGTTCGACCGGAACAAGCTCCTGCGCGGGCTGATCCGGGCCTGCGAGAAGCGCCCCGTGCAGACGAAGGACCTCGACTCCATCTGCGAGGCCATCGAATCCTCCCTCCACGCGCGTGAGCTGCGCGAGATGACGACGGTGGAGATCGGGGCGCGCGTCATGGACCGCCTGAAGGACCTCGACCAGGTCGCCTACGTCCGCTTCGCGTCGGTCTACCGGCGCTTCGAGGACCTCGGGGACTTCGTGGACGAGCTGAAGAACCTCCTGGAGCGAGCCCCGGGCTCGCGGAAACGAGCCGGCCGGCGCGCGGTCCCCGAGCCCGCGCCCGGGCGGCGCTGAGGACCACGCGATGTCGACCCGACGCCCCGCCTCCCCCGCCCCCTTCGCCGTGCGCGCCCCCGGCGGCGCCGCCGCCTCCGTCTCCCACCCGGCGTGCGACGTGGTGGAAAGCCCTCAGGCGTACCGCCTCGTCTTCGAGGTCCCGGGATCGGACCCGCAGCGCCTCGTCGTCGAGGTGAAGGAGCGCCTCGTCGCGGTGCGCGGCGACCGGCGGCCCACCGAGGGCGGCCGCTTCCTCCGCGTGGAGCGCGAGCCCGGCCCGTTCGAGCGGATCGTCGAGCTCCCCGAGGAGATCGACGCCGACGCCGCGCGGGCCAGCTACGTCGACGGCCTCCTCACCCTGGAGCTGCCGAAGCGGGCCCGGCCCCGCGGCCGGGAGATCCCGGTGCGCCCGGCGCGCGACGAGGGAGCACGATGAGCGCCGAGCCGCAGCCCGAGATCAGCCTGCCGGACCTCCTTCCGGTCCTCCCCCTGAAGGACGTCGTCCTGTTCCCGTACGTGATCGTGCCCCTCTCGGTCTCCCGGGAGAAGTCGATCGCGGCGGTCGACTCGGCCCTCGCCGAGCAGCGGATCCTCCTCCTGGTCGCGCAGAAGGACGCCTCGGTCGAGGAGCCGACGCCGGCCGACCTCAACGGGGTCGGGACCGCGGCGGCGGTGATGCGGATGCTCAAGCTGCCGGACGGGCGCGTGCGCCTCCTGGTGCAGGGGCTGTCGCGGGTGAAGATCGAGTCGTACGTGCAGGAGTCCCCGTCGCTCCGCGCCAAGGTGACCCGGATCCCCGAGCCGGAGACGCCGGAGCCGCGCAGCGAGGAGGTCGAGGCCCTCGTGAGGAGCCTCAAGGAAGGCCTCGAGAAGACCGTCACCCTGGGCAAGCAGATCTCGCCCGAGGTGATGCTCGTCGCCTCCGGTCTGGACGATCCAGCGCGCCTGGCCGACCTCGCCGCCTCCAACCTGGAGCTGAAGATCGAGGAGGCGCAGCAGATCCTGGAGACGGTGGGCGCCGTGGACCGGGTGCGGCTGGTCCTCGAGATCCTCCGCCGCGAGATCCGGGTCCTCACGGTGCAGCAGGAGATCTCGGGCGCGGCCCGCGGCGAGATCGACAAGAGCCAGCGCGAGTACTTCCTGCGGCAGCAGCTCAAGGCGATCCAGCAGGAGCTGGGCGAGACCGAGGACCTGTCCGACGAGATCGCCGCGTACCGCAAGAAGATCGAGGAGCGGCAGGCGCCGGCCGAGGTGGTGGAGGAGATCGAGAAGCAGATCAAGCGGCTCGAGCGCGGCAACCCGGACTCCGCCGAGAACGCGATGCTCCGCACCTACCTGGACTGGGTCACCGGCCTCCCGTGGGGGACGCTGTCGGTGGACAGCCTCGACCTGTCGCGGGCCCGCCAGATCCTGGACGACGACCACTTCGACCTCGAGAAGGTCAAGCAGCGGATCCTGGAGTTCCTCGCGGTCCGCAAGCTGGCGCCCGAGTCGAAGGGGCCGATCCTCTGCTTCGTCGGGCCACCCGGCGTCGGCAAGACGTCGCTCGGCCGCTCGATCGCGCGGGCTCTCGACCGGAAGTTCGTGCGCCTGTCGCTCGGGGGCGTGCGCGACGAGGCCGAGATCCGCGGCCACCGGCGCACCTACGTGGGCGCGTTGCCGGGGCGGATCGTGCAGGGGATCTCGCAGGCCGGCACCTCGAACCCGGTCTTCATCCTCGACGAGGTCGACAAGATCGGGAGCGACTTCCGCGGCGACCCGTCGTCCGCCCTCCTCGAGGTCCTCGACCCGGAGCAGAACAAGGCGTTCCGGGACCACTACCTGGGCGTGCCGTACGACCTCTCCAAGGTCCTCTTCATCACCACGGCGAACGTGCTCGACACGATCCAGCCGGCGTTCCTCGACCGGATGGAGGTGATCCGCCTCTCCGGCTACACGCTCGAGGAGAAGGTCGCGATCGCCCACCGGCACCTGATCCCGAAGCAGCGGAAGGAGAACGGCCTGCCGGAGGACGCGGTCCGCTTCTCGGACGCGGCCCTCCGCACGCTCATCGAGGACTTCACCCGCGAGGCCGGGCTCCGCAACCTGGAGCGGGAGATCGGCTCCTGCTGCCGCAAGGTCGCGGTGAAGCACGCGAGCGGCAAGACCAGACCGGTCTCGCTCACGCCGAAGCTGGTGCGGGAGCTCCTGGGCGTGCCGAAGTACACGCGCGACGAGACGCTCCCGGCCGACCAGGTCGGCGCCGCGACCGGGCTCGCCTGGACCGCGGTGGGGGGCGACATCCTGATCGTCGAGGCGCGCGCCGTACGCGGCAAGGGACGCCTCCAGCTGACCGGCCAGCTCGGTGAGGTGATGAAGGAGTCGGCGCAGGCGGCGCTGACGTACGCGCGCTCCCGCGCCACCGACCTGGGGCTCGCCGACGACTTCTTCGAGACCCACGACACCCACGTCCACGTCCCCGAAGGCGCCATCCCGAAGGACGGGCCGTCCGCCGGCATCACGATGGCGACCGCGATGATCTCGGCGTTCTCGGGCCGCTCCGTGAGGCGCGACCTCGCCATGACGGGCGAGATCACGCTCCGGGGCGACGTCCTCCCGATCGGCGGGGTCAAGGAGAAGGTCCTGGCCGCGCGGCGCGCGGGCGTCAAGACCGTGATCCTGCCGAAGACGAACGAGCGGGACCTGGTGGAGGTGCCGGCCGACCTCCGCAAGGACCTGGCTTTCGTCTTCGTCAAGCGCGTCGACGAGGTGCTCGAGACCGCGCTCCTCCCCGTCGCCGGACCGAAGGCGGTCGGGACGCCGCGGGCTCCGCGTCGCCCGGCGAAGAAGGCGAACGGCCGCCGGAGGGCGGCATGAGCCCGCTGCCGAAGGAGTCCGTCCTCGTCGACCGGCTCCGGACGCTCTTCGCCACGCGGCGCCGCGACGTCCTCCTCGGCATCGGGGACGACACCGCGATCGTGATGCCGAGCGGACCGCTCTGCCTCTCGACCGACGTCCTCGTCGAGAACCAGGACTTCCGGACCGCCTCGGACCCGCGCCTGCTCGGTCGCAAGGCGCTGAACGTCAACCTCTCCGACCTGGCCGCCACGGGGGCGACGCCGCTTCACGCGCTCGTCGCCCTCGGCCTCCCTCGCGAGGCCGACCCGGCGTGGCTGGAGGCGTTCGCGCAGGGGCTGAAGAGCGCGGCCGTCGAGCACGGCGTGGCGGTGGTGGGCGGGGACCTCTCGGCCTCCCCCACCGTCTTCATCGCGGTCACGGTCACGGGCCGTCCGAACGGCAAGCCGTTGACGCGTTCCGGGGCGTCGGCCGGTGACGAGGTGTTCGTCTCCGGGACGCTCGGGGCGGCGGCGGCCGGGCTCGGGCTCCTCGAGGCGGGCTACCGGATCGACGCGGACGGCGCGGTGCGCGCTCCGGGCGGCC
>CAYLNK010000047.1:0-28865 GCA_964384675.1 uncultured Holophagales bacterium | reverse complement strand
GACACGGCGAGGCCGAGCGCGAGACCGGCGCGCCCCGGACGCGCCGACCGGAGGGCATGCCACGCGCCGAGGGCGACGCCGCAGGCGAGCGGCCCCTCCAGATAGTGGTGGTCGAGGCTTCCGATCCGCGAGATCGCGACGAGGTTCGGGGCGAGGGCGATCCCCGCCGCGGCGATCCCCGCCGCTCCGAGTCCGAGCCGGCTTCCGACGAAGACCGAGGCGGCGGCGGCGAAGAGCGCGGAGAAGAAGGGCGGGAACCAGGCGGCCCGCGCGACGATTCCTCCCTGGTCGTGCGCCCCGAGGAGCCTGGCCGCGCCTCCGGCGGCCAGGTCGTAGAGCGGCGGCCACGGACAGAAAGCCCCGCCGACGCCGCGATCGGGATCGAGGTCGAGGACCTCGGGGAATCGCAGCGCCGAGTGGACGATCCGCCTGGCGTGGTACAGGTCGTCGGCGGGAGGGATCCGGGCGGCCCCCTGGACGAACGCCGAGTCGAGATTGGCGATCCGCACGGCGAAGGCGACCAGGAAGACGGCGAACCCGAAGAGCGCCCATCGACCCGCCGTTCCGCGCATCCGCGCTCACTCTAGCAGCACGTCCGCTAGACTTCGCCCGACGTTGAGCGACGAGCGGCTCGATCCTGCGGACGGCACGGGTGCGGCGGAGCGCGGTGCGGAGGCGGACCGTCTCGCGCACGTACGTCACGAGCTGCGCACGCCGCTCAACCAGATCCTCGGGTACAGCGAGCTCCTGCAGGAGCGGGTGGAGGAGGACGGCCCCGCCGACCTCGCCCCCGACCTCAGGAAGATAGAGGACGCCGGCCGCCGCCTGCTGATCCTGATCGACAAGCTCCTCGCGCCCGGCGGCCTCGTTGACGAACCGCCCTCCCCGGCGGACGCGCCTCGAGCCGCGTCGCCGCTCCGGCTCCCCCCGCTTCCCGTGTCCGAGTCTCGCGGTCACGGCCACCTCCTCGTCGTGGACGACAACGAGATGAACCGCGACATGCTGGCGCGCCGCCTCGTCCAGCGCGGGTTCCAGGTCGCCGTCGCCGAGGGCGGGCGCGAGGCGCTCGACGCCGTGGCGGCGACGCGCTTCGACCTGATCCTCCTCGACGTGATGATGCCGGGGATCTCCGGCCTGGACGTCCTTCGCACGCTGCGCGAGTCGTACTCCGTCGCCGACCTGCCGATCATCATGGCGACCGCACGCGACTCCTCCGAGGACATCGTGGAGGCGCTCCAGCTCGGCGCCAACGACTACGTCACCAAGCCGCTCGACTTCTCGGTCGTCCTGGCGCGGATCCAGGCGCAGATCTCGCTCAAGCGTGCCCAGGACGAGGTGCACCGGCTGAACGGACAGCTCGTGGAGGCGGGCGAGCGGATCAGCCGCCTCGTCGAGTCGTCCGCGCAGGCGATGCAGGACGTCCCGGCCTGGGCCGAGACCGTGGCCCGCGACCTGGCCGCCGCCGTCGGCGCGGTCGAGATCGGCGCCTTCGTCGTCGACGGCGACGAGATCGCGCCCCTCGTCGACAGCGAGCTCGCGCCGCCGTCCGTCGAGAAGGTGCGCGAGGCGACGCGCCGCAAGAGCCGCCTCGAGGGCGACGTCGTGCTCCCCGTCTTCGGGATGACCGGCGACCTCGTGGGCGCGCTGGTGGTGGCCGGCAAGCGCGCCCTCTGGGACCGGGACGAGGAGCGCCTCCTGGCGAGCTTCGCGCACCAGCTCGGGGGCGCGCTCGAGCTCCTCCGCACCCGGCACGAGCTGGAGGCCGCCAAGGAGCGCCGCCTCGCCACACGCCAGGAGCTCGTCTCACGCGGGGTGGAGCTCCTCCTCCTCTGCCCGCTCTGCGGCCGCTGCTACGACCACCAGGCCGAGCGCTGCCGCGCCGACGGCGTGGCGCTCGAGTCGCCACGCCTCCTGCCGTATCGCATCCTGGGACGCTACCGGCTGGTCCAGCTCCTGGCCGAGGGCGGGATGGGCTCGGTCTTCCGGGCCGAGGACGAGAAGCTGGCCCGGGACGTCGCGCTCAAGATCATCAAGCCCGAGCACTTCAACGACCCGGCGCTGCGCGTCCGCTTCGAGTACGAGGCCCGCGCGCTGGCCCGCATCGACCATCCCGGCGTCATCTCGATCTTCGATTCGGGCGAGCTGGAGGACGGCTCGCTCTTCCTGGTGATGGAGATGCTCCGCGGGCTCGACCTCGCCGAGGTGATCCGCCGCTACGGGCGGGGCAACCTCCAGCAAGTCGCGGCGCTCCTCCGTCTCGGCGGGGCGGCCCTGACGGCCGCGCACCGGGCGGGCCTGGTCCATCGCGACATCAAGCCGGAGAACGTCTTCCTGGTCGACCGCCCGGACGGCGGCTTCCGGGTGAAGATCCTGGACTTCGGGCTCGCCAAGCCGCTCGCGGGCGACGTGCACCTGACCCAGACGGGCCACATCGTGGGCACGCCGGCCTACATGTCGCCGGAGCAGGTCTCCTGCCGGGAGGTGGGCGTGCGGAGCGACCTCTACTCGTTCGCCGCCATCGTCTACGAGGCCCTCGTCGGCCGCCGGGTGACGATCAAGGAGGAGCTCGCCGCGATCTTCGTCGACGTGCTCCAGAACGAGCCGCCTTCGGTGTCGGCGCTCCTGTCCGAGGTCCCGATCCCGGTCGAGATCGACGAGGCGTTCCTCTGGGCCCTCTCGAAGGAGCCGGAACAGCGCCCGGCGGACGTCGACCAGTGGGTGGCGTCGTTCGTCGACCGCCTCGAGTCGCTGCCCTCGGACGTGGCCGGATGGCCGTCCGCCGCGGCGGCGCCCTTCGACCCCGCCGTCGCCCACGACTCGACGCTGGTCAACCCGCCCCTTCGGTAGACGCGACCAGAGCGTCCCGCCGCTCCACGAGCGCGCGCGCCCGCTCCTGGTCGACGGGGTTGGTGATCTCCCCGCGCTGCTTCAGCCACGTCCCGACGATGGCGCCGTCCGCCACACGCCGCGCTTCCGGGAGGTTCAGGGACGTCACGCCGCTTCCGAGCAGCACCGGCGCGTCGACGGCGTCCCGGACGCGGGCGGCGCGCCCCAGGTCCGCCGGCTCGCCGGTCGCGAAGCCGGTGACGATGAGGGCGTCGGCCCCACCGCGCAGGAACGTGTCCCGGGCCAGCGTCTCCACCGGGGCCGGCGCCAGCGGCTGCGCGTGCTTCACGAGGACGTCGGCGAGGATGGCCACCTCGGCCCCGAGCGCGTGCCGGTAGCGGAGCGTCTCGTGCGCCTTCCCCTGCAGGAGCCCCTGGTCCGTCACCATCGCCCCGGTGTGGACGTTGACGCGCACGAAGCGGGCCCCCGTCGTGGCGGCGATGGCGACCGCCGCCCGCGCGTCGTTGCGCAGGACGTTCACGCCCACCGGCGGAGGGCCGTCCGGTCGGGTCCGGCGCACCACGGTGAGGACCCGCGCCACGAGGAGCGCCATGGCCGAGACGGTGTGTGGCTCGACCGCGTCCGGGTGGAACGGCTGGTCCCCGAAGTTCTCCACCAGGACGCCGTCGAAGCCGGCGGCGGCGAGCGCCTCCGCGTCGGCCTCGGCGAGGCCCGCGATCTCTTTCATCGAGAGGGTGTGCCGCGGGCTGCCCGGGAGCGGGGCGAGGTGGACGACCCCGAGGAGCGGCCACGGACCGGGGAAGATCGTGCGGAAGAGGCGCATGGCGAGGATCGCGAGTCTACGACGCTACTCGTACCGGAGCGCGTCGGCCGGGGCCAGACGCCCCGCGCGCCGGGCCGGGAGCGCCGCGGCCAGGAGGACGAGGAGGAGCCCGACGCCGAAGATCGCCAGCACGTGGAGCGGCTCGGGGCGGAACGGCATCCACGAGAGGAAGTAGACCCGCGCGATCTCGGGCGGGAAGCGCACCACGCGGAAGGCCGTCAGGAAGAAGCAGATCACCAGCCCGGACCCGATGCCGATCAGGAGGCCCGCGCCGCCCAGGAGCAGCCCCGCGGCCCGGAACGTCGCCGCGATCTGGCGGGGCGTCGCGCCGAGCCCCGAGAGGACCCCCACGTCGCGCGTCTTCTCCGCGAGGAGGACGACGAGCGACGACACCACCGTCCCGGCCGCCACGAAGACGATCAGCATCAGTACCACGAAGAGGAGCGTCTGCTGCACGGCCAGCGCCTGGAAGAGGTCGCCGTTGAGGACCTTCCAGTCGAGGACCATGGGCCCCGGCCCGAGGGCCGCGCGCGCCGCCGCCACGACCTCCTCGGATCGCGACGGTCGCGCCACCTTCAGCTCCAGGAGGCCCCGCCGGGCGTCGGGGGGGGCGAATCGCTCGAGCGCGGCGAGCGACACCACGGTCCAGCCGTCGTCCACCTCCGAGAAGCCCGTCTCCACGATCGACACGACGGCGAGGGGAGTCCGCCGCGGCGGCGAGAGCCCCCTGGCGAGCGAAGCCGACGCGGTCTCGAGCACGATCCGCGTCCCCACCGCCGCACCGAGACGCCGGGCGAGGCCGGCGCCGAGGAGAGCCGGGACGGGCGCCGCCGCGTCCTCCGGCACGGCCATTCGCGTGGCGAGGTCCGGCACGGTCGCGAGGAGGCGTGTGGTCAGGAGACCGTCCGGAAGCTCGATCGCCTTCACCACGGTGTCGGTCCCGGCGGGTACCGAAGGCGAGAGGAGGAGGCCGGGCGCGAAGGCCGTCCGCGCAACCGCCGTGACGCCCGGGAGCTTCGCCAGGAGGGCGCGCGCCTTCTCCTCCCCCGTCAGGTCGTCCGGCACCACGAGCACCTCGGCGTTCGTGCCCGCCAGCTTCTCGGCGAGGTCGTTCCGGTAGCCCGACATCAGCCCCATCGCGACCACCAGTGCCGCGGCGCCGAGCGCGACGCCGAGGAGCGCCAGGGTCGACACCGTTCCGAGCAGGCTCCCCGAGCGGCCGGCCAGGAAGCGGCGCGCGAGGAAGAGGGAGACGCGCACGGCCGCGACTGTACCAGCCGCCTACGGCTCGTCTTCCGGCGCGACCTCCACCCGGTTGCGGCCCGCCCCCTTCGCGCGGTAGAGCGCCCGGTCGGCGGCCGCGACGAGGTCCTCGGGCAGGCCGCCCTGGCGTGGACGGGCGCTCGACACCCCCACGCTGACCGTGACGACCCGGAACGGCGACTCGCCGTGCGGGATCCCCAGGCCCTCCACGCCTGCCCGGAGCGAATCGGCGATCTTCCGGGCCGCTCCGGCGTCCGCCGCGGGCAGGATCACGGCGAGCTCCTCGCCCCCGTACCGCGCGGGGAGGTCGCCGCTGCGGCGAAGGCCCTCCGACACCCGCTGGGCCACGAGGCGCAGGCAGGCGTCCCCCTCCTGATGGCCGCGGCTGTCGTTCAGCTTCTTGAAGAGATCGATGTCGAGGAGGAGGAGCGAGAGAGGCGCCTCCGCACGGTAGGCGCGCGCCCACTCCTTCTGGAGCACGTCATCGAAGGTGCGGCGGTTCGCGATGCCGGTGAGCCCGTCGCGGTACGAGAGAGACTCGAGCTCCCGGTTCGCGGCCTCGAGCGCGTCGTTCTTCCGTCCGACCTCCTCGTTGGCGACGCGCAGCTGCTCGACGGCGCGGCCCAGCTCGACCGTCTTCTCCGCGACGAGCGTCTCCAGCACGCGGGCCCGCCGCCGGAGCGCGCGGTGCCGGATCCGCACGACCGCCGAGACGAGCCCGGCGAGGAGGAGCGCGTAGGCGATCCACGCGGGGACCGTCCGGTACCACGGCGGCAGGACGACGAACGCGAACGACGCCGCCTCGCTCACCGCGCCGTAGAGGCCGCTGGTCCTCACCTGGAAACGGTAGCGGCCCTCCCACAGGTTCGTGTACTCGCGCGCCGGCTCGGCCGTCCACTCGGACCACTCTTCCCCGGAGCCCTCGAGCCGGTACTGGTAGAGGGGTCTCGCTCCCAGGACGAAGGAGACCGCCGCGCAGTCGATCCGGAGGCGCGTGCGGCCGGCGCCGATGCGTGGCTCGCGCCGTTCGGCCTCGCCGCCGGCCCCCTCGTAGAGCGTCCCCTCCGCCCCCGCCGAGACGCGCCGTATCAGCGGGCGGGTGGGCGCCGCCGCGTCCACCGCCGCGCGCGTGTCGAAGCGGAAGAGCCCCTTCTCGCTGCCGAACCAGACGACGCCGTCGGGCTCCGGCACCATCGACTGCACGTCCATTCGCGGCAAGCCTTCCAGGAGCCGGGCCTCGTAGCGGTAGCGGCCGCCGGTCCCGCGGAGCGCCACTCCGGGGGGGGTCGTGGCGATCCAGAGGTTCCCCTGGGCGTCCTCGGCGGCCAGGTACGCCTCGAGACCCGGGGCGAGCCCGTCGACGGCCGTCTCCGGAACGGTGCGCCCGCCGTCGATCCGGAGGAGTCCGTGCGCCGAGGCGACGAGGACCCGCCCGCCGAACAGGAACGTGTACGCCTCCGACGGGCTCTCCACCGGCTCCACCGCACCGAGCCGCCGGCCGGCATCCTCGACGCGCACCTTCTGGACACCGGTGAACGTGGTGCCGAGCCAGAGCGTCCCCTTCGGGGCCTCCACGATCGTGCGCACCTGGGCGGGCACCCCCGGGAAGGGCCCCTCGTCCAGCCAGGCGTCACCGCTCCTCCGGATCGAGGAGAGGCCCGCCTTCAGGCCGAGCCAGATCCGTCCGGGATCGACGGCGGAGCGCCACATCGCGTAGACGATGCGTGGCGGACCGATCCGGTGCGCCAGCCCGTTCGCGAGGCGAAAGAGCCCGGAAGAGGTGCCGACCAGGAGGTCGGGGCCGTCCTCCAGCGTCACCCAGACCCGCGCCGGGATGCCGGGGACGCGCCGCGCCACGACGCGCGTCTCCCCGACGGGGGCCGGCTCCAGCGAGAAGAGGCCGAGGCTCGTGCCGACGTGGAGCCGTCCGTGGTGCCGCGCCGACCCCAGGACACCTCCCTCGAGACCGGAGCGGCTGTCGAACGTGGAGAGGGGTCCGCTCGCGTCGACGTAGGCGATCCCCGCTCCCGTGCCGATCCAGAGCGCTCCCGTCGCCGACGGCGTGACCGAGAGGATCTCGTCCGCGGGCAGGCCGTTCAGCCGGTCGAACAGCTCGGACGGCGCCCCGTCCTGGTCCAGGATCAGGACTCCGCCGCGGCGCGTTCCGATCGCGATCCTCCCGTCCCGGAGGAGACAGGCGGCCACCGGCTCGAGCGACGCCAGCCGCCCCGAGGCCTCCGGGCCGAAAGGTGTGGTCGAGCCCTCCGCCACGAGGTTCAGCCCACCGTCCCGTCCCACCGCGAGGAGGCGTCCCCCGGAGAGGGGCAGCAGCGCGACGGGGGGCGCACCCGCGAGGACCCCGCCGGTCCCGAACGGCGCCAGGCCCAAGTGGGCGCTCCGGAACAGGCCGGCGGGGGTCCAGACGAAGACGTCCTCGCCGACGAGGAAGCTCGCGTGGGGTGTCTCGGCCGGGAAGGACACGAGCTCGCGGATCGTCCCGCCGCTCCAGACGAGGAGGGCTCGCTCGCCGTCGAAGACCGCGCCGCCCGCGATCGGGTGGATCCTCGTGACGTCGCCCAGCGGCCGGAGCGCGGCGGGTACGCGATCGAGCAGCGACTGGAAGCGAAGCTGGCCCCGCTCGCCGGGCGCGAGGAAGCCGAGCTCGTCGTAGCCGCTCACGAGGATCCGGCCCGTGGAGTCCCGCGCGACCGCCCGGGCGGCGGAGCGATTCGGCAGCTCCAGGAGACGCCACCTCACGCTGTCGAACTCCAGGACGCCCGAGAGGTTGCCGACGTAGAGCACGCCCCGTTCGTCTTCCGCCGCGGCGTAGCAGGAGGCCCCGGCGCGGGTCTCCTCGGTCGTGTACGCGCGAACCGGACGGAAGCCCCGCTCCGACGGCGCGGCCCGCGCCGCCAGCGGAAGCAGGAGCCCGGCCGCGAGGAGGAGGGACCTCATCGAGTCTCGAAGCCCCGGAGGTTAGCAGGCGGTGGCGCCTGCCGCGCGAAGCCGATAACCTCGCGCGCGATGCGAAACAGCCGAACGGCCCCCCTCATCCTCGCGTTCGCGTGCGCCGCGAGCGCCGTCCCCGCCTCCGCCGCGAGCGTGGAGGACCGGGTGGCGCCGTGGGTGAGCCGGGCCACCGCCAACGGGAAGACGGCCCAGTTCTTCGTCGTGCTGAAGGACAAGGCCGACCTGCGAGGCGCCCTCGCGCTGCCGTCGAAGGGGGAGCGCGGCCGCTTCGTGCGCGACACCCTCTACCGGACGGCCACCACGTCGCAGCGCGCGCTGCTCGACGACCTCGCCGCCCGCGGGATACCGGCGAAGCCCTTCTACATCATCAACGCCGTCCTGGTGACCGGCGACGCGAAGCTGGCCCTCGAGCTCGCCGAGCGCGACGACGTGCTGCGCCTCGAGGGAAACCCCACGATCGCGAACCGCCTGCCCCGCCCGCCGGCGGCGCCGGAGCCGCTCGCCCCCGCCGGACCGGACGCGGTCGCGGCGATCGAGCCGGGCATCACCGCCACGCGCGCACCGGAGGTGTGGGCGTCCGGCTTCACGGGCCAGGGCATCGTGGTCGGCTGCGCCGACACCGGCTACCGGTGGGACCACAGCGCCCTCAAGAGCAAGTACCGCGGCTGGAACGGCGTGAGCGCGAGCCACGACTACAACTGGCACGACACCGTCACCTCCGGAGGCGGCTCGTGCGGCGCGAACGCGCAGGCCCCGTGTGACGACAACGGGCACGGTACCCACACGGCCGGGACGGTCCTCGGGGACGACGGGGGAAACAACCAGGTCGGGATGGCGCCGGGCGCCAGGTGGATCGGCTGCCGGAACATGAACCAGGGAGCCGGGACACCCGCCTCGTACATCGAGTGCATGGAGTTCTTCCTCGCCCCGTATCCGGTGAACGGGACGCCGGCGCAGGGCGATCCTTCCAAGGCCCCGGACATCACGACGAACTCCTGGGGCTGCCCGCCCGACGAGGGCTGCTCGGTGGCCTCCTTGCAGGCGGCCGTCGAGGCTCAGAAGGCCGCCGGGATCCTGATGGTCGTGGCCGCCGGGAACGAGGGCTCGGGCTGCTCGACGGTGGCCGACCCGCCCGGTATCTACGCGGCGTCGTACACCGTGGGCGCGATCGACCACGACACCGGCAACCTCGCGGGCTTCTCCAGCCGGGGACCGGTGACCGTCGACGGCAGCAACCGGCCGAAGCCGGAGATCACGGCGCCCGGCGTCAGCATCCGCTCGAGCTCGCGGACCGGCGGGTACACGATCCTGAGCGGCACGTCGATGGCGACGCCCCACGTCGCCGGAGCCGCCGCGCTCCTCTGGTCGGCAAAGCCGTCCCTGAAGAACCAGGTCGACCAGACGATCGCGATCCTGGACGCCGCCGCGGTCGACGTCCCGGCCACCGGCTGCAGCAGCTCCGGCGTGCCGAACAACCTCTACGGCTGGGGCCGCCTCGACATCAAGGCGGCCGTGGACGCCGCCCTGGCCGGCGCCCCCGCCGTCGGCAGCGTCAGCCCGGGATGCGCCAGCACGGCGGGCCAGGGCGTCGTCACGATCCTCGGCGCCAACTTCCAGCCCGGCCTCACGGTGACGCTCGCCGGCACCGCGGCCGAGGTCCAGAGCGTCACTGGCGGGAACGTCGTGACGGTCAAGGCCGGAGCCCGCGCCGCGGCGCCCGCCTCGACGGGTGACGTCGTGGTCACGAACCCGGGCCCCGTCTCGACGACGCTCGCGAACGCGTTCACGTACGCGCTGCGCGGCGACGCCACGAACGACGGCCTCCTCTCGTTCGCCGACATACTCCGGCTGAACCAGCTCGCCTTCGGGTCGGGCGCGCCCTCGCTCGCCTCCCCGTGCAACGGCGACGCGAACGGAGACGGTGCCGTGAACGGGACCGACTCCGGGTTCCTGGCGGGCGCCCTCTACGGGTCGGGCCCGCAGCCCGGACCCTAGGAGCCTGTCTGCCCCCCGACGACGTCCCCCACGAACTCGTCGAACAGCACGTCGGAGTCGTGAGGTCCGGGCGCCGACTCCGGGTGGTACTGCACGGCGAAGACGGGGCGGCCGGTCAGCCGGAACCCCTCGTTCGTGCCGTCGTTCAGGTTGACGTGGGTCGCCTCGGCCTCGGCGGGCAGCGTCGCCGCGTCGACGGCGAAGCCGTGGTTCTGGGACGTGATGGCGATCCGCCCCGAACGCAGGTCCCGCACCGGGTGGTTCACGCCGCGGTGCCCGAACTTCAGCTTGTACGTGCGCGCCCCGAGCGCCAGCCCGAGGAGCTGGTGCCCGAGGCAGATGCCGAAGACGGGCCGGCCCGACTCCACCAGCGCCCGCACGGTCGCGACGCAGCCCGGAAGCGCGTCCGGGTCGCCCGGGCCGTTCGACAGGAAGAAGCCGTCGAATCCCTCGCCGAGGAGCTCGGCGGGTGACGCCGTGGCGGGGAAGACCGAGAGGGAGAGCCCGCGAGCGGCGAGCATCCGGAGGATGTTCCTCTTGATCCCGTAGTCGAGGGCGGCGATCCGGGCGACGGGGACGACCGCCGGGAATTCGTACCGCGCCTCGGTCCCGACCGTGAGCGCCAGCGCGGCGCCCGCCATCGTCGGCTGCTCGAGGACCCGCTCCACCAGGCGCGCCGCGTCGACCGCCGAGGCCGCCTCCGAGGAGACCGCGCCGCGCATCGCGCCGCGCGTCCGCAGGTGTCGCACGAGCGCCCGGGTGTCGAGCCCGTCGATCGCCACGACGCCGGCCGCGTGCAGCGACGGCAGGAGCGCCTCCTCCCCGCGCGCGCTCGAGAAGCGCTCCGGGAAGTGGCGGGCGGCGAAGCCGGACACCTGGATCCGCTCCGACTCGACGTCGGCGGCGTTCATCCCGTAGTTGCCGACGTGCGACGCGGTCATCACCACGATCTGGCCGCGATACGACGGATCGGTGAGCGTCTCCTGGTAGCCGGACATCGCGGTGTTGAAGACCACCTCGCCGAACGACGTCCCCTCGGCTCCGGCCGAGCGGCCGGCGAACGTCCGACCGTCTTCCAGCACGAGCCAGGCCGCCCGACCCATCGTCACATCGTCCTTCCGACGGCGGCCGCGATCGGACGCAGCTGCTCCATGAGCCCCACGAACATGGCGGGAGTGAGCGCCTGGGGGCCGTCAGACCACGCCTCCTCGGGCTTGTGGTGAACCTCGACGGCGATCCCGTCGGCCCCGACGGCGATGGAGGCTCGGGACATCGGGACCACCTTGTTCCGCTTCCCCGTGCCGTGAGACGGGTCGATCACGATCGGCAGGTGCGAGAGCCGCTCCACGGCCGGCACGATCGAGAGGTCGAGCGTGTTGCGCGTGAAGTCGCTGAAGGTCCGCACGCCCCGCTCGCAGAGGATGACGTCCGGACAGCCCGCCGACATCACGTATTCGGCGGCGAGCAGGAGCTCCTCGAGCGTCGCCGCCATGCCGCGCTTGAGGAGCACCGGCTTGCCCGCCTGGCCGGCCCTCTTGAGGAGCTCGAAGTTCTGCATGTTGCGGGCGCCGATCTGGAGACAGTCGGCGTAGCGGGCGACCAGCTCGACGGTGACCGTGTCGAGGACCTCGGTCACCACCGGCAGCCCGGTGGCCTCACGGGCGTCGGCCAGGATCTGGAGCCCCTTCTCGCCGAGGCCCTGGAAGGAGTACGGCGACGTGCGCGGCTTGTAGGCGCCGCCGCGCAGGAGGTCGGCTCCGGCCTCCTTGACGGCACGCGCGATCGTCAGCGTCTGCTCGGCGGACTCCACCGCGCAGGGACCGGCGATCACGACCAGGCGCGTCCCCCCGACCGGGACTCCGCCGACCGAGACGACCGAGTCCTCGGGATGGAACTCGCGTGAGACGAGCTTGTACGGTTGCGAGACGCGGACCAGCTCGAGGACGCCCGGCAGGTTCTCGAGGGGCGCGGCGTCCACCTCGCCCCGGTTGCCGGTGATGCCGATGGCGGTCCGCTGCGCTCCCGGGATCGGGTGCGCCCTCAGGCCCATCCGCTCGGCGGCCTCGACGACGCGGCGGACGTCCTCGGCGCTGGCCGAGCGATCCATGACGATGAGCACGAGCCCTCCCTGCCCCGCCGGCGGGACCGGTGGGGGCGGACGGTTATACTTCAACTCCAATTCCGGACACGTCCCCGGAAAGGAGGCGCCGATGACCCGTCGAACGCAGCCCACCCTCCTCCGCGTCGCGCTCGCCGCCGGCCTCGCCATCGGACTGGCCGCTCCCGCCTCCGCCTACGTCGTCGTCCTGAAGGGCGGCAAGCGCCACACGGCGATCGACAAGCCCGAGGAGCGGGACGGCAAGTGGATCTTCGTCGTCACCGGCTCCAAGCAGCGGTACGAGGTGGCGATCGCCGACGTCGACGTCGAGAAGACGAAGGAAGCCAACAGCGCCGGCGCGGGCGACGCCTACGTCCTCGGCGACGGGCAGGGAAAGACGCTGCCGGTGCTGCGCCAGCCGGACACGCAGCGGCCCAGCCTGAACGACCGGATCCAGGCCCTCGGCATCAAGAAGACGCCAGCGGCCGAGTCGACGGGCTCGACCTCGAAGGATACGGCCGCCACACACACCGCCTCGAAGACCGGGAAGCCTGGCTCGAGGAAGGAGGAGCCGGCCTCCACCACGCTCGACTCCACGATCAGCGACGTCTTCGCGCGGGCCCTCTCGTCGTCCAACATCCAGGGCGCCAACATGAGCTCCGTGCCGGGGGGCGTGAAGGTCACCGCCACGGCCTCCAACGAGCAGCAGGTCTTCGCGGCGCTCGGGGCGGTGGCCCGCGGGCTGAAGGAGGCGCGCTCGGGCGGGAAGAGCGTCGACAAGGTCGAGCTCACCCTCAGCGACGACCGCGGGCAGCCGGCCGGCAAGTTCCTGATGAGCCCCGACGACGCCGAGGGGCTCCTCAACGGAAACGTGAGCGCGGCCAAGTACTTCATGGGCAGTGTGATCTTCTAGCTCCGTGGGGGAGCCCCGCGCCGGGCTCCCCCACGCCCCCTCCCCGGCGAATCGTCCGTCTTTCAGCCCCGCGCCGGGCTCCCCCACGCCCCCTCCCCGGCGAATCGCCGGTCTTCCCGCTCGGATGAGGTCTCGTTGGAACCAGGCACGCTCGTCCTCGTCCATCTCCTGACCCCCAAGGAGAAGTACTGGGGCCTCCTCAAGGCCCTGAGCCCGGCCGGTGTGACCGTGCGAGGGCTCGAGCTCGCGCTCTTCGACGACTGGGCGCGCCAGTACCGGAGCGACGACGACCCGGAGCTCGGGGTCGCCACGCTCTTCTTCCCGCTCCACCGGGTCGAGAAGATCTTCGAGGACGCCCGGATCGGCTCGGTCGCGAGCTACGAGGAGCGCTTCTTCCAGATCTCCGGGCAGGACGTGAGGAAGGTGCTCGCCGCCGACCCGCGCTCCTTCGACCCCGCGTCGCCCCCCAACTAGCCCTTCGGGCCCTCGCGCTCCAGCCGCGCCGTGACGCGGGCCAGATCCTCGTGCGCGCCGACGAGGAGAAGCGTGTCGCCGGGCTGGACCACGAGGTCCATGGACGGCGGGGCGAACGGCTGGCCGTCGCGGAGGAGCGCGGGCACGGCCACGTGCTCGAGCTCCAGGTTGAGCTGTCCGAGCGTCCTCCCCTCGGCCGCGGTGTCGGGAAGCACGAGGAACAGCTCCGTCGTCCCCGCCGCGACGAGCGCCGAAAGGCGCCGTCCGTCCGTGACGCGAGTGAACGGATCGCGCAGCCGGCGATAGGTCTCGTCGCGCAGGAGACGGATCTGGGTCGACACGATGTTCCCGGGCAGGTGGAACAGGTTGAGGACCCGGGCGACGATCTCGATCGACGTCTCGAACTCCTCCGGGATCACCTCGTCGGCGCCGAGCGCGCGGAGCGCCTCGACCTGGGCGACGTAGCGCGTCCTCACGATGAGGCGCGCGTCGGGCGCGAGGAGACGGCAGAGCCGCACGGAGCGGCGGATCCCGTCCGGATCCGGGATCGAGAGGACGGCGCCGAGGGCGCTCTCGATCCCGGCCGCACGGAGCCCGTCCGCGGCTGTCGCGTCGGCCCGGATCGCCCGGAGACCCTCGCGGCGCACGAGCGCCACGCGCTCCGGGTCGACGTCCACGAGCACGTACGGGATCCCGGTCTCGGCCATCACCCGCGCGACGTTGCGGCCGGAGAGGCCCGCGCCCACCACCACGACGTGCCGCTTCAGCGCGCCCCCGCCGTGGAGGTCGTCCGCCACGACCCCTTCCACGCGCTCCGGGAGCCCGGCGGCGATCCTCGGGCCCGCCGACACCAGGAACGGAGCGAGCGCCAGGGTGATCACGGCCGCGGAGACGAAGACCTGCACGCCGTCGGCGTCGAGAAGCCGGTACGGCCCGGCCGCGCGCACCAGGACGAACGAGAACTCCCCGATCGTGGCGAGGGCGATCGCCGCGCGGAGCGCCGTCCGCGGGACGACGCCGCCCAGCCGGAGCGCCCCGAACGCCCCGGCCAGCTTGAGCGCCAGCACCAGGAACGTGGTCGAGCCGACGAGCGCGGCGTGCCGCACCAGGAAGCCGGGGTCGAGCAGCATGCCGATCGAGACGAAAAAGAGGCTCGACAGGAGGTCCCGCAGCGGCGCGAGCGTGGCCGCGACCTCGTGGACGTGGTCGCTCTCGCCGAGGACGATCCCGGCGGCGAAGGCGCCCATGGCCGCGGAGACGCCCGCCAGCTCGGCCAGGCCGATCATGGCCAGGACCACCACGAAGACGCCCCCGGTGAAGGTCTCGCGGCTGCCGAGGCGCGCCACCGCGTCGAGGAGACGAGGCAGCAGCCGGCGCGCCCCCGCCACGAGGAGGACCGTCGCCACGACGGCGATCCCCACGCGGTAGAGGACGCTCGCGAGCGCGGGCCCCGAGCCACCGGGGGCGAGGGCCGGGACCAGGAGGACGAGGGGAATGACGGCGAGGTCCTGGAAGAGCGCGACCCCGAGGAAGCACCGTCCGTACGGGGAGGCGAGCTCGTCCCGGGCCGACAGGATCGGGAGCAGGACCGCGGTCGAGGAGACCGCGACGAGGAAGCCATGGAAGAGCGCCACGCCGGGAGCCGATCCGAAAAGGAACGAGCCGGCCGCCGCCGCCGCGATCGTCAGGCCCATCTGCAGCGCACCGCCCAGGACGGCCGTCCGGCCCAGCTCGAGGATCTTGTCGATCGGGAACTGGAGACCGACGAAGAGGAGGATCAGCACCACGCCCAGCTCGGCGACCTCGCCGACGCGGTGCGCGTCGCCCAGGAACCCGAGCGCGTGCGGCCCGATCGCGACTCCCGTGACGAGGAAGCCGACGATCTGCGGCAGCCGGAGCCGCCTGAAGAGGTAGAGCACCGGGAACGCCGCGACGAGGACCACCACGACGTCGCGGAGGAGCTCGCGGCCCGGCACGGGTTCAGCCCGGGGGCGGGTTCCCGTTCACGAGAGCCCGTGCTTCTCGAGGCGCGTGTAGAGCTGCGAGCGCGTCAGCCCGAGGAGGCGCGCCGCCCGGGACTTGTTGCTCCCCGCCTGCTTGAGCGCGTCGGCCACGTACCGCTTCTCGAGGGCCTCGAGGTCGACCGGGAGCGCCAGGGACGACGGCGAGGCAGGGCCGGCCCCCTGCCCGCTGACGGAGATCGGGAGGTGTGAGGCCGTGATCAGGCCGCCGTCGCACAGGATCGCCGCCCTCTCGAGCGCGTTGCGGAGCTCGCGCACGTTCCCCGGCCACGGGTACGCGAGGAGCAGCTCACGCGCCTCGCGCGAGACCCCCCCGGCGGGCCGCCCGATCTGGAGGCCGATCTCCTCGAGGAACCGCTCGGTGAGCGGCAGGATGTCGTCGCGCCGCTCCCGCAGCGGCGGGAGCCGGATCTCGAAGACCGAGAGGCGGTAGTAGAGGTCCTCGCGGAACTCGCCGCGCGCGATCGCGGCCGACAGGTCCCGGTTGGTCGCGGCCACGATCCTCACGTCGGCCTTCGACGGGCGTGTGCCGCCGAGCCGCTGGAACTCCTTCTCCTGCAGGACGCGCAGGAGCTTGGCCTGGACGAGCGGGCTCATCTCCCCCGCCTCGTCCAGGAAGAGGACGCCTCCCGCCGCCTGCTCGAGCCGTCCGGGCTTGGCGGAGACCGCGCCGGTGAAGGCCCCCTTCTCGTAGCCGAACAGCTCCGACTCCAGGAGCTGCTCCGGCAGCGCCGCGCAGTTGAGCGCGATGAACGGCCCGGTGTGGCGGGGCGAGGCGCGGTGGATCGCCCGCGACAGGATCTCCTTGCCGGTCCCGGACTCGCCGGTGAGGAGCACCGTGGTCTCCGTCTGCGCGACCTTGGTCGCCTGGACGAGGACCTCTCTCCAGCTCCGGGCCGAGCCGATGATCCGGCCGAAGCCGTCCCGCGACTCCAGCTCCTCGGTGAGGCGGGCGAGCTGCGCTTCCAGGCGCTGCGCCTCGGCCCGCGCCTCCTCGGCCCTGCGGGCCTCGCCCGCCATCCGCTGGTGCGACAGCACGAGGGTCAGCTCGTCCGCCACGCGGCGGGCGATCTCGACGTCCTCCTCGCGGAAGTGATGGGGAGTCCTCGAGTGGAAGACCAGGCCACCGGCGACCGTGCCCTCGAAGCGGATGGGGACCCTCAGGCTGGAGCGGATCCCGGTCCGCGAGAGGAGCGCGTACTTGGGGCAGGCGCGATCCACCTCGCGCTCGATGTCCCCGATGATCTCGAACTCCCACTCCTTCTTCGCGAGGTCCTCGTTCTCGAGCTGGATCGTCTCCGGCAGGTCGGGGATCCGCGCTCCCGTGTAGGCGTGGATCCTCACGCTCCGCCCGTCGGGCTCCAGGAGGCCGATCGCCAGGAAGTCGTGCGGCAGGACGGACTGGGTGAGCGCCGAGATCTGGTCGAAGACGACGCGCAGGTCGAGGGCCTTCGCCAGCGCCGGCACCAGCGCGTCCAGCTCCCGGTGCCGGCGACGGCGCTCCCGCTCGGATCGGGAGAGCCGCTCGTGCTCGAGCGCCATCGCGAGGAGGTCGGCGATCGGCCTCACGTCCGTCTCGTTCGCTTCGGAGAAGGCCGCCGGACGGGTGGAGACGAGGGAGAGATAGCCGATGACCTCGTCGCCGCGGCGCAGGCCGACGCGGAGCATCGACCGGGCGCCGGAGTCGAGGGTCTCCCGGTCCCTGGCGTAGGCCGGGTCGAGATGGAGCCGCAGGTCGTCGCTCCGGCCCGAGCGGGCGAGCAGCGCCTGGAACCCGGGCGAATACTGGCTGCGGGGAATCTTCCGGCCGGCGTCGCAGGTCCTGTCGCCCAGGCTCATCGCGTAGAGGCTGAAGGTGTCGGCGTCCTCGACCTCGGAGATCAGCATCGCCTCGAAGCCGACGACGCGGCGCACGGAGTCGGCGACGTGCGGGAACACGTCCAAGAGCTCGAGGGTGCGGGCGATCGAGCGGGAGATCTCCGCCAGCACCTCGACCAGGGTCCCGTCCCGCGGGGCGGCTGCCTCCTCCGGCGCGAGCGCCAGACCCGCGCTGTCGTCCCTCTCCGCCACCTCGGCATTCTAGACTTCGGACATGAGCACTCCCCTCACCGCCGTCGAGCTCGCGTCCCGTGTCCTCGACGGCCGGACGGCCGCCGTCTCGCGCGCCATCTCCTGGGCCGAGCGCGGGGACCCCCGCTTCCCCGAGCTCCTGTCGCTTCTCTACCCGCGTGGTGGACGCGCGCGGGTCATCGGGCTGACCGGGTCGCCGGGGGCCGGGAAGTCGACGCTCACCGCCGCGCTCGCCCGCCTCGCGCGGGTCGACGGGAAGAGAGTGGGGATCGTGGCGGTCGACCCGTCGTCGCCGTTCAGCGGCGGCGCGATCCTGGGAGACCGGATCCGGATGCAGGACCTCTACACCGATCCCGGGGTCCTCATCCGCTCGATGGCGACGCGCGGACACCTCGGCGGTCTCGCCCGCGCCACGGCCGACGCCGTCGACATCCTGGACGCGGCCGGCTTCGACGAGGTGCTCGTCGAGACCGTCGGGGTCGGCCAGGACGAGGTGGAGGTGTTCCGGCTCGCCGAGAGCTGCGTGGTGATCCTGACACCGGGCATGGGCGACGACATCCAGGCGATCAAGGCGGGCGTCATGGAGGTGGCCGACGTCTTCGTCGTCAACAAGGCCGACCGCGACGGGGCCGATCGTGTCGTCCAGGAGATCCTGCAGATGCTCGAGCTGGGCGAGCACGGGGCGTGGGTCCCGCCGATCCTGAAGACCGTCGCCCGTACCGGCGATGGGGTCCCCGAGCTGCGGGCCGACCTGGCGAGGCACCGCGAGTTCCTGGCCGGTGCCGAGGGGGATTCCCGTCGCATCGGCCGGACGCGGCGCCGGATCGAGGCGATCGTGAGGGACCGGCTGCTCTCGCGACTGGAGGCCCTAGACGGCTCACACCAGTCCGTGGACGGCGTGGCGGCGCGCGCGGACCGGAGGGAGATCGACCCCGCCCGGGCCGCCGAGTCGCTCCTTCGAGCGATCGCCCCCGCCGCGGCCCCCGCGCCGGGGGCCGGCACCGGTCCCGGTCCCGTCGTGAAGATCGCCCACCTCGGTATCGCGGTCCCTTCGCTCGCCGACGCCGGCGCCTTCTACGACATCCTCTCGCTCGGCGAGACCCACCGCGAGACGGTCGCGTCGCAGGGCGTGGTGACCTCGTTCCGGCCCGTCGGGGCCTCGTTCTTCGAGCTGCTCGAGCCGACCTCGGGCGACGGTCCGATCGCGAAGTTCCTGGCCAAGCGGGGGCCGGGGATCCACCACGTCTGCCTCGAGGTGACCGACATCCATGCCGCGCTCGCCACGCTCAAGGAGCGGGGCGTGAAGCTGGTGCACGAGACGCCTTTCGAGGGGGCCCACGACTGCCTCGTCGCGTTCGTCCACCCGTCCAGCACCGGGGGGATCCTCCTGGAGCTCTCGCAGCCCAGGCACGAATAGCAAGAGGCCCGGGTTGCCCCGGGCCTCTCGGATCGTGAAGGGGTTCTTGGCTTCCTACAGGCCGCGGTACGTCGCCATCTGCGACGCCATGCGGGAGGCCTGGCCGGCAGAGAACGTGAACATGCAGGAGTCGTCGGTGTAGTCCATGAAGTTCGTGATCGGGTCGTTGCCGGCCTTGCTGGGGCAGGAGTTCCGGCCCGTCGGGCAGCCGAACGCCGCCGACTTCTCGGCCGGGGTGTCGCTCACGTAGTCGCCGTTGCCGTTACAGCCGCCCTGGAACGTGTGGTAGAGGCCCGCCCAGTGTCCGACCTCGTGGGTGCCGGTGTCGCCGAGGTTGTACGGAGCCGCCGTGCCGCCCGGGACCGACGTGTAGAGGACCACGACGCCGTCCATCTTCGGGCTGCGGCTGTAGTCGGACGGGAAGGTCGCCCAGCCGAGGAGGCCCTGGCCGATGTTCGCCGTGTAGAGGTTGAGAGCGGCCGCGCCACCCTTGCGGAGGGCGTTCTTGGCGTTCGTCTCGGCGGAGGAGCCCGGGGTCATCGTGTACCAGGTGGCGTTCGTGGTCCGGTCGACGCTGACCAGCTGGAACTGGTAGCCGGACGAGGCATACGCGTTGTTGAGCACGGACATCTGGGCGTCGATCTGGGACTGCGGGATGTCGCCGTTCGAGAGGCCGGAGCCCTTGTTGATGACGTGGAAGTAGACCTGGACGGTCTTGACGGCGAGCGGGTTGAGCCGGTCGACGTTCTCACGCTCGTACTGCTCGACCTCCCACTCGATCCGCTCCATCTCCTCCTCGTCCTTCTGGAGCGTGGAGCAGCGGTGGCCGTGCTCGACGAAGTCCTTCTGGCTGGCGTAGGAGACGCCGTTGAACTCGAACTCGCGGTCGTCGCGATCGGCGTCGAACGGTCTCTCGGCCATCGCGGTGAGCGGGAGGGCCAGGGCGATGACGGCGAGGGTGGTGCGGATTTTCATGTGTCTCCTCGTTTTCTGAGATTCGGAAAGCTTGTGATCCGCCCTCTGCACCTCTCGTGCCACCGGGAGGAAGCATCGAATCCCCGAAAAACAGGCCTCCATCCCGGGAACCTGGCCAGGTGCGCGGGTCAAGACTTGACCCGCACCGGGTCAATCGCCGCCCCTGGCGCTAAAGTTGACCCGCTCCCGGATCCGGCCCGAGCGCGGCCCGGACCGGTGAGGCGTCGGCGCCGGAAAGGGCGAGCGGGAGGGCGATCAGAAGGTAACGCCCCGGCTCGACGCCGTCGAGGACCAACCCCTCCAGGTTCGCCAGGTCGTGACGCGCCAGAGCGTGATGGCTCAGGAGCTTCCGGTCGTCGAACGGGTCGACCGACGGCGTGTCGATGCCGACCAGGACCACGCCGCGGGCAGCCAGGAAGTCGACCAGCTCGGGGGAGAGACTGTTGAAGTCCTCGCCGAAGCGGTGTGGGTCCGGGAATGACCCCGTCCGGAAGAGGACGCGCGGCGTCCGGATCTCGTCCCGCAGATCGTCTGGCCGGATCCGCGCCCTCCGGGGGAGGTCGACGTGGAGGACCTGGCACGGCCCGTAGTACAGGTCGAGCGGGCGCCGGTCGATCGAGGCTCCGCCGGCCAGGTAGTGGCTCGGCGCGTCGGCGTGGGCCCCGACGTGGAGGGTCGTCACGATGGAGCTGAGCGCGTAGCCCGACCCGGACTCCAGGGTCAGGCCCTCGACCCGTCGATACGGAACGTCGCCAGGCCACACCCCGATCCGGTCGGACACCCGCGGCGAGATGTCGATGAGCCCGGTCATGCCTCGGCGATGACCTTCATCTCGACCGCGATCGGGGTCGGCAGGGCGAGGACCGCGAGCGTGGTACGCGTGGCGCCGACGTCCGCGAACCGCTCGGCATACACACGGTTGAACGCCTCGAAGTCGCGCTCCATGTCGATCAGGAAGACGGTCACGTCGAGGACCTTCGACAGCGACGATCCGGCCGCTTCCAGCACGGTCTTCACGTTCTCGATCACCGAGCGTGTCTGCGCCTCGACGTCGTACGCGCGGGGGACGCCCGCCGCGTCGCGCACCGGGCCGCCCGGGATCTCGTCGGTGCCGGGCCGGCGGGGCCCGATGCCCGAGAGGTACAGCAGGTTCCCCACACGCCTGGCGTGAGGGTAGGCGCCCACCGGCCTCGGGGCGGCGGCCGCCACCACGGCGGTCGAGGTCCGCTCCGGCGCGGCAGGCGCGACGGGAGCGGCGGGAGCGGCGAGAGCGGGAGCGGGCGCCGGCGGCACGCCGGCCGATCCGGTGAGGACGCCGCGCTCGCCCGCGAAGGTCTCCACGCTCTCCTCGTCGAACTCCACGTCGGCCGACGCGCGGGCCGACGGAACGAGCCCGACGATCGCGGCCCCCGTCCCCCACACCGGCTGATAGTCGTACACGGTGCCGTCGTACCGGTTGTGCTCGCCCATCGCCGCGGCGAGCCACCAGAGGGCTTTCATCTTCTGGTCGCCGTTGGCCTCGGCGCTGAAGACGCGGGCGAGCTGGGAGGCGTCCTCGAGACGGCCCTCGCCCAGGATCTCGAGCAGCTTCCGGTTCCACTCGTCGTCCTTGAGCGACGAGATCCGGTCCGCCGCCGGGTCGATCTCCCCGGTGAACATGCGGGCGGAGAGCGCGGTGACCGCGACGGCGACGGCCCGTCGCCCGGTGGCGGCCACCGCGTCGCGAGCCGCCTTGCCGAGCACGATCGTCTCGGCGCGGTCCGCGTACATGTTGCACGAGACGACGCAGGCCGCCAGCCGGTCGTCGGGGTTCAGGAGCTTCAACGCCACGATGGTCCCGGTGTCGATCGGGAAGCCGTGGTACGCCACCGTCCGGGCGTGAAGCCCCCGTGCCTTCGCCGCGCTCTCGTACGCGTGGGCGAACGGGGCGTCCATCCGGAAGCGATACGGCATGGTGCCGAGCTCGTGCCACTCGGGGTCGACGTGCACCCACTCCGGCTCGGGGTCCGCCTGGATCTGGTGGCCGATCACGCTGATCCACTGCGTCGAGTAGAGGAGGAGGAGGTCCGCCTCGGTCCCCTCGAGCTCCGCCCTCACGCGGTCGAAGGAGCGGCGCAGCGACGCCCAGCCGGGGGAGCGCTCGGGCACGAGCAGGGGGTGCGGCATGCCCGGGACGACGAGGCCGCGAACGACGGTCATGACGAGGCTCCTCGGACCATGCGAAGCCGGGATTGTACGGGCCGGGCCACCGGGCGGCGACGGCCGGATACCATAGCGTCGTGAAAGGTCCAGTCGTGGGCGTCTCTCCCGGGCGTGCGCTCCCGATCCTGGCGTCGGTCGCTCTGGCCCTGGCCGCGCAGTACCTCTTCACCGGCGAGCTGCTGACCGTCACCCGCGACACCAACACCTGGGAGTGGCTCCCACGTTACTCCTGGGCCAGCGCTCTGCTGCTGCTCGCGGTCGCCGTGGCCGCCCTCGCGTTCCGCGGGGACGGCGGGGGCGCGGGGGCGGTCGGAGCCCCGGCGTGGACGGCCGCGACCCGGTCGCGCCTCGTCTCGGGGCTCGTGCTGCTCGGTGGCCTGTCGTACCTGGGCTGTATCGTGTCCTACGCGCGCGGCGGCGAGACACCTCTGGTCCGAGGCCTCTGGCTCCTCGGGGCCGTGCTCGTCCTCCTTCCGCTCATCGTGCGGGACCGGGCCGCCTTCCGTGTCGCGGGACATCCCGCCTGGGAGTGGGGCCTCGTGGCGCTCCTCACCTTCACCGGCTTCTGGCTCCGGCACCACGAAGTCGAGGAGCTGCCCGCGCAGGTTCACGCCGACGTGGCGCTCATGGGAAACACCACCATCGAGATCCTGCAGCAGAGCCCGGAGCGATGGATCGGGCTCGCCCCGTCGAATCACCCGTACTCGACGCACCAGGTCCTGGGTCTCGGCATGCGCCTCTTCGGTCAGGACCACTACGGTCTCGTCATCCATTCGGTCCTGGCGGGGACCGCGACCATCCCGGTCCTCTACCTCCTCGGCCGGGCCCTCTTCGGACGCGCCGTCGGGCTCCTCGCCGCCGGGCTCCTCGCGGTGAGCTACACCCACATCCATTTCAGCCGGACGCTCTTCGGTCCGCTGGCGACGCTGTGCGTCACCCTCTCGGTGACCCTCCTCGTCTCCGCGTTGAGGTCTGGGACGCCGGCCCTCTTCGCCCTTTCGGGGGCCGTCCTGTCGTTCGGCCTCTTCAACTATTACTCGGCGCGCGTGGGCCCGGTGGTGATCGCGACGCTGGCGATCTGGCAGCTCGTCTTCGACCGGCCTGCCTTCCGCCGGGCCTGGCGCGGCTGGCTGCTCCTCGTCGGCTCGGCCCTCGTCGTCTTCGGGCCGAAGCTGGCGCTGCTCGTCACCGATTTCGAGTCGTTCACCGGACGGGGCGCGAGCGTCGCCATCTGGAACCCGGACGTCCTCGCCCACGCGATGAGCAAGTACGGGGCGTCCAGCTTCCTCGAGGTGCTCCTCTACCAGACCCGGGACACCTTCCTCACGTTCCACCTCGTCGGGGACGGGAGCCCCCACTTCACGTTCCGCCGGCCGATGGTGAGCGCCCCCGCCTCCCTGTTCCTCGCCGTCGGGATCGGCTTCGCGCTCCGGCGGATCCGGTCGCTCTCCGCCGCGCTCCCGCTCGCCTGGCTGACCCTGACGCTGGTCCTCGGAGGGGTCATCACCTCCGACCCTCCGTACTGGCCGCACCTGAACATCGCGCTGCCCGCCGCCTCGCTCCTCTCCGCCCTGGGGGCCGCTGCCGCCCTCTTCGGGCTCCTGCCCGCGACCCCCCGGGCTCGCCTCCTCGGGGCCGGGCTCCTGGCGGCCTGCCTCGTCCCGCTCGGCCTCCAGAACTGGGCGACGTACGTCTCGTTCGCGGAAGACAACGCCGGGCCACGGGCACGCGGCGCCCGGTACGTCGACTCGCTTCCGCAGGGCTCCAGGGCGTACCTGCTGAGCCGTGACATCCTCTGGAACGAGCACCAGTTCCAGTTCCTGGGGCGGGGCGTCACCGGGCGGAACACCACGCGGGAGGAGATCCTGGCGGGGAAGCTCGACCTGACCCCACCCTCCGCCATCCTCCTCTACCAGGAGCCCGAGCTGCTGCCCCAGATCGAGGAGCGATACCCCGGCGGCGCCGCCCGGCCGCTCGGGCGCCCCGGCCGGCCTCCGGTGCTGTACGTCTACGAGAAGCTGGTCCACGGCCAGGCGCCCGCGCCCGACCCGAGCCCCTGGTCCCGGCCGGGCTGGAGGGTGGTCGGGGCGCTCGTCGGGGTCGTCGCCGTCCGCGCCGTACTCTCGATCCGGCGCCACGCCGCCGGCGGCTAGCCGACCAGCAGCCGGAGCGCTCCCTGCTTCAGCGCCTGACTGACGGCGGCGCCTCGCGCGATCTTCGCGACCTCGGCCTGGGGCAACGTCGGCAGGATCCGGAGCGCCATCGCCGAGGGCGTCCTCGGGTTGTGGACGAGCGCGAGCTTCACCTCGACGTTGCTCATCCACTGCGGCGTCTTCACGATCAGCTCGGCGGCCTGGAACGAGAGGTGGGCCGACCTGGCGACGCGGGCCACCTCCTCCGCGCCGATGCGCGGGTTCTTCAGGAGGTAGTAGAGGACCTGCGGGTCGCTGTCCTGCACCAGGATCGCCCGCTCGGACCTCTCGGCCTTGGCCGCCAGGAGCAGCCTCTCGTTGTGCGGCAGCGCCCGGAGGCGATCCCAGACGTTCCCGGTCTCGACCGGCTCCTCGGGGATGACCAGCAGCGCCTCGAGGAGCGGCCCCGGGCTCCCCTCGATCGCGAGCGCCAGGGCCGCGGGCAGGTGGCCCACGACCGTGGCGCGCGCGCTGGCCTCGCCGCGATTCGCCAGCCGGAAGGTGAGGGAGACCGCCGTGAACAGCGCGACCTTCTCCGTCGAAGGGAGCCGGAGACCGCCCGCCGAGAGGTTGCTCGCGTACTCGGCCCGCAGCTCCTCCTCCGACTCGAACTCGATCGTGAAGGTGGCGGCGGCGGTGCGGGCGACCTTCACGGCGGAGCGCCTAGCGAGCGGCGCCGGATCGTGCCGCGTCCCACTCCACGACGGCGTTCCCGGTCCCGATCACCGTGCCGTACCCGTGCACCTCGGCCGGGTACTCCGGGAAGCCCATCGCCGCCACGAGCCAGGTGAGGGCGCCGGCCTTCACCTCGCTCTCGGTGTGGTCGATGAACTCCGGCAGCTCGTCGATCAGCTCCCGCGAGCGGCCGCGACGCATCAGGTCGAGGACGTGCATGTCCCAGAGGTACTGGCCGTGGTGGTACGGGTGCTCCTTGGACATGTCCTCCGGGATCGGCGGCTCCACCGTGAAGTGGCGGTGCGAGAGGCTGTTGCTCGCGAGGAGGACGGCGCGCTTCCCCGTCCGCTCGACGGCCCGGCGCGTCGCCTCGCCGAGGGCGATCATCTGCTCCTGGCCCACCTCGTTCGAGTAGTAGTAATACGAGCCGTTCGACGAGATCCCCACGATCGGCTTCGTCCAGCCCGGGTTCACCAGGTGGCACGACGCGATGGTCCCGTAGTCCAGCCGGAACGCCGGGTTGCGCATCATCTTGGTGATCAGTCCGGCGGCCGCCGCTTCCTCCGCGATCGCCTCGGCGAGCGGCACGTCGACCGACACGTCGAAGCGGTAGCGGAAGAGGTTCGGGAAGATGGGGTCGACGGAGAGTCCCTTGAAATGGGGCACGCCCAGGACGTGGTGGCCCACGAACGTCCGCCAGTGGGGCGAGTGGACGATCAGGACGTCGTACTCCTTGGCGAGGAGGCTGGTCCGCGCCCGCTCGTAGCCCCAGCGCAGCGTCTCCCAGCCGCACTCGGCCCGCGGCTCGTTCTGGGGCGGGTTCTCGGCGTAGACGAGGTGCGGCGGGTGCGGTGCGAGGAAGCCGGCGACGATCTTCCCGGTGCTCATCGCTTCATCTTAAGGCGCGCCGTCTCGGCGGCGGGACGCAGGGCGCAGCCGTCGAGGTGATCGTTCACGAGGCCCATCGCCTGCATGAACGCGTAGACGGTGGTGGGGCCCACGAACGTGAAGCCGCGCTTCTTGAGGTCCTTCGAGAGCGCGGTCGACTCCGGCGTCGTCGGCATCGCGGAGAGGACCTGCCTCGTCATCCGCCCGGGTCGCGTCTTCGGGTGCGGCTCGAAGCGCCAGACGTAGGCCGAGAAGGAGCCGTGCTCCTCGAGGAGCGCCGACATCCGCTTCGCGTTGTTGATGGTCGACTCGATCTTCCCGCGGTGCCGGACGATGCCGGCGTCCCCGAGGAGAGCCTCGACCTTCCTCGCGCCATAGCGGGCCACCTTCTCGACGTCGAAGCCGTCGAACGCCGCGCGGAACGCCTCCCTCTTCCGGAGGATCGTGCGCCAGCTGAGCCCCGACTGGAAGCCCTCCAGGCAGATCTTCTCGAAGAGACGCCGGTCGTCGGTGACCGGGAAGCCCCACTCGGTGTCGTGGTACGCCGACATCTGCTCGTCGTCGCCGCACCAGAAGCAGCGGCGCAGCCCGTCGGCGCCCAGGAGGAGACCGTCGTCCACGACGCGACTCATTTCCAGGCCCCTTCCCCGTATCCATGGGTCAGCCGCTCCAGCCGGGTCAGCCAGTCCCCGAAGTGCGGACACTCCGAACGTAGCCTCGAGAGCCCGATCCGCTGGGTCACCAGCGAGCCGTCACGCACCTTGTCGTATTCCGGAATGAGGGCACGCAATCGGCCGGACGGATGCGTGTCGGGTCCGTCGTCGATTTCCTCTGGCGAGCGGTATCCGTCCCGAATCGCCTGGACGTCGGGGCCAGCCTGGCGGCCCGGGAAGACCGAGTCCACGGCCTCCGCCGCGGCAGCGATTTTCCAGGAGTCTCGACCTCGGATCGACTCCGTGGCTGCGAGAAGGCGGAGTATCTCGAGCGAGCATTCGCCGCCGACATCGGGGATGGGCGACTCGCGCCGAACCTGATCGTCCACGAGTTCGAAGCGCTGGTCTCTGCGCGGGGTTCCGCGGGGACGGGCGCAACGTGAAGTCCTTCAGGAAGGGGGCCACGAGCCGGACCGTGTCCCGAATGTTCCGGTAGTGCTGCGGGTGTGCGTCCCGGAGCATGAGGAGGAACGCCGCGAGGTTCGAGCCGTCGGGTCGAAGGCGGGCGTTGTCGTCGATGCTCACGTGCTGCTTCAGGCCGGCTGCCGCGCTCGTGTCGTGGAAGTGGTAGGTCCTCCAGCTCGATAGCTGCGCTTGCACATCCTGCGCGATTCGACCGGCGCCCGCGAGCCTCGATTCGCGACCCGACCACGGGCCTTCGACATGAGCATGCTCCTTGCCGTAGAGCCGGGTCCGGCACTCCTCGGAAGAGATCACCAGCGAATCCTGGTCCGTAGGAACCAGAACGCAGCGGTAGTCGGTCATGCCGAGCGTCAGCTCGATGGAAAGACCTGCCGTCCTTCGGCGGCCGAAATGCAGCAGGGCGTTCGCGCCGCCCGCTGTCTCGATCGCCACCTGAAGACGCTCCGCAGCCAGCTCGTTGAGAAAACGAAAGAGGGCGACGAGACTTTCCGGCACCGTTCGCGCCGACGAGAACGTTGAGAGCACCAATCTCCAGATCGAGCTCCCGGATCGATCGAAACCCGCTCGCCTTGAGTCGGCTGAGCTTGCTCACGTCCGGGAGGATACCGACGGGGGCTCCCATCTCGTCACAGCTTCACGCAGACGTTCTTCGGCTCGCTGAAGAACTCCAGCGAGTGGCGGCCCCCCTCGCGTCCGACACCGCTCTCCTTGACGCCACCGAACGGCACGCGCAGGTCGCGGAGGAGCCACGTGTTCACCCACACCATCCCGCACTCGAGCCGCGCCGAGACGCGATGGGCCCGCGACACGTCGCGGGTGAAGACCGAGGCCGAGAGGCCATACCTCACTCCGTTGGCGATCGCGACCGCCTCCTCCTCCGAGTCGAACGGATGGACGGTCACGACGGGCCCGAAGATCTCCTCCGTCGCGGTCCGGCACGACGGCGCGAGCCCCGCGATCACGGCCGGGGTGAGGAACGCGCCGCGGTCGAACGGCGCGGGGAGATCGGGCCGGTCGCCGCCGCAGAGGATCGTCCCCCCCTCCTCGCGCGCGAGCCGGAGGTAGCTCTCCACCTTCCCGCGGTGCGCCTCGGAGATGAGCGCGCCGAGCTCCGTCGCGGGGTCGGACGGCGGGCCGACCCGCATCCTCCGGACGCGCGCGACGAACGCCTCGACGAAGTCGTCGAAGATCCGCCGCTCCACGAGGAGGCGCGAGCCGCAAAGGCAGACCTGACCCTGGTTGGTGAAGCCGGCGCGCACGGCGCCCTCCACCGCGGTCTCGACGTCCGCGTCGGCGAAGACGATGGTGGGGTTCTTCCCGCCCAGCTCGAGCGACAGCTTCTTGAAGCGGGGCGCCGCGGCCGCCGCCACCCGCGCCCCCGTCGCCGTGCCGCCGGTGAAGGAAACCGCGGCCACGTCCGGATGCTCGGTGAGCGGCTGGCCCGCTTCCGGCCCGGTGCCGTGCACGAGGTTGAAGACGCCGGGGGGCGCCCCCACCTCTCCGAAGATGTCGGCCAGGAGCCCGGCGGTGAGCGGCGTCAGCTCGCTCGGCTTGGCGACCACGGTGTTCCCCATGGCGATCGCGGGCGCCGCCTTCCACGACAGGAGGTAGAGCGGCAGGTTCCACGGCGTGATCAGCGCGGCGACGCCGACCGGACGGCGGAGCGTGTAGTTGAGCGCCGCCGAGTCCATCGGGTGGCACGCCGTCTCGTCGTGCCGCACCGCTCCCGCGAAGAAGCGGAAATTCAGGATCGCCCGAGGCACGTCCATGGTGCGGGCCAGGCTCACCGGCTTGCCGGTGTCGAGCGACTCGATCTGGGCCAGCTCGTCCGCCCGCTCGGCGATCCTCGCGGCGACGGCCCCCAGCAGGTCCGCGCGCTCCGATACACCCGTCCGCGACCACGGTC
>CAYLNK010000046.1:0-29267 GCA_964384675.1 uncultured Holophagales bacterium | reverse complement strand
CTCCGGCCAGAACGCCGCCGGCGCGGTCGGGCGCGCGTGGAATTCGTCCCGGTTCGCGGCGACGACGAGCCGCGCGCCGGGCGCGGCCTCGTACGCCAGGATCAGGAGACACATCAGGGCGCCGGCTTCGCGGCCGGCACCGGGCTCGGGTTCGTCCCGATGTCGACGGCGGCGCGCCAGGAGCCGTCGGCGTGGCGGCGCCAGATCGTGACGTAGTGCCCGCGGGCCACCGACGGCTTCCCGTCCTTGTCGAGGCTCCGGATCTCGAAGTCGCCGACGGTGTAGCCCTGGTCGGCCGACGCGGCGGCGTGGGCCTCGACGGGCGCCCAGGTGATCGTCGGCCCGCCGGCCGCCAGGAACGGCGCCCACGCCTTCACCATCGCGTCTTTCCCTCGAGCCAGCTCGCCGCGCGGGAACGTGACGAGGTCGTCGGCCAGGAACGACGCGAAGCGCGCCGCGTCGCGAGCGGCCACGGCCTGGCCCATCGCGAGATCGGCCTTCCTCATCGCGTCCTCGGCGGACGCCGGAGTGATCGGCTCCGCGCCCTGGAGCGGACTCGCCAGCGCGACGAGGAGAACGGAGAGCAGCGTGCGGTTCATGGGGCCTCCTTGACGCCCGACTTTACAGACCGGAGCCCGGTCGTCTAGGGTCGGGGCATGCGCCCGAGCCTCTCTCTCGTCCTCTCGCTGCTTCCTTTCTCCGGTCTCCTCCCGGCCCAGGAGCCGGCCCCCGTGCCCCGGGCCGAAGCCGCCGCGACCGTCACGGCCCCGGCCGATCCCGCGGCGCCGTACCGGAAGGCGACGCTCTCCGGACGAGCGCTCCCCGCCGACGGGAAGACGCTGACCGTGGGTGGCGGGACGTACGCGTTCAGGACCGGGACGTTCTGGGAGATCGCCTCGGCGGACGGCAAGCCGGTCGGCCTCTACTTCGCAGGCGAAGGCTCCCTCACCTGGAAGGGCGACGACCCTGCCGCCGCTCCGGTCTTCGCGCGAAACGCGAAGCACGTCGGCGGCGTCGACGTGGCCGACGGGAACGTCCTCCGCGCGGCGTTCCGGGAGGCGACCCTCGTCTTCACGAAGACGATGGCACCCGACTGGCCGGCCCCGGCGGCGGCGCCGGGCAAGCCGACCGCGGGCTTCGACGAGGCGAGGAAGCGGAGCGACCAGCACCGCTTCCCCGCGTTCGAGCTGGCCCTGCCGGGCGCGGAGACGAGCGGCGCGCGCTTCTTCGGGGCCAAGCTCGGCCCGCCCGGCGACGTCCTCCACGTCTTCGACGACCTGTTCGACGGCGAGGAGACGCTGGGCGTCTCCGACCGGCCCTCCGGGCTCCCGATGGGCTTCCCCGACTGGCGCTTCGTCCGCGTGATCGCCCACCAGCCGATCGGCCGCGGCCGGCGCGCCCCGCCGAAGCCCGCCGCCCGCCTCGTCCACCTCGACGTCGACGTCCGCGAGGGCGAGACGCCCTGGGGCACGCTGGCCGTCGAGGAGACGCTGGAGCCGACGAGGCCGTCGGCGGTGCTCGCTTTCGAGCTCGACTCCGACAGCCTGAGCCAGAAGGCCTTCAAGGTGCGCTCGACGCGCGTCACCTCGGTCTCGGTCGACGGCGGCGCCGCGGTCCCGTTCTCGTACGACCGGGGCCTCCTCACCGTCTACCTCCCGGCCCCCACCACGCCCGGCAAGCGACTGAAGCTCCGCTTCGAGTACGAGGCGCCGTATTTCGACCGCGCCGGCGGCGACAACTACTGGGAGCTGGGGCTCGCCGCGGGCTGGTATCCCCAGCCGCTCGCGGTGAGGACCGGCGCGCAGCACACGTTCCACGCGGTCGTGCGGACGAGGAAGCCGTTCCTCGCCTTCGCCTCGGGCGACACGGTGCGGCGCGCCGAGGAGGGGGCGTTCAACCTCCTCGAGACGAAGCTCGAGAGGCCCGTCCCGTTCGTGACGATCCTGGCCGGGAAGTACACGGTGCAGGAGCAGACCGAGGACGGCGTGACGTGCCGGATCGCGAGCTACGGCCTCCCGAAGGAGACGTCGGGCAAGACGCTCATCGGTCTCTTCCACAAGTTCCGCTCGTTCTACGGGCAGCTCCTCGGGCCGTTCCCGTGGAAGGAGTACACGATCATCGAGATCAACTCCTACGGCTTCGGCCAGGCGCCGCCCGGAATGATGCGGATCACCAAGGAGGCGTTCGGGGTGAGCAACCTCAACCCGGAGGACTTCGCCGGCTACTTCTCCCAGGGGATCAACCAGCGCCTGGCCCACGAGATGGCCCACTCGTACTTCGGCTACGTCGTGCACGGCGCCACCGAGGGCGACCAGTGGATCGAGGAGTCGTTCTCGGAGGCGGCCTCGAGCTACGCGATCGAGGTGCTCAAGGACAAGAGCGAGGCCAAGCGGCTCCACAACATCTGGCGCGACCGGGCCAAGGAGGCCACCAAGGTGGCCCCGATCTCCTTCGCCAACGACCTGGCCTCGAAGATCTCCACGTCCGGTGACGACGACGTCCCGCGCGACCGCGCCTTCCTCGTCTACTGGAAGGGGGCGACCGTGCTCCAGTCGATGCGCGAACAGGTCGGCGACGACGCCTTCTTCACGGTGCTCCGGTCCTTCCTCAGGAGCTTCGAGAAGAAGCAGGCGGTCACCACCGACGACTTCGTCGGTCTCGCGGGCTTCGTGACCAAGAAGGACTGGAAGCCGTGGTTCGAGAGGGTCTTCTACGGCACCGAGATGCCGTAGAGGTCAGCCGGGACGGCTCACCGCCGCGCGGAGCCAGCCGACCGACTCCTCCCAGAGCGCCCTTCCGACCGCGGGGCGGAAGAAGCCGAAGTGCCCGATCGCGCGGAGCCCGAGGTCGCGTGGCGAGACCGCGCGCACCTCGGGCGACGTGGCGGTGAAGCCCGCGGCCAGGGCCTCGACCGCGCGCCGCGGGGCGTACGCGTCGTCGAGGATGGCGTAGGAACGGAGCGCCCCGGCGTAGCGCGCGAAGTGGAGCCCGCCCCGCGGGCGCGCCTCGGACAGGATGTAGTCGCGGTGCCGGCCCCAGCGCGCCCACTCGCGCGCCGCACCGCGCGGAACGTCCTCGCCTTGACCCAGAAGCCTCATCGGCAGGCGCCCGAACACCGTGGTCAGGAGCGGGATGCCGGCGTGCCAGAGGAACGCCATGCCGAGCCTCTTCGCTCCGTCCCAGTGCCGCCAGTGCCCGCTCTGGCTCGCCACGAGGAGCGCCGCCGAGACCTCGGGCCCGTCGTACAGCCCGAGGAGCTGGCCGCCCACGCTGTGCCCGATCCAGACCCGCGGCACGCCGGGCCAGCGCGCCGCGAGGGTCTCCATCGCGGCCGGGAGGTCCCGCTCGCCCCAGCTCACGAGGTCGATCTCCGGCGCGCCGGCCGGGCCCCGACGGGAATCCCCCATCCCGCGGTAGTCGGGCACCAGCGCGGCGACCCCGCACCCCGCGAGATGCTCCGCGAGCGGCCGGTAGAAGCGGCGCGCCACTCCCATCGCCGGCGCGAGGAGCGCCACGGCCCACGGCTCGACCGGAGGCGCCGCCAGGTCCCCGGTCAGCGTCCAGCCGTCGCGCGCCTGGAACGTGAGGGGCACGGCCCCGCCGGGCCGGGCTACCTCTTCCCCCACTCCCACATCCCGAACCCGACGGTCTTCGGCAGCGGATGCCCCACCTGCCGGGCGAGGAGCGCGATCTGCCCGCGGTGGTGCGAGTCGTGGGAGATCACGTAGCCGACGAAGCTCGCCACGTTCGGCCGGAAGTCGTGGATCCGCCCGCCGGAGGCGATCGATTCCCTCACGAGCCGCTCCACCGCGGCGTCGCTCTCCTTCAGCAGCGCGACGACCTCGGAGGGCGTGACGGTCTCCTTCTTCGCCTGCTCCGGAACCTTCAAGCCGGACGCCTTGCCCGAGACCTTGATCCACATCACCCGCACGTTGTGGACGTGCGCCGCGATCGCCGCGATCGTGCGGCCCTTGCCGCCGGGCGGCTCGGCGCGCCAGGCTGGCTCGGGCACGCTCTCGAGGAGGTAGTGATTGATCCGGCTACTCGTCGCGAGCGCCCCCACGAGGGCGTCGGCGAGGTCGAACGGCTCGGACGGGGCTCGACGCGCGGCCATGGCGATCCTCCTCGGGGATGGTGCCACGAGCGGTAACCTGGAACCGTGAGCGACCCGCCTTCGCCGCGCATGCCCGTCCTCTTCGCCGGCCACGGCTCCCCGATGAACGCGCTCGAGGACAACGTCTGGAGCCGTGGCTTCCGTTCCCTCGGAGCCCTCGTCCCGCGGCCCCGCGCGATCCTCGCCGTCTCCGCACACTGGTACGTGCACGGGACGTACGTCACCGGCAACGCACGGCCGGAGACGATCCACGACTTCGGCGGCTTCCCGGCGCCCCTCTACGAGATCGCCTACCCGGCGGCGGGCGATCCCGACCTCGCCGACCGGGTGGTCGCGCTCCTGGGCGCGGAGCGCGCGTCGGTCCGTACCGACTGGGGGCTCGACCACGGCACGTGGTCGGTCCTCCTCCACGTGTTCCCGGCTGCCGACGTCCCGGTCGTGCAGCTCAGCCTGGACGCGCGCCTCCCGCCCGCGGAGCACCTGGCCCTGGGGCGCGCGCTCGCGCCGCTCCGCGACGAGGGCGTCCTCGTGATGGGGAGCGGGAACGTCACCCACAACCTCCGACATGCGTTCGGCAGCCTGCAGTCCGGCGAGACCGCGACACCGGAGTGGGCGAGCCGGTTCGACGCGGACGTCGCCCGCGCCTGCGAGGCGCACGACGGCGACTTCCTGGCCCGTGCCGTCACGACGGACGTGGGCCGGAGGTGCCACCCGACCGTCGATCACTACCTGCCGCTGCTCTACGCCGCAGGGGCCGCCGGCGACCGGGGCGCCGTCCGCTTCCCGGTCACCGGCTTCGACCTGGCATCTCTCTCGATGCGGGCCGTGCTCTTCGACTAGGCGGCCACGCCCATCGCGGCGAGCGCCGCGTCGAGCGCCTTCTGCCCCGGCAGCGGGACGCGCCCCTCCTCCGGAAAGCGCGCGGCGCGAGCCATCACGGACGGGACGTCGTCCTTGGCGACCGGCGGGAAGTGGCTCGAGAGGAGCCACTCCGGCTCGAGGTCGGCGTACGACTTGAGGGCTCCGCCGTAGCTCGCGGGGCTCACGTCGGCGAGCCACGGGGAGTTCGTGCGGCAGAAGCCCGACATCCCTTCCAGCGACGCCGAGCGCTCCTCCGGCGTCAGCGCGTCGAAACGCTCGGCGTTGCGGGGCACGAACGCGCCGAACGCGTCGGACGAGAAGAGGGCCCGGCTCCTGGAATCGAGCACCGTCAGCGTGGACGGGCAGTCGTACATCGGCGGGCGCAGAACGTGGAGAACGCGGTCCCCGGCCACGAGCGACTCGCCGTGGTTCACCCACTGGAGACGCGGGAGCGGCGGCAGCATCGACGCGGACAGCTTCCCGGTGGAGATCCAGTTGACGACGAGGCGCGCCTTCGGCGCGGCGGACAGCAGGTCGGGAAGGGCGCCGGCGTGATCGGCGTCCGGGTGCGTCAGGACCAGCCAGGCGAGGTCCGCGGGGTCGATGACGCTGCGGAGCGCCGCGAGGAACGTCTCGCGGGTGGCGACGGCGCCCATGTCGATCAGGATCGGCTGGCGGCCCAGGATCAGGAACGAGCTGATCGGCAGGACGCCCATCCCCGGAACCGGGTGCTCTTCCGAGATCATGACGAGGTCGTGGGAGATGCGGCGGATGCGTTCCATGACTTCCTCCGCCCGAAAGATGCCCCCCGGACCGCGTTCGCGCCTCCTAAGAGGTGCCTTTCGGAACCTTAAGAACTCGCTACCGGGGATCAGAACCGCAGCGAGAGGCAGCTCGGCCCGCCGTCCATTTTCCTGAACTCGCTCATCCCCACCGTCAGCACGGGCGTGCCGGAGAGCTGGACGAGCGCCGCCACACGGGGGAAGCCCGCCGGCAGGACCACGTGGTCGTTCACGCGGATCGCGTTGGCGGCGTACTCCTCGCCGTCCGGGACGACGAGGCGGTCGAAGGCGTGGAACGCCGGATGCCCGTGCAGCTCGTCGATCACCAGCAGCCGGCCGCCGCCCAGGTACGAGGCACCGCTCTTGAGGTGGAGGATCCCGGCGATCGTCCGGATGTCGACGACGGCCGACGTGTAGCCGTGGCGAGAGAGGATCGAAGCCAGCTGGCGAGCCCCCTCCTCGTTGGTGCGGTGCGACAGCCCGATCAGGAAGTGGCGCCCCGCCTCGCAGACGTCGCCCCCGTCGAGCGTGCCGGGCGGGACGATCTCGCCGAGCGCCGGCAGGAGCCCGGACAGGGCCGCCCGGATCGAGGCCACCTCGCCCTCGCGGCTCGGCGCTCCGGGCCGTGTCAGGATCGCCCCCTCCGGTACCAGGACGGCGGTGTCCTCGACGAACGTCGAATCGGGGTGCGCCGCGTCGGCCGGGAGCCGGGTCACGGCCAGGCCGCACCTCTCCAGCGTACGGACGTACGCCTCGTGCTGGCCGAGCGCCTGGGAAAGATCCGGCGTCCCGAGGCTCACGGTGGTGAGCCCCGCCGCGAAAGTCGAGCCCGGAGGGCGCACCACGGCGCGCGTCGAACGCATGGCTCCCACCTCGGTGTCGAGTCTGTCACCTCCCGTGGGGGCCCGGAACGCCGATTCCGTGCCCGTGATGCGATTGCATCATGGACGGCGCGCCGTTCCGACCGCACGTCTCTTCCACGAAGGCGAGGAGGCCGAGATGCGCTGCCGCGACGTGATGAAGCCGAACGTGGTCCAGTGCCGGGAGAACGAATCCGTCCATCGGGGCGCGTTCCTGATGAAGAGCTGGAGGGTCGGGTTCCTGCCCGTCGCCGACCGGGAGGACCGCGTGGTGGGCGTCGTCACCGACCGCGACCTCGTGATCCGCGTCCTCGCCGAGGAGAAGCCCGGTGCCACCCCGATCCGGGCCGTCATGACGAAGGACCCCGTCGTCTGCCGCCCCGACGAGGAGCTCTGGCTCGCCGAGGAGAAGATGATCGAGGGGCGGAAGTCGCGCCTCCCCGTGGTGGACTCGGACGGACGCTGCGTCGGGGTCATCAGCCTCTCCGACCTCGGTCAGATCGAGCCCCGTCCGCGCGCCGGGGAGCTCCTGCAACGGATCGCGGGACGCGAGTCTCCGCGTCACTGAGGCATCTGCACCGTTGACCGCGTCGCCCCGCGGCCACATCTCCCGGGAAAGGGGGCCCTCATGTACGCAACCCACGCCTCTCACGCCGCGGTCGCCAAGGACGTCATGAACCGGGAGGTCATCACCCTGCAGGAGGAGCAGTCGCTGGACGAGGCGGCGGCCGTCCTCGTCGAGCACGACATCTCCGGGGCACCCGTCGTGGACGGCAAGGGGAAGGTGCTCGGCGTGGTCTCGGTCACCGATTTCATGGAGGACCGGACGGAGGGCGGCGGGAGCGACGCCACCGACGAGATCCCCGCGGCCTCCGGCTGGAGGCGGTTCCTGAACCCGGAGGACCTGAGCCAGCTGCGCCTCCGCCACTCGGGACGGCTCGTGCGCGACATCATGACGCCGGCCGTCTTCACCGTCCCCGAGGACCTGACGGTCGCGGAGCTGGCCCGGACCATGGTCTCGGGCCGCATCCACCGGCTCTTCGTCACGCGCGGGGCGAACCTCGTCGGGATCGTGACGTCGCTCGACCTGCTCAAGCTCCTGTACGAGGACGACCGCCCCCTCTGACGGGGCAGCGACGACTCACATCTCCCGCAGGGAGCCCTCGTAGAACGTCTCGAGGACCGTCGAGTAGCGCTGCTCGACGACCTTCCGCTTCAGCTTCAGGCTCGGGGTCAGCTCACCGCTCTCGACGCTGAACTCGCTGGGCAGGATCGCGAACCGCTTGATCGTCTCGTGCTTGGCGAGCGAGGCGTTCAGGTCGTTGATGACCGACTCGATCATGGCGCGGACCTTCTCGTGCGTGGCGAGCTTGTCGAGCGGCATGTCCCCGAGCCCGGCCTCGCGGGCCCACGGCCGGATCTCCATCTCCGAGATGGTGATGAGCGCCGAGCAGAAGTTCCGGTTGTTGCCGTGCACGACCGCCTGGGCGATGTACCGGCAGCGCAGGACGAGCTGGCCCTCCAGGTGCTGGGGAGCCACGTACTTGCCGCCCGAGGTCTTGATCAGGTCCTTCTTCCGGTCGGTGATCTTCAGGAAGCCGTCGGAGTCCAGCTCGCCGATGTCACCCGTGTGAAGCCAGCCGTCCTCGTCGAGCATCTCCGCCGTGGCTTCCGGGAGGCCGTGATAGCGCCGCATCAGGCCGCCGCCCTTGATCAGGATCTCGCCGTCCGGCGCGATCTTCACCTGGGTGCCCGGGAGCGGCCGCCCCACCGTACCGAACTTGCAGGCGTTCGGGAGGTTCAGGAACGTCCCCGCGCTCGACTCGGTGAGGCCGTATCCCTCCAGGATCGTCAGGCCCATGGAGTCGAAGAACTCCGCGATCTCCTTGGAGAGCGGCGCGCTCCCGGAAATGAAGAAGCGGAGCCGGCCGCCGAACGTCGCTCGCACCTTCTTGAAGACGAGCGCATCGGCGATCCCGAGCTGGAGACCCAGGAGGCCGGCCGGGGTGCCTCCGGCCTGCCGGATCGCCGAGGCCTCCTTCCCGACACCGATCGCCCAGCGGAAGATCTTGTACTTCAGGCCGCCGGCCTCCTGCGCCTGGCCCAGGACCTTGTTGTAGACCTTCTCGAAGATGCGGGGCACGGCGCAGACGAACGTCGGCTTGATCGCCTTCAGGTTCTCGACGAGCTTGTCGACCCGCCCGTCCACCGCGGTGGGGAAGCCGACCCGCAGCTGCGCGGCGCCGATCACCTTGCCGAAGACGTGCGCGAGCGGCAGCCAGAAGAACTGGAGGTCGTCCGGCGACAGGATCTTCAGCTTGTCGACGGCTTCGCCCTCGTACACCCAGCAGCCGTGCGTCAGCTCGACGCCCTTCGGCTTGCCCGTCGTGCCCGACGTGTAGATGAGCGTGGCGAGCGTGTCGAGGCCCGGGCCCGCCGCCGCGGCGTCGAACGCGCCGGGGTTCGCCGCACCGTACGCCTGGCCCTTCGCCTCCAGGTCGGCCAGGGCGATCGCCCAGCCGTCGTGCCCGCCGCCGCCGTCGAACACGATGACGTTCTTCACCCCGGGCAGCTCGGCGCGCTTGCTGGCGACCTTCGCGAGCTGGGCCTGGTCCTCGACGAAGAGGAACGTCGCCTCGCAGTCCTTGAGGATGTAGGCGCACTCGTCCGCGGTGTTCGCCGGGTAGATCGTCGTCGTCGCGCCGCCGGCGCAGAGGATCCCGAAGTCGGCCAGCATCCACTCGATCCGCGTCGACGCCAGGATCGCGACGCGCTGCTCCGGCGAGAGGCCGAGCGCCAGGAGGCCGTTGCCGATCGCCCTGACGCGGTCGCTCGTCTCGCGCCAGGTGAGACGCTTCCAGTCGGCGCCGACCGGGTAGAGGAACGCCAGGGCGTCCGGGGTGGACTTGACGCGGCTGAGGAACATGTCGGGGACGGACTTGAAGTCGCTCACGGGCCTTCCTTTGCGCTTTGTTTGCCGATCATATCCGGGTCCGGGCTCAGGGGACGAGGACGACCTTCCCCCGGGCGCGCTTCGTCTCCAGGTGCGCGTGCGCCTCGGAGATCCGCGCGAGCGGGAGGACCTTCTCGACGACCGGGCGGAGGCGCCCCTCCTCGACCAGCCGCGCGATCGCGAGGAGATCGCTCCTTCGGGAGCGGACCACGACGAGGCGCGCCCGGCGCCGGCCCAGGAGCGAGCGGAGCGAGTCGATCACGATGCGGGGAGACGGCACCGTGGTCACGTACGTGCCGCCCGCTCGAAGGGCCCCCTTCGCCTGATCCCAGCGCCGGTTCCCGAAGACGTCGAAGATCACGTCGAAGGCGTCCCGTGCGGCGAGAGGGTCGACGGCCCGGTAGTCGACGACCGCGTCCGCCCCGAGGGACCGGACGAGCTCGTGGTTCGCCGCGCTCGAGGCGGCGGTGACCCGCGCACCGAGCGCCTTGGCGATCTGGACCGCGAGCGTCCCGACGCCTCCCGAGGCCCCGTTCACCAGCACCTCCGCGCCGGGCCTCACACGCCCCAGGTCCCGGAGCGCCTGCAGCGCGGTCTGGGACGAGAGCGGCAGCGAAGCCGCCTCCTCGAACGACAGCGACTCCGGCACCGGCGCGCACGCGCCGGGCTTCACGACCACGCGCTCCGCGCAGGCACCCGCCTTCCAGCTGTCCACCATCCCGAAGAGCCGGTCGCCCGGCGCGGCCTCCGTCACGCCGGGCCCGACGCCGACCACCTCGCCCGCCCAGTCGTACCCGAGACGTTGCGGGAATCTCGTCCCGGTCATCGCGCGGAACTTCCCCTTCCGGACGAGGACGTCTTTCGGGTTCACGCCGGCGGCGCGCACCGCCACGAGCACCTCGCCGCGCCCCGGCGCCGGCTCGGGGACGTCGTGGATCTCGAGCGCGTCGAGCCCGCCGAAGCGCGTGTAGACGGCCGACTTCAAGACGCGTGCGAGGCTACTAGACTCCCTCGCCGTGACCACCCACTTCCGCACCTGCAACCTGTGCGAGGCGATGTGCGGCCTCGCGATCGAGGTCGAGGACGGCCGGATCGCCTCGATCGAGGGGGACCCGGACGACCCGTTCAGCGGCGGGCACCTCTGCCCGAAGGGGGTCGCGCTGAAGGACCTCCACGAGGATCCCGACCGCCTCCGCCGGCCGGTGCGGCGGACGGCGTCGGGGTGGGACGAGATCGGCTGGGACGAGGCGCTGGACGAGGCGGCGCGCGGCCTCCACCGGATCCAGGCCGTGCGGGGGGCCGACGCCGTCGCGACGTACCTGGGCAACCCGTCGGTGCACAACACGGGCGCGCTGATGCTCGGGCCGCTGCTGCTGAAGACGCTGAGGACGCGCAACGGCTTCTCCGCCACCTCCGTCGACCAGCTCCCGAGCCACGTCGCCGCGCTCCTGATGCTCGGGCACCGGATGCTCATCCCGATCCCCGACGTCGACCGCACCGACCACTTCCTGGTCCTGGGCGCCAACCCCGTGGTGTCGGGCGGGAGCCTCATGTCGGCGCCCGGGATGGACCGGCGTCTCGCCGCGCTCCGGAAGCGGGGCGGGAGGGTCGTGGTCGTCGACCCGCGGCGCACGGAGACGGCGCGCGTCGCGGACGAGCACCACTTCATCCGGCCCGGCGCCGACGCGCTCTTCCTCCTCTCGCTCCTCCACGAGCTGCTCGCCCTCGGCCCGCGCCTGCGTCACCTGGAGGGCTTCGCCGACGGGCTGGACGCGCTCCGCGCCGTCGCGGACGACGTCCCGCCGGAGCGGAGCGCCCCGCACACCGGGATCGCGGCGGAGACCGTCCGTCGCCTGGCGCGCGACTTCCACGCCGCGCCCTCGGCCGTGGCGTACGGCCGCGTCGGGCTCTCCACCCAGCCGTTCGGCGGGCTCTGCGCCTGGCTCCTCAACGCGATCAACGCCGTCACCGGCAACCTCGACCGCGCGGGCGGCGCGATGCTCACCCGCCCCGCGTTCGACGTCGTCGGCGGGCCGCGCGGGCTCACGTCGAGCCCCGGGGGCTTCGGGCGCCACCTCAGCCGCGTGCGCGGCCTGCCGGAGTTCGGCGGCGAGCTGCCGGTCGTCGCGCTTGCCGAGGAGATCCTGACACCCGGGCCAGGCCAGGTGCGCGGGCTCCTGACGTTCGCGGGCAACCCCGTCCTCTCGACGCCGAACGGCGGGCAGCTCGACCGGGCGCTCGCTTCGCTCGAGTTCATGGTGGCGATCGATCCGTACGTCAACGAGACGACGCGACACGCGACGTTGATCCTGCCGCCGGTCTCCCCCCTCGAGCGCGGGCACTACGACCTGGCGTTCCACGTCCTCGCGGTGCGGAACACGGCGCGCTACTCGCCGCCGCTCTTCGACCCGCCTCCGGGCAGCAGGCACGATTGGCAGATCGCCCTCGAGCTCCGCATCCGGCTCGAGCGGCTCGCGCGCGGGCGGCGCCTCCGCGAGGAGGCCCTCCACCGGCTCCTGATGCGGATCGGGCCCGAGGGGGTCCTCGACGCGGGACTGCGCCTCGGGCCGTACGGCCTGACGATGAAGGACCTCGCGCGCGCGCCGCACGGCCTCGATCTCGGGCCGCTCGAGCCGTGCCTGCCGGACCGCCTGGCGACGAAGGGGAAGAGGCTGGTCCTCGCGCCGGCCGCCTTCGTGGCCGACGTCCCGCGCCTCCTCGCGGCCTTCTCCGGCGAGGGCACCGGGCACGCAGACGGCACGCTCTCCCTGATCGGCCGCCGCGGAATGCGCGACAACAACTCGTGGATGCACAACGCGCCGCGCCTGATGCGGGGCAAGGACCGCTGCACCCTGGCGATCCACCCCGACGACGCCGCCGCGCGCGCTCTCGCCGACGGCGACCTCGTGGACGTCACCTCGCGCGTCGGGAGCGTCCGCGTGCCGGTCGCGGTGAGTGACGAGGTGATGCCGGGCGTCGTCAGCCTGCCGCACGGCTATGGCCACGGCCGCCCCGGCGTGGACCTCGCGGTCGCGGCGGCGCACCCCGGCGCCAGCGTCAACGACCTGACCGATGACCAGGAGGTGGACGCCCTGACCGGGAACGCCGCGTTCAGCGGTGTGCGTGTGACGGTCGAGCCCGTGGCCGCCGGCTGATCGCGCGTCCGCACCTGGGACGCGCCGGTTCCGCTCGCGGGACGATTCGCGCCGCCGCGAGGCCCGCGCCGACGGCACGGGATTCGCTGGCGGTCGCGCATGACACCGCGCGGCGCTCTCCGTCGTCTCGCCCGGAGGCCTCTCCAGACGATCGTGCTCGTCGCCTCGCTCGGCGTCGGCCTCGGGGTCACGACGACGTCGGTGGCCCTCGTCGACGCGCTCTTCCTGCGGCCCCTCGCCGGGGTCGCGAAGGCCCACGAGCTCCTGGAGATCCACACCACGGACCGGAGGACCGGAACGCTCGGCGGCTTCTCCTACCCCGCCTTCGAGGATCTCCGTCGCGCGCGCTCGACTTCCGTGGCGGCCTTCCACGGGCGGCTCCTGGCCCTCAACTCGGGAGGCTCCGCCGAGGTGACGGAGGGCCAGCTCGTGTCCGACGGCTTCTTCGAGGTGCTCGGCGCGCGGCCCGCGCTGGGCCGCCTCGCGATGGCCGACGACGCCGGCGGCGCGGTCCCCGTGGTCCTCTCGCACGCGCTCTTCACCCGACGGTTCGGCGGGGACCCCGGCGTCCTGGGGCGCGCCGTGCGGATCAACGGGCAGCCCGCCACCGTGGTCGGTGTGGCGGAGCCCGGCTTCGCCGGCACCTTCATCGGCTTCCCGCTGGACGTCTGGCTGCCGCTCCGCTCGGCACCCCGGGTCACCGGGGAGTCGCTGGCATCGCGCGACTCGCGCTGGCTCGAGCTGGTGGGCCGCCTCCACCCCGGCACCTCCCCACCCGCCGCGCGGGACGAGCTCGCCGGACTCGCGAGGGAGCACGCCGGAACGCGGCGTCCGTCCGGGATCCGGGTGCTCCCGGCGACCGGGATCGATCACGAGCTACGCGGCGGCGCGCTCCTCGTCTCCGGCCTCCTCGTGGCCCTCGCGGTGCTCCTCCACCTCGTCGCCTCCTCGAACGCCGCGGCGGTCCTCCTCGCGCAGGCCTCGGCCCGCCGCCACGAGATGGCGATCCGGACCGCTCTCGGGGCGACCCGCTCCCGCCTCACGGCCGCGCTCCTCGGCGAGGCCGCGCTCCCGTTCGCCCTCGCGGGGGGGCTCGGGGTGATCGTTTCCTTCGTGCTGGCGCGTCTCCTCGGAACGATCGCGCTCCCGGGGCTCGGACCGGGCCTCCGCCTCCCGATCGAGCCCGACCCGAGGATCCTCGCCTTCACGGCGGCGCTCACCGTGGCGACCGGGCTCGCCTGCGTCCGCGTGCTGGCGTCGGGAGCCTTCGGGGAGAGCCTCTCTTCCGGCGCCCGAGTCGCCACCTCGAGCCATCGGCTCCGGGACCTCCTCGTCGCGGGGCAGATCGCGGGATCGCTGACCGCGCTCGTGGCGACGGGGCTCCTCCTCCGCACGCTCTCGACGGCGGAGACCGGGCGGCCCGGGCTGGAGGTCGATCGCGTCCTCGCTTCGCGCCTCAACGTGTCGCTCCTCGGTGCGGGCGCGGATCGCACGCGCCTCCTCCGGAACGTCCTCGCGCGTGTCCGAGAGCTGCCGGGCGTCGAGTCCGCGGGCCTCGTCCGGCGAATCCCGTTCAGCCTGGGACGCTCGACGGCGGAGGTGTCCGCCCTGGGACCCGAGACGGGGGGCTCGCTGGTCGACGTCAACGCGATCTCGGAAGGATCTCTCGAGACGCTCGGAGTGCCGGTCGTCCGGGGTCGCTCCCTCACGATCGCGGACACCGGAGCCGAGCGAAAGGCCGGGCGCGCCGCCCTCCTCAGCGAGTCCCTGGCCCGGAAGCTCTTCGGAGACGCCGAGCCCCTCGGCCGGACGGTCTGGCAGGACGGCCTGCCTCTCACCGTCGTGGGCGTCACGCGTGACGTGGGGACCGGCCGCCTCTGGGAGGCGCCGCGACCCGAGCTTCACGCCGCGGCTTCTCCCGATGGCCCGCAGCCGACCGGCCTCCTCGTGAGGACGTCCGAGCGCGCGGAAGCGTTCGCTCCGCGGCTCCACGCGATCCTTCGCGCCTCGATGCCGGACCTGCCGGCCCCGGCGGTGACGTCGTTGCGGACGCTCGCCGGGAACGCCCTCCTCCCGCAGAGGCTCGCCGGACGCGCGGGCCTCGCGCTGGGGGTCACGGGACTCCTCCTCGCGGCCGCCGGGCTGTACGCCCTGACGAGCCTCTTCGTCGCCCAGGGAACGCGGGAGGTGGGCGTGCGCCGCGCTCTCGGGGCCACGGACGGTGACGTGGTGCGTCTGGTCGTCGCCGAGAGCGCTCGCGTGGCCGGGCCGGGGCTGATCCTGGGGCTCCTCGGCGGAATCGCCGCATCCCGCGGACTGCGTGGGCTCCTGGTGGGCGTCTCGCCCGCGGACCCCTGGACGTTCGTGGGATCGACCGTTCTTCTGGCCGCCGTGGTCGTCGTGGCGAGCGCGGTGCCGGCCTTCCGCGCGGTGCGCCTGTCGCCGGTCGACGCCCTGCGCCAGGGCTGACCCTCAGTAGAAGAAGCCGGCCACCGTCTGCACCGTGCCGCGCCGCGTCTTCACCGTCACCGGGTGGAACGCGTTCCGCCGCTTGGCCGAGCTCACGAACGACACCAGGTACTGGGTCCTGATGTCGCGGTCGATCTCGTCGTAGATCCGCGGCAGGTCCTGGGGCCTTCGCACCAGGTACGTCTTCCCCCCGGTCGCGGCGGTGAAGCGGCCCAGGACCTCCTCGTTCGTCGGCTGGAGGATGGTCTCGCGGCCCACCTCGACGAGCCGCTCGACCCCCTCGGCGTCCAGGCGCTTCACCTTCCGGACGTTCTCGTAGCTCGACGTGAGGCCGAGCGCGTAGATCTTCACGCCGGAGACCCGGGCGTACGCGAGCGCGGCCTCCTCGGTCACCTCGCCCTCGTAATCGTGGCCGTCGGTGATCAGGATCAGCGCCCGCGCCCCCTGCTGCCCCTGGAACCGGTAGAGAGCGCGCTGGATCCCCTCGTAGAGCGCGGTCCCCGCCACGCTGTTGTCGGCGAGTGACAGGATGCCCTTCCGGAGGGCCGGGCGCGACCGGGTCCAGTCGAGCACCTGCACCGGCCGCGGCCCGAACGCGAGGAGGAAGGCCGTGTCCCGGTCGGTGAGGCCGTGCTCGACGAACTGGTTCGCCGTCGCGAGCTTCAGCGCCTCGGTGTGGTGGAGCGACACCGAGACGTCGATCGCGAAGCCGACCGCGAGCGGGGCGTCGCGGAGGAGGCGGGCGTCGCGCACCTCGCACTCACCGCGCTCGTCCCGCACCGAGAAGTCCTCCCTCACGAGGTTCTCGATCGGACGGCCCGCCTTCGAAACGGCGACCAGCTGCTCGACCACGTGGACGTCCGACTCGGCGAGGACCCCGCGCGCGTTCACCAGGACCGTCCGCTCGGCCTCGCGGCCGAGACGCGTCCGGAGCCGGGCCACGAAGGCAGTGGCGCTCGGCGGGACGTCCACGAACCCGGTGTAGGAGCCCGGCTCCGCGCCGGGTCCGAGGGCCGCCGCCGTGCCGCCGGCGTCCACGGCGACGCTCTCGGCCTCGTCATCGGCAGGGGTCGCGACGCGCACCTCCACGAGGACGCTTCCGGAGGCCTGCTGTCCGTCGACGGGACTCACCACGTCGAGCGACAGGCCGCGGCCGCCCCGGTTCAGGACGGCCTCCCGCCGGTAGAGCGGGCGCCGCTCCTTGTCGAGCGCCACGGCCACCACGCGCCGTTCGTAGGGCACCGGGCCCGAGTCGAAGGTCAGCTCGAAGCGCCGGGGCGCCGCCGGATCCCGCGAGGTCATCCGCGACCAGTCGTCCACCGTCCACCGGACCGCCGCCACGCTCTCGTCCGCCGCCTGCGCCCGGACGACGACCGGCCCGGTCACCATCTCTCCCGGAACGCTCAGCGAGAAGAGCAGCGCTCCACCGCCGGCGCCGGGCGCGCCGGCGACGACGAGAAGCAGGGCGACGAGGCCCGGTCCGAGCGCGCGCGCCATCCGTCTGACGTCCTTGCGCGCCACTTTAGCAACTCGGGGCGAAGGGCCGGCGAGCCGGCGCGGGCCGGGTACTTACGAGGCCGGAGGCTCCTCCGGGAACGCGATCACCGAGAAGCAGGCGCCCTGCGAATCGCGCAGCACCGCGAAGCGACCGGCCTCGGCGATCTCACGCGGCGGCACGACGACCCCTCCGCCCAGCTCGACGGCGCGCGCCACGGCCGCGTCGCAGTCCGCGACCCGGAAGTACGGCGTCCAGCGGGGACGGTCGCCCCCCTGCCCGTCGCGCATCGGGAGGAGGCCGCCGATCGGCTGCTCCTCCCGGTAGATCTCGCCGTACTCCGGGGAGCCCTTCCAGGTCCACCCGAAGAGCCCGCCGTAGAACGCCTGCGTGGCGGCGGGGTCGGGCGTGGCGATCTCCGACCAGCAGAGCGTGTGCTCTTCCCCCACCAGGCGCGCCCCGATGTGGCCCCGCGCCTCCCAGAGAGCGAAGGTGGCCCCGGTCGGGTCGTTGATCACCGCCATCCGCCCGATCCCTTCCACGTCGAACGGTCCCGCCAGCACGGCCCCGCCCAGCTCCCGGGCCCGGGCCGCGCCCGCGTCGGCCGAGGCCACCGAGACGTACGTCATGAAGTGGGACGGGACTCCCTGCTTCTTCTCGGTCTCACCGAGGAGCCGCAGGGCGGCCACGTCGAGACCCCGCAGCTGGAGGAGCGTGTACGTCCCGCCGGCGGACGGCACGTCGAACGCTCCCCAGCCGAAGAGCCCCGCGTAGAACTCCTTCGCCCTGGCGGAGTCGGGGGTGGCCAGCTCGGGCCAGCAGAAAGAGCCAGGTAAGAGCTCGCGTCGCTCGGACATAGGTCCCTCCTCTCGATTGCCTTCAGTTTACGCATCGGATCGGACGGGGTTTCAGCGGGGGCACCCGTGGCAGACTGACCGTCCGAGCCCTCGTCGACCGTACGCCGCCGCACGACGTTCCAGCGCCACCAGGAGGAGCCCATGCCCGCCGGAAGCCTTCTCGCCCTCCTCGACGACATCGCCACGATCCTCGACGACGTCGCCGTCCTCACCAAGGTGGCCGCCAAGAAGACCGCCGGCGTGCTCGGGGACGACCTGGCGCTCAACGCACAGCAGGTGACCGGAGTCGCCGCCGAGCGGGAGCTCCCGGTGGTGTGGGCCGTGGCGAAAGGGTCGCTCCTCAACAAGGCGATCCTGGTGCCGGCGGCGCTCGCGATCAGCGCGGTCGCGCCGTGGGCCGTGACGCCGCTCCTGATGATCGGCGGGGCGTTCCTCTGCTACGAGGGCTTCGAGAAGCTGGCCCACAAGCTCCTGCACCGCGGGGAGGCGGAAGACGAGCACCAGGCCGAGCTGAGGCAGGCGCTCGCCGACCCCGCGGTGGACCTCGTGGCGCTCGAGAAGGAGAAGGTGAAGGGGGCGATCCGGACCGACTTCGTCCTCTCGGCCGAGATCATCGCCATCGCCCTCGGTATCGTCGCGAGCTCGCCGTTCCTGACCCGGGTGACCGTCCTGACGGGCGTCGCCATCGTGATGACGGCGGGGGTCTACGGCATCGTCGCCGCGATCGTGAAGCTCGACGACGCCGGGCTCCACCTGAGCCTCAAGAAGGGCACGGGGGCAGCGGGCCGGCTGCAGCGCGGCCTGGGGCGAATGCTCCTCAGGTCCGCGCCTCTGCTGATGAAGCTCCTCTCGGTCGCCGGCACCGCGGCGATGTTCCTGGTGGGAGGCGGCATCCTCGTTCACGGGATCCCGCCCCTGCACCACTGGGCGGAGGGCCTGCCTCACGGAGGGCTCGTCGGATCGCTCGCTCCGACCCTCGTGAACGCGGGGACCGGAGTCGTCGCCGGGGCGATCGTCCTGGGCGGCGTCCTCCTGGTGACGCGTGTGGTCCACGCCGTGACCGGAAAGAAGAAGTAGCCGGGCCGAAACCTCGGCGCGATCCGGCCGTCTCTACGGAAAAGGAGCCGGCCGTGATCCCTACCTCCCGCTCGACCCTCGCCCTGGCGTTCGCCACCGTGACGCTCTTCCCGCTCCAGGCCCGAGCCGCACGGCCGGCGACCGGAACGTGGTCGCTGTCGGCCTCCCGCGGGGACGACGTGGAGCTGGCGATGCGCCTCCGCAGCAAGGGGCATTCGTGGTCCTCCTCGTTCGACGTGCCGATCCCGGCCCTCGAGGGCTTCTCCCGCGGCGCCCTCGCCTCGGCCCGCCCCGTCGCCACGCGTTTCACGCTCGCGCGGGACGCCGGCACGTTCACCTTCGAAGGCGAGCTCCGGGCCGGATCGGGTGCCGGACACTTCACGTTCGCTCCCGACGCCGGCTACGCGTCGGAGATGGCGGCGCTCGGCTCCCCGCTCACGGACGACGGTGATCCGCTCGCCGCGGCCCTCCACGACGTGAGCCGGCCGTTCGTCCGCGAGCTCGCGGCCGCGGGGTACACGAGGGTGCCGTTCGACGACCTCGTGGCCTTCCGGATCCACGGGGTGAGCCCGGCGCAGGTGCGGGAGCTGCGGGAGCTCGGCTATCGCGACCTCGAGGCCGACGACCTCGTCGCGTTCCGGATCCACCACGTCGACGGCGACCTCGTCCGGGCGCTCCGGGCCTCCGGGGTCGACGCCTCGGCCGACGAGCTGGTGTCGCTCCGGATCCACGGGACGACCCCCCGCTTCCTGGACGATCTGGCGCGCCTCGGCTACACCAAGGTCGCGGCGGACGACCTCGTCTCGATGCGGATCCACCGGGTCACACCCGAGTTCATCGCCGAGCTGCAGAAGCTCGGCTACGCGCGGATCGAGCCCGACGACCTCGTCTCGATGCGGATCCACGGCGTTACCCCCGGGTTCGTGCGGCGGGTCAACGAACGGCGCGGCGAGCGGGCGGACGTCGAGGAGCTCGTCGGCCTGAGGATCCACGGCCGCTGATCACCGCCGGCCTTCACGGGACCGGAGCCCGCACCTCGACGTCGAACGCCAGCGTGTACGGAAGCCCCACGTCCGGCGCGACCTTCAGGTTCGAGATGGTGTAGGCCACCTCCAGGCGCACCACCCCGGGCGGCGTTCCCTTCGGGGCCTTCACCTCGAGGAGGCTCGTTCCGTTCGCCGCCACGACGAGCGCGTCCGGGACCGGGAGGCCGGCGGTCGAGCGTCCGCCGGCGAGCTCGAGCCGGAGGTCGGAGTCGTTCCGGATCCGGAGGTAGGCGCTGTCTCCGGCCTCGATCGAGAGGCGGGGGTTCTCCAGGCGGATCGACGCCGCGACGAGGGGACGCAGCCACTCCTCCCGCCCCACGAGCAGCGTCCCGGAGAAGGCCGCGGTCCTCCGTGCCAGGAGGGCCTCGCGGATCGACTCCTGGGTCCGCTCGCGCGCGAAGACCAGCGTGACCGGCCGGTGGTCGCCCTCGAGGACGTGGTACTCGAGGGTCACCGGGTCGTGCGCGTCGGAGCTCGCCAGAGGCGTCAGGTTCTTCTCGAGGCTGAAGCGATGGGCCTCCGGGTAGTAGTCCCGCTGGTTCACCACCTCGATCCCGTCGAGGAGCCCCGCCTCCAGGATCTCGGTGTGCTCCGGGTACCAGCGCGCCACGCCGTCCTTCTGGTGGCCACGCCAGCCCGGATGGTTCCAGAAGAGGAACGCCCCCTGCTCGCGGGCGATCCGCAGGGCCTGCCGCCAGTCGGGTGTGTCCACCGGGCTGACGGACCGGAGGAAGATCGCGTTGAGGTGCCCCGGCGGCATCTTTCGTGTGATCTCGGAGCCGCGGATCACGATGAGCCCGAGCTTCTCGCCGTGCGGATGGGCGATCTCCCACGACCGCTCGTGGTTGGCCGGCAGGTCCTGGCGGTGCGGCAGGTACTCGAGGTGATCGGTGATCGCGATCGCGTCCAGCCCCTCGCGCCACGCTTCCTCCGAGCGGACGTCCGGCCAGACGTTCCCGTCCGAGAACACCGTGTGCATGTGGAAGTCGCAGCGGAGCGTCAGATAGCCGGGGATGTCTGGCAACCGGAGGGGCCGGCGGACCCGCACGTCGTGCGCCTCGCCCGTGGCCGTGAGGAGCATCAGGGCCAGGACGAAGGGGACGGTCCACGGTCCGTACCGTCCATGCCGGCCATGCCGTCCACGTGGTCCAACGAGCGCCACGGTCACCTCCCAGCCTCTGACGGCTCATCTTCTCCCGTCGCCGTGAATGTGCGCTACACTGCGTCGTTCGCCTTACTCGATCTGACGGAGCGGACCGGTAAACGAATAGGTCCCCGTCGACCCTCACCGTATCGATCCCACTCCCTCCTCCACTGATTTTTCCCATCCGGGTGAAGTGTCCCGCAAGGAAAGCCCCATGAAGCTCTACGTCGGCAACCTGACCTACTCCGTGAACGACTCCACCCTCCGCGCGCTGTTCGAGCCCTTCGGCAACGTCGACTCCGCCCGCGTCATCTCCGATCGCGACTCCGGCACCTCGAAGGGCTTCGGCTTCGTCGAGATGTCCGACGGCGACGCCCAGAAGGCGATGGGCGCCCTCAACGGCCGCGACCACGACGGCCGCGCCCTGAAGGTGAACGAGGCCAAGCCCCAGGAGAGCCGCGGCGGCGGCGGTGGCTACGGCGGCGGCCGCGGCCGCTACTAGCCCGACCTGATCCCCGTCTTCCATTCGCCGGGAGGGTTCGCCCTCCCGGCGTTTTTCGTTTCCCCGCTCGATCGATCGGATACCCTTCGCCCCGATGGAGCGGATCCGGCGCGACCTCCCGCGAATCCTCGAAGGGCTGACGGCCATCGTGGTCGGCACCCGGGACGCCCAGCTCGTCCCGTCCGCCGCGCTCGCGGCGGGGATCGAGGCCGACACGGAGGGCCGCGCGACGGTCTTCGTTCTGGACGGTGAGGCCGGCGCCCGGACGCTCGCCAACGTCGAGGCGACCGGCTGGCTCGCCGTGACCATGGAGCAGATCGGCACGCACCGGACGGTCCAGCTCAAGGGGCGCTGCCTCGGGATCCGCCCCGCGGAGGAGTCGGAGCGGCCGATCGTGGACCGCTGCCAGGAAGCGTTCCTTTCGGAGGTGGAGCTGATCGGTGCGCCGCCGGCGGCCCGACGCCGGCGTCGCTGGCCATGCAAGGCCGTGACGATCGAGGTGCTCGAGGTCTTCGAGCAGACGCCGGGGCCCCGGGCCGGCTTCCCGTTCGAGATCCGATGAGCCGGCTCGCGATCCCCCTCGAACGGCTCCAGGACCTCTTCCAGGGGATCATCCCGTCCGCCCTGGCCACGTGCGCCGCCGACGGGATGCCGAACATCACGCTCATCAGCCAGGTCTTCTACGTCGACCCCTCGCACGTGGCTCTCTCGTGCCAGTTCTTCAACAAGACGAAGCGCAACCTCGTCGCCAACCCGGCGGCGGCGGTCGAGCTGTGGGACCCGGTGACGTTCGAGGCGTACCGGCTGCGGCTCCGCTTCGTCCGCTCGGAGACGGAGGGGCCGACCTTCGAGAACATGTCGAGCCGGATCGACGCCATCGCGTCCCACACCGGGATGGCCGGGGTCTTCAAGCTCCGCTCCGCCGACATCTGCGAGGTGCTCGCCGTCGAGCGCGTGGAGGGGTTCCTGGATCCGCCCGCGCCGGGCGAGGCGGCGGAAGGGCCGCCGGTCAGCGACGGGCCCCTCACCGAGCTGCGCGCGCTCACGATGGTCTCGGCGCTCGTGAACCGGGCGCGCGACCTGGACAGCCTCCTGAGGGACGTCCTCCAGTCGCTCGACGAGCTGTTCCGCTTCCGTCACTCGATGGTCCTCCTGCGCGAGGAGCCGTGCGAGGCGCTCGTCGCGATCGCGAGCCACGGCTACGGCGAGAGCGGCGTCGGCGCCGAGGTGAAGCCGGGCGAAGGGCTGATCGGCACCGTCGCCGAGAAGCGCGTACCGCTCCGGCTCGCCGGCGTCGAGAGCCTCCTCCGCTATTCGCGCGCCGTTCGGGAGAGCTTCGAGGAGATGCACGGCGACGCCGGCCTACGCGCCGAGATCCCGCTCCCCGGGCTCCCCGACGCCCAGAGCCAGCTCGCGCTCCCGCTCGTGGTGGAGGACCGGCTCCTCGGCGTCCTCGCGGTGGAGAGCCGCGATCCTCTGGCGTTCGCCGAGTGGCACGAGGCGTTCCTGCAGGTGCTCGCGAACCAGATCGCGATGGGGATCGACCGGCACGTCGACGCCCAGGACGAGGAGGAGCCCGCCCCGACGCCGGCGGCCGCGCCCGAGCCGGCCGCTCCCGCTCCCAGGACCACCCGCGCGTTCGTCTACTACCGGAACGACGACTGCGTCTTCGTGGACGGCGAGTACCTGATCCGGAACGTGCCCGGCAAGATCCTCTGGAATCTCCTCAACGCCTACCGGCAGGGGCGCCGCGAGTTCTCGAACCGGGAGCTGAGGCTGGACCCCTCGCTCGGCCTGCCTGCGTACAAGGACAACCTCGAGAGCCGCCTGATCCTCCTGAGGAAACGCCTCGAGCAGAAGTGTCCGGACGTGAGGCTCGTCCCGGTGCGGCGGGGCCGTTTCGCGCTGGAGGTCGCCGGAGACCTCACGCTCGAGGAGCGAAACGCCTCGTAGCCCCGGCCGGCCCGCCCCTATGATCCGCGGGTCAACGCAGGCCGTAACGTCGAGGAGGTTCCCATGCAAGGTCTGATGCAGGACTTCCCCCTGACGCTCCAGCACGTCCTCTGGCGGATGGAGCGGCTCTTCCCGAAGAAGGAGATCGTCTCCCTCCGCGACGACGGCGTGCACCGTTACACGTACCCGGAGCTGGTCCGGCGGATCTGCCGCGTGGCCAATGCGCTGACGCGCCTCGGCGTGAAGCCGGGCGACCGCGTGGCGACGGTGGCGTGGAACAACCACCGGCACATGGAGCTGTACTACGCGGTGCCGTGCATGGGCGCGGTCCTCCACACCGTGAACCTGCGCCTCTTCCCCGACCAGCTCGCCCACGTCATCAACGACGCCGCCGACCGCTTCGTCTTTGCCGACGCGACCCTGATGCCGGTGCTCGAGCGCGTCGCCGGGCGGATCCCGTGCGTCGAGCGTGTGATCCGGATGGCGGACCGGGCCGAGGCCCCGCCCGCGAGCCCGCTCGGAGAGCTGCTCGACCTCGAGACGCTCCTCGCGGACGAGCCGGCGTCCTTCCGGTGGCCCGCGCTCGACGAGCGGCAGGCCGCGGCGATGTGCTACACGTCGGGCACGACCGGGATGCCGAAGGGCGTCGTCTACTCGCACCGCTCGAACTTCCTCCATACGCTCGCGACGCAGCTCGCCGGCACGACCGGTATCCGCGAGACCGACACCGTCCTCGCGATCGTCCCGATGTTTCATGCGAACGCCTGGGGCCTCCCGTACGCGACCGGCATGGCCGGCGCCAAGATCCTCCTGCCCGGCCGGCTGATGGGCGACCCGGCCTCGATCACGAAGCTCGCGCGGGACGAGGGAGCGACGGCCCTGGCCGGCGTCCCGACGATCTGGCTCAACCTGGTCCGCTACCTGGAGGAGACCGGCGAGCGAATCCCGGGGATACGCACCGTGCTCTGCGGCGGCGCCGCGCTCCCCGAGTCGCTGATGGACCGGATGGACCGCGTCGGCCTGCCGGTGCTCCACGCCTGGGGGATGACCGAGACCTCCCCGATCGGCACCTGCGCGAGCCCTCGCAGCTGGCACACGGGCGAGGAGGAGCGGCACGCCGTCCGCCTGACGCAGGGAACGCCGGCCCCCGCGGTGGAGCTCCGGATCGCCGACCTCACCACGGGCGAGGAGCAGCCCTGGGACGGCGAGGCGTTCGGCGAGATCCACGTGCGGGGACCGTGGGTGTCGAGCGCGTACCACGGCGGCGTCGACCCGGGCCGCTTCACCGAGGACGGCTGGTTCCGGACCGGCGACGTCGCCACCATGTCGGCGGACGGCTTCATGAAGATCGTCGACCGCACCAAGGACGTCATCAAGTCGGGCGGCGAGTGGATCTCGTCGGTGGAGCTCGAGAACGCGCTGATGGCCCACCCCGACGTCCAGGAGGCGGCCGTCATCGGCCTCGCGCACCCGCGCTGGTCGGAGAGGCCGGTCGCCTACGTCGTCCCGCGCGCCGCCGCCAAGGGGACGCTCCAGGTCCAGACGCTCCTCGACTTCTTGAGAGAGCGCGTGGCCGCCTGGTGGCTGCCCGACGAGATCCGCTTCATCGACGAGGTGCCGAAGACGTCGGTCGGGAAGTTCGACAAGAAGGTCCTCCGTGCGAACGCCGCGCCGATCCGCTCGGAGGAGGGGGACCCCGCCGAGGCCTGAAGGGAAGGGCGAAGCGCCCGAGGAGCCGACCTCGTATCCTTGGTCCATGTCGAGATCACGTCTCAGGCTACTGCTCTGCCTCACCCTCGCCCTCGCCGGGTGCGGCGGCGCGAAGAAGGGCCCCGGCGCGTTCACGCCGCCCCCCACGTCGGTGGAGGTCGCCCGCGCGACGACCGGCGCGGTCCGCGAATCCCTGAAGGCGCTCGGCACGGTCGAGGCGACCGAGAGCGTCAAGGTCGCGACCGAGATCGACGCGCTCGTCCTCGAGCTGCCGTTCCGCGAGGGCGCGGCGGTGGCACAGGGCCAGCTCCTGGCACGGCTCGACGACTCGCAGCTCGCCGCCGAGCTGCAGCGGGCCGAGGCGCTGCGGGACCAGGCGCGCCTCCGCTTCAATCGCCTGAAGGAGCTGTCGGAGCGGAACGTCAGCTCGAGCCAGGACAGGGACGACGCCGAGGCGGTCCTCAAGGTGGCCGACGCGAACGTCGTCGTGGCCCGGGCGCGGCTCACCAAGACGCGCCTCCTCGCCCCGTTCGCCGGGGTCGTGGGGCGGCGGCTCGTCTCACCTGGTGCCTTCCTCCGCTCGGGCGACGGGGTCGTGGAGCTGGCGCGCGTCGACGAGGTCAAGGTGTCGTTCTCGGTTCCGGAACGTCACCTCCCCTCGATGAAGCGCGGCGCCGGCGTGGAGGTGACGACGGTCGCCTCCCCGGGGCGCACCTTCGCCGGCACGGTGTCGGTGGTGGAGCCGATGCTCGACGCGGCCACACGAACGGGCCGGGTCGTCGCGCTCGTGCCCAACAAGGACGGCGTGCTTTCTCCCGGGATGTCGGCCGAGGTGTCGGCCACGCTCGGGGAGCGCCCGCAGGCGATCACCGTGCCGGACGAGGCCGTCTTCGCCGAGGGGGACAAGACGTACGTCTACGCCGTGACCGGGGGCGACACGGTGACCCGCCGGGCCGTCGAGCTGGGCGCGCGGCAGACGGGCGCCGTCGAGATCACGAAGGGCCTCGCGGCCGGCGACACCGTCGTCCGCGCGGGCCACCAGAAGCTGTACGAGGGCGCCAAGGTCGCCCCCGTCACCGACGGGTCTCCCAAGTGAGACTCTCAGAGGTCTCCATCCGCCGTCCGGTGCTCGCCACGGTGATGAGCGTGACGATCGTCCTCTTCGGGGCGGTCTCGTTCCTGCGGACGCCGGTCCGCGAGTACCCGAACATCGACCCGCCGATCGTCTCGATCATCACCGTCTACCGCGGCGCCGCGCCGAAGGTGATCGAGACCGAGATCACCGAGCCGATCGAGGAGGAGCTGGCGACCCTCGAGGGAGTGAAGCTGATCCGCTCCTCGTCGCAGGAGCAGGCGTCGCGCATCACGGTGGAGTTCGTGCTCTCCCGGAACGTCGACCAGGCCGCGAACGACGTGCGCGACCGCCTCTCCCGCATCCGCGGGCGCCTCCCGCGCGAGGCCGAGGAGCCGATCGTCGCCAAGGTCGACACGAACGCCGAGGCCGTCATGTGGCTCGCGCTGTACGGCGAGGGCTTCTCGAACCTCGAGGTCTCGGAGATCGCCAACGTCGTCCTGAAGGAACGCCTCCAGCGCATGCCCGGCGTCGGCTCGGTGATCATCGGCGGCGAGCGGAAGTACGCGATGCGGGTCTGGATCGACCCGGCCCGGCTCGCGGCGTACGGGCTCACCGTGGTCGACGTCGACAACGCCATCCGGGCACAGAACGCCGAGATCCCGTCCGGGCGCGTCGAGGGGGCCGGGCGCGAGTTCTCGGTGCGGACCCAGGGAGAGCTCGTCGACCCGAAGGACTTCGGGGCGATCTTCCTGGCGCAGCGGGGTGACCGCGCCGTGCGCCTGGCCGACGTGGCCGACGTGCGCGTCGGGGCCGAGGACGAACGCTCCGTCGTCCGGTACAACGGGGCCCCGGGCGTGGGCCTCGGGATCGTGAAGCAGGCGAGCGCGTCGACCCTGGAGGTCGCCGAGACGGTCAAGGCGAACCTCCCGCAGCTCCGCGGCCTCGTCCCGAAGGGGATGAAGCTCGAGATCGCGTACGACTCGTCCCTCGTCATCCGCTCCTCGATCGACGAGGTGCGCTTCACGCTCCTCGTCGCCCTGCTCCTCGTCGTCCTCGTCATCTGGGTCTTCCTGAAGAGCCCGACGGCGACGCTCATCCCGACTCTCGCGATCCCGGTCTCGATCGTCGGGACGTTCACGGTCGTCTACTTCGCCGGCTTCACGGTGAACATCCTGACCCTCCTCGCGCTGGTCCTCGCGATCGGCCTCGTCGTGGACGACGCCATCGTCATGCTCGAGAACATCTACAGGCACCTGGAGATGGGGAAGTCGCGGCGACAGGCGGCGTTCGACGGGGCCAAGGAGATCGGCTTCGCGATCGTGGCGACGACCGTGGCTCTCGTCGCCATCTTCGTGCCCGTCGCCTTCCTGACCGGCAACGTCGGCCGCCTCTTCAACGAGTTCGGGATGACGGTGGCCGTGGCCGTCCTGATCTCCGGCTTCGTCGCGCTCTCTCTGACGCCGATGCTCTGCTCGCGTTTCCTGAAGGGACACGAGTCGGAGGGGCGCCTCGCCCGTTTCGTGGAAGCGCGCTTCCAGTGGCTCGACCGGCTCTACGACCGGAGCGTCCGTGGCGCGCTCGCCCGGCGAGGCCTCGTCGTGGCGCTGACGATCGCCTGCGTCGTCGCGATCGGCTTTCTCTTCAGGACGCTGCCGAGCGAGCTCGTCCCGACCGAGGACCGCGGCACCATCGTCGGCGTCGTCATCGCACCCGAAGGGTCGACTCTCGCCTACACCGACCGCTACCTCAGGCAGCTCGAGGGGATCTACAGAGCCGTGCCGGAGATCGAGGGGGTCTTTTCGGCGATCGGCCTCTCGCAGGAGGGGCCGGGCCGCGTGACGGACGGCATCCTCTTCGCGAACCTCAAGCCGCACGATCAGCGGAAGCGGAGCCAGCAGGCGATCGTCCAGGAGCTCTTCCCGAAGGTCTTCGGCGTCCCCGGTGTCCTGTCGTTCCCGATCAACCCGCCCGCGCTGGGCGGCTCGTTCGACGCGACGCCCGTCCAGTACGTCCTGCAGGCGCCGACGTACGAGGAGCTGACTCCGGCCGTCGCCACGATGATGCAGGAGGCCGGCAAGCTCGGGTACCTCCTGAACCTCGACACGGACCTGAAGCTCGCCACGCCGCAGATCGAGCTGACGATCGACCGCGCCCGCGCGTCCGACCTGGGCGTCTCGGTCACCGACATCGGCACCACGCTCCAGACGCTCCTGGGCGGACGCGAGTCGACGCAGTTCCGGCGCGGCGACAAGCAGTACAAGGTGATGCTCCAGGTCCCGCCCGAGGGGCGTACCACCGCCCGCGCCATCGAGGACCTCCACCTGCGCGGGAAGGGCGGCCTCTTCCAGATGGCGAACGTCGTCTCGGCGAAGGAGTCGGTCTCGGCCAAGGAGCTGAACCACTTCAACCGCGCCCGCTCCGCCAAGATCACCGCGAACCTGGCTCCCGGCGTGACGCTCGGCACGGCGCTGGACGCCATCGACGCCATCGCGAAGACCAAGCTCCCGCCCGGGATCCGGACGGACCTGGACGGCCAGTCGCGCGAGCTGAAGGAGACGTCCGGCAGCCTCTTCTTCCTCTTCGGCATCTCCGTCGTCTTCATCTACCTGGTGCTCGCGGGACAGTTCGAGAGCTTCACTCACCCGCTCACGATCCTGCTCACCGTGCCGCTCGCCGTCTTCGGCGCGCTCCTGACGCTGAAGATCCTGGGGATGACGCTCAACATCTACTCGCAGATCGGGCTCATCCTGCTGATCGGCCTCGTCACCAAGAACGCGATCCTGATCGTGGAGTACGCGAACCAGCTCCGCGAGAAGGAGGGGCTCGACGTGAAGGAGGCGGTCGCGCGGGCCTCGCGCATCCGGCTCCGCCCCATCCTGATGACCTCCTTCGCGACGATCTTCGGCACGCTCCCCATCGCCCTCGGCATGGGCGCCGGCGGCGAGGCGCGGATGCCGCTCGGCGTCGCCGTCGTGGGCGGGCTCCTCTTCTCGACCCTCCTCGCGCTGATGGTGGTGCCCGTCGTCTACACGTTCCTGACGCGGGCGAGGCGGGAGTCTCACGAGGCGGAGGAGCCGGCGCCGGCACCCGCCGCCTGAGGCTCGACGTTCGGCCGACCCCGGGCCTCGACGCCGGGCTCGCCGCCGACCCGATCCTGCTCGTCGACGGCGCCGTGGTGTCGGCCGTGCGCGAGGGGTCGCCGGCGCCCGCCCAC
>CAYLNK010000045.1:0-29285 GCA_964384675.1 uncultured Holophagales bacterium | reverse complement strand
GCCGCCGCTCCGGCCCATCGCCCGCGCCGCGCCAGGAGCGTCGCGGCGGTCGCGCAGACCAGGAGGACCGACTCGCTGTAGATCGCCGAGCCGAAGAACGAGGTCGGGAACGCCAGGAAGTAGAAGACGGCGCGGCCCGCCACGGCGTCTCCGAGCTCGTCGGCGACGAGGCGGTGGAGCAGCAGGCTGGCCCCGAAGAGCGAGAGGTTCGTGACCAGAAGGCCGGCGACGAGCGGATCGCCCGCGAGCGGCGTGAGCGCGCGGATCAGGAGCGGGAGGAGCGGGAACACCGTGAAGCCGGGGAACCGCTTCCCGGGCCCCGCGTCCCAGTAGCCGTCCCGCGCGACGTCGAGGAAGAACCCGGTGTCCCAGCGGCTCGCGAAGGCGTCGACGAGGAGGTTCCCGGGGCGGAGGTGATAGCCCGCGCCCCCATCCGGAAGGAGCGGGCCCGACAGGTACGCGACGAGGACGATGCCGAGCCGCGTGACGAAGAAGCAGAGGAGCGGTGTCCGGATCCACGTGGGGAGCCGGGCCGGCTCGGAAGACCGCGTCACCGGCAAAGGGTAGTCGACGAGGTCCCCACGCGAAACGCGGGTCCAGCTATCGTCCGCGGAACGGAGGCTCCCGATGTCGTGCTCTCGTGCCGTCGCCCTCTTCCTGGTGCTGGCGTCGCCCGCCGCGGCCCAGATCCCCGACACGTTCCGCAACCTGCAGGTCTTCCCCAAGGAGATCCCGAAGGCGCAGCTCGTCGAGGAGATGCGGCGCTTCTCGATGTCGACCGGCCTGCGCTGCGAGGGCTGTCACACCGGGAAGGGCGGGCCCGGGCTGGAGGGTATGGACTGGGCTTCGGACGAGAAGGAGACCAAGCGGACCGCGCGAGCCATGCTGAAGATGGTGCGCGCCATCAACGGAGAGCACCTGGCGCGCCTCGGACGGCCGAAGCCGCTCGAGGTGACGTGCGCGACGTGTCACCGCGGGGTCGCCCGGCCGGTGCCGCTCGAGGACCTCGTCGTGGCGGCCGTGCGGGAGAAAGGGCTGGAGGCCGGCCTCGCCGCCTATCGCGACCTGCGTGCCGCCCAGTACGGGCGGGCCGCCTACGACTTCGGCGAGCGGACCCTCCTCCGGGCGGCCCAGACGCTCCTCGCCGAGGGGAAGGCGAAGGAGGCGGTCGGCCTCGTGGAGCTGAACCTCTCGGTCGGCGCGAAGGAGGCGTACACGCACGTGGCGCTGGCCGACGCGCGCCTCGCGGCGGGCGACCGTCCCGGAGCGATCCAGGCGCTCCGGAAGGCGCTCGAGATCGACCCGAAATCCGAGCCGGCCCGTCGCAAGCTGGAGGCGCTCGAGAAGCCGGAGCCGTGAGTCAGGGCCGCTTCTGCGCGAGCATCCAGCTCCAGAGCCGCTCGTCGCCGTAAGCCGGATCCCAGGCGTTGTGGCCGACGCCCGCGAGCTCGGTGTAGGTGACCGGCGAACCCTCCGCCCGGAGCGCCTCGACGATCCTCCGGGACTCCGTGGGGAGCACCGTCGTGTCGTCGGCGCCGTGGAAGACCCAGATCGGGAGGTGGCGCAGCGCGTGGGCCGTGAAGCGGTACGGGTCAGGCGCGTCCATCGTGAGCGGCGACTGGCGCACCGACGTGGCCGAGCCGGCCGGGACGATGCCGCCGCAGACGGGGACGAGCGCGGCGAAGCGGTCCGGATGGAGGAGCGCGAGGTGCCACGTCCCGTAGCCGCCGAGCGAGAGGCCGGTGAGATAGACCCGTCGCGGGTCGCCGCCGTACTCCGCGATCGTCCGGTCGAGCGCGGCGAGCGCGGCCTCGGCGGGGTCGCCGATCCACGCCTCGCCCGCCGGCGCCTGCGGGAAGACGGCGAGTGCCGGAACGCGCTCCGGGTTGGCGCGGATCGCCTTCGACGCGCCGATCTGCATCTGCCGCACCCCGTCGCTGCCGCGCTCGCCCGCGCCGTGGAGCGCCAGGATCACGGGCCAGAGACGGTCGCGACGGAAGGCCCGAGGCACGTAGACCGTGTACGGATAGCTCCGGCCGTGGATCGTGACCGCGCGGTCCAGGAAGCCGGTCGCGGTCGAGGCGGGAGGCGGCGCCATCGAGCAGGACCCCGCCGGAAGGGCGGTCAGCGCGAGGACGAGGACGGAGAACGGACGTCGCAGCAGCCCTTCCAGAGGCCCGGGCCGTGAAGGGCCGCGAGCGATCAGAGCCGCGCGCCCTCCCGGCGTGGCTCGACGGAAGTCGTCGACGAAGGAGTTGATCGCTCCCTGGAATCCGGGACCTGCCGCCCGGGCGCCCTCCAGGCAGTCAAGGACGTCCATCGAACATTTCCTCGGGCGATTCTGGCACGCGGTGGCGGGACGTCCGCGCGGCTCACCAGTCGGCGTCCTCCCGGTACCACGGCACGTCGACGCTCGCGTAGCCCTCCCGGAGGGCCTGGATCAGCCCCGGCTCGGCCCGTCCGCGCCAGCTCTCGATCATCCGCCCGCTGCTCCGGTGGACGCCGTACGGATCGCGGTCGTCGTCGCCCACGGCACCGGACGTCGTCTGCTCGACGAGGCGCTCGACGCCGGCGTCCCAGGTGAGACCGGCGAACGCGAAGAGGCGCCGGAACTCCTCGCGCGGATCGGCGCATAGATCCTCGTAGACCACGACCCGATGCTCCCCCTGGCCGGCGAGGCCGTCGAGCACCAGACGCTGGGCGCGGGCCTGACGTTCGCCGTGGAGCCGCCACTCCGCGGCCTCCTCGAGACGTCCCCAGCCGAGGCGCCTGTAGCTGAGCGCCACGGCGGCGGGATGGCGGACCAGGAAGACGACCCGGGGCCCGTAGCGCGCGACCAGAGCCAGGTTCGTCAGGCAGCGGACCTCCTTGACGACCACACGGCGCCGGGGGCGATCGCCGAAGGCCCACTGCCCGGGGATCGGCGCGATCTGCGCGCCGAAGCGAGGGACGCCGGCGAACGCGGCATCGGCCGTCTCCCAGTACCGTGAGGGAAGCCCGCTCGGGTCCGCCTCGAACACCCATTCGCCACGGGTCAGGAGGCCGCTCTGGGTGAGCGGCTCGCGCAGGTACATCGCGTCGGCCGCATGTCCCAGCGTGTCACCCACCCAGCTCGATCCGCTCCGGGGCAGGGAGAGGATCAGGACGGCCGGAGACCGGGTCCTCACCGTCCGCGCGGCCAGGACCGAGAGCCCGCCCAGCCGGCCCCAGTTCAGGCGCCGCCTCAGGCCGGCCCACGTGATCCTCACGGCCGCGAGGGGCGCTCCGCCGCGAGCGCCGCGAGCCTGCGGACCGTGGTGACGTTGCGGAACGTCGCCTTGCGCCTCAGGACCTTCTCGAAGCGGGCGCCCGAGAACTCCGAGTCCGTCGAGCGCGTGCGGCAGTGCCAGTACACCTCGCGCCCGAGGACGGCGAAGTCGTCGGTCGGCGTCCGGAAGCCCTCCACGGCGTCGAGCGCCCCGGCGTCGAGCGGCTCCTTCACGAAGCCGACGTAGAGCGAGGCGCCCTCGATCGCCGCGAACGGCTCGTGCGCGGCGACCGCGGCCAGCTCCTCCGGCGTGCGCAGGAACGTGTCGACCTCGTAGCCGAGCGCCGCGGAGAGCGCCGTCTCGATCTTCCTCTCGAGGCTCGTGGCGGGGGAACGCCCCGCTCCGAAGAGGACGTTGCCGCTCGCGATGAACGTCGACACGTCCCGGAGGCCGATCTCCTCGAACAGCTCGCGGAGGCGTTCCATCTTGACGACGTGTCCTCCGACGTTGATCGCGCGGAGGAGGGCGACGTGACGCGGCACGACGGGAGGTTACACGGTGGGGCCGGGCGCCTTCCGGCTGGTCCCGCGGCGCGACTCGCTCGGCTGACTGGCACCGGTCGCGCTCCTCGCTCTCTACCCGATCTCGGGCCGCAACCTCGCCCTCGAGACTCGGTGTCGCCTTCGTCGCGACGGTGCTCTACATCGGGGCCCTCCGAGTCGGAGGCTCCTCACGCTCGTGGCCGCCATGTTCACTTTCGGCACGCTGTCCGTCGTTCCCCTGACGCCGTCGACCGGGACCCGGTCCTGGCCCGGCTCGCTCGCGGTCACGACGCTCCTCGTCGGGATCGCTGGGATCGCGGCGCGCGTCTCGATGGGGTCTGAACCGGTCTTTCGGTCGTCGCGCTCGACTGAGGGCGGCGGGTCGGCAGTATGGGGCGCCGCACGAGACGTCGACATCGTGACCAGCCGTGCGCTGACGGACGTCAAGCGCGCGCTGCGGGAGGCCGGTGTTTCGGACCTGATCCGGCTCGAGTCTCGAGGCAGGTGGTCCGAAGGACCTCTGGGATGTCGCCCGGCTGGTCCGCCGTCATCCGCTCGAACGCCAACGCGCCGAAGCTCGCGCGAGAGCGCTCGGGCTGGGGCGGGAGCTATCGGACTGGATCCGGCGGGAGATGGAACGGCCCGCGTAGCGGGTCAGGCCGGCTCACAGCTCCGTTTCGGCTCCTCAGGCCGCGACCGCAAGTCCACCGGCGAGGGCCGCGCCCTCGCCGAGTAAGGACGTGAGGCGACGGGCCGCGAGGACCAGGCGCCCCGGCCGCATCAGCGCCCGGCGTCCGCGGAGGGGGCGGGGCGGGCCGCGTCCGGTGCTTGCCGCGGCGCGTCCGCTTCGCCGGACTCCGCGGGAAGGCGGCCCCAGGGTCGCCTCCGTCATCGCTCCGGCGAGGGCCTCGCATTCCTCCAGGAGTCTCGTCGACGAGGCAGAGGTTCCGCCACATCGCGGCGCCGTCGATCGGCTCGGGGTCGCGGGGCGGGGCATCGGCCACGAACCGAGTCTAGGTGTCCGGGCGGGTCGCGAGAAGCCGTTCCTTGCTCCGAAAAGGGCATCGGCGGCGGCCGACTGAGGCGGCGTCGAGTCTTCGCCCCTCGTCGCCGGGTGCGTCGAGAATCGACGAGCACCAGGGCCAACTTAACCTGCCGGCCGGGACAAGTCGAAGGGTGACTCCGTTCCGCCGTCGTGGGTGACAATCGGCGAAGGATGAAGGTGGTCTGGAGGCGGGCGGGCCGTTCGCCTGGCGACGCGGGGGCGGGGCGTCCCCGGAGGTGAGATGAAGCTCGAGGATCTGCGACCGAAAGCCGCCGTCCGGGGAATCCTCCCGGACGCGATCGCGACCGTGGTGAACGTCGACTGGCACGGCTCCGACGCCCTGACGCTCGCCTACCGCGGTCCCGAGGGTGGCCTCGGGGAGCAGGTCCTCTACCGGGACGACGAACCGCGCTTGAGCCTCGTGGAGGAGGGGAGGCCCTGGAGCTTCGACGGAGACGGTTCCCTCTATCGCCTGGTCGCCGAGGCTCACCGCATCCGCCTCGCCCACCTATTCGACCCGGTGCTCGCCGTCCACACGTCGCTCGTTGACCCTCTTCCGCACCAGATCACCGCGGTGTACGAAGCGATGCTCCCGAAGCAGCCGCTGCGGTTCCTCCTGGCGGACGACCCCGGCGCGGGGAAGACGATCATGGCCGGCCTCCTCATCAAGGAGCTCATCGCGCGCGGAGACCTGAAGCGCTGCCTCATCGTCTGCCCCGGAAGCCTCGTGGAGCAGTGGCAGGACGAGCTGTACCGCCGCTTCCACCTTCCCTTCGAGATCCTCACCAACGACAAGCTGGAGGCGGCGCGCACCGGGAACTGGTTCCTCGAGAACGACCTCTCCATCGCGCGCCTCGACAAGCTGTCGCGGAACGAGGAGATCCAGGCGAAGCTGGCGGCGCCCGACTGCCGCTACGACCTCGTCGTCTGCGACGAGGCCCACAAGCTGTCGGCCACGTTCTTCGGAGGCGAGATCAAGTACACGAAGAGGTACCGGCTCGGCGAGCTCCTCTCGGGCCTGACGCGCCACTTCCTCCTCATGACGGCGACGCCGCACAACGGCAAGGAGGAGGACTTCCAGCTCTTCCTCGCCCTGCTCGACGCCGATCGCTTCGAGGGCCGCTTCCGGGACGGCGCCCATCAAGTCGACATCTCCGACATGAAGCGGCGGATGGTGAAGGAGAGCCTGCTCAAGTTCGACGGCCGTCCGCTCTTCCCGGAGCGGATCGCGTACACCGTCTCTTACGCGCTCTCCGACGCCGAAGCGCGCCTCTACAAGGACGTCACCGAGTACGTGCGGCTCGAGTTCAATCGCGCCGAGAAGCTGGCCAACGACAAGCGCGCCGGCACGGTGGGGTTCGCCCTCACGATCCTTCAGAGGAGGCTCGCCTCCTCGCCGGAGGCGATCTACCAGTCGCTCCGGCGACGCCGCGAGCGGCTCGAGAAGAGGCTCCGGGAGATGGAGCTCCTCCAGCGAGGCGGAGGCGTCGTCACGCCCGCGGACGTGGGACCGATCCTCGACGCTGACGAGGTCGACGACCTCGAGGACGCGCCCGAGAACGAGGTCGAGGAGGCCGAGCAGCAGATCCTCGACGAGGCCACCGCGGCCCGCACCATCGTCGAGCTGAAGAGCGAGATCGCCACGCTCAGCCGGCTCGAAGGCCTCGCCGCCGAGGTCCGGCGGACCGGAGGCGACACGAAGTGGCGCGAGCTATCGCGCCTTCTCGGCGAGATCTTCACACCGGCAGGTCTCGCGAGCCGTGTCGAGGAGCCGGTGGCGCCCTTCGGCGGAGCGACTCCACCGCCCGCGCCCTCGCCCCAGCAGAAGCTCGTCGTCTTCACCGAGCACCGGGACACCCTCAACTACCTGGAGCGTCAGATCGGCGGGCTGCTCGGCCGGCCCGATGCCGTCGTCCTGATTCACGGAAGCCTCGGCCGGGAGGAGCGGCGGAAGGCGCAGGAGACCTTCCTGCACGACCCCGCGGTCCAGGTGCTGCTCGCGACCGACGCCGCCGGCGAGGGGATCAATCTCCAGCGCGCCCACCTGATGGTCAACTACGACCTTCCGTGGAACCCGAACCGGCTCGAGCAGCGCTTCGGCCGCATTCACCGGATCGGGCAGACCGAGGTGTGCCATCTCTGGAACCTCGTCGCGGCCGAGACGCGCGAGGGCGACGTTTACAAGACCTTGCTCGAGAAGCTCGAGGAGGCCCGTAAGGCCCTCGGAGGCCAGGTCTTCGACGTGCTCGGGAAGCTCCAGTTCGACGGCAAGCCGCTCCGCGACCTCCTGATCGAGGCGATCCGGTACGGCGATCTGCCGGGAGTGCGGGCGCGCCTCACTCAGGCGATCGAGAACGGCGTCGACAGGCGTCATCTCACCGAGCTGATCGACGAGCAGGCCCTCGCGCACGACGCGATGGACGTCAGCCGCGTGGCGCGCATCCGGGAAGAGATGGAAAGGGCCGATGCCCGCCGCCTTCAGCCGCACTACATCGAGTCGTTCTTCCTGGAGGCGTTCAAGCGCCTGGGCGGCACGACCCGCCAGCGGGAATCCCGCCGCTACGAGGTCACGCACGTGCCCGCCGCCGTGAGGAGCCGGGACCGCCAGATCGGCGCGGGCGAGCCGGTCCTCTCGCGCTACGAGCGGATCGCCTTCGAGAAATCGAAGCTCGCCCCTCCTGGTGAGCCGCTCGCCGCGTTCGTCTGCCCAGGCCACCCGCTCCTCGACGCGACGCTCGACCTGACGCTGGAGCGGCATCGCGACCTCCTCAAGCGCGGCACCGTGCTGGTCGACGAGCGGGACCCCGGTGTCGAGGCGCGCGTCCTCTTCACGTTGGAGCACGGCATCCAGGACGCCAGCGTCCTTCCGAGCGGCGAGCGGCGCACGATCTCGCGGCAGCTCCTCTACGTGGAGCTCGACGCGGCGGGCGGCGCCCGCCACCTCCAGTACGCGCCGTACCTCGACTATCGGCCGCTCGCCCCGGGCGAGCCTCCGCTCGAGGAGGTCCTCGCGCTACCCGAGCTCGGCTGGATCGGCCGGGACCTCGAGAAGAAGGCGCTCGGGCACGCCATCGCCACTGTCGTCCCGTCCCACGTCTCCGAGGTCCGAAGCCGGCGCCTCGGATGGGTCGAGAAGACGCGTGTGGCGGTCAAGGATCGCCTCACCAAGGAGATCAACCACTGGGACCACCGGGCCGAGACGCTGCGGCACCAGGAGCAGGCGGGCAAGAGCGGCGCACGGCTGAACTCCCAAGAGGCACGGCGCCGCGCCAACGATCTCCAGGCGCGGCTCCAGAAGCGCCTCGCCGAGCTGGAGCGCGAAGGGCAGGTCTCCGCTCTTCCGCCCGTCGTGCTCGGGGGCCTGGTGGTCGTCCCGATCGGCCTTCTCGCCAAGCTCTCCGGCGGCGCGCGAGCCGCCCTTCCGAGCGCCGAGGAGATCCAGGCGAGCGCCGCTCGGGCGCGGGCGATCGTCATGGACGTGGAGCGGTCGCTCGGCTTCGAGCCGACGGATCGGGAGCTGGAGCGGCTCGGCTACGACATCGAGAGCCGCGTCCCCGGCGTCGGCAAGCTCCGCTTCCTCGAGGTGAAGGGGCGTGTGTCGGGGGCCGACACCGTCACGGTGACCAAGAACGAGGTCCTCACCAGCCTGAACAAGCCGGACGACTACATCCTCGCGATGGTCGAGTTTCTCGACGCCGACCGGCATCGCGTCCACTACCTGCGCGAGCCGTTCCGGAGAGAGCCGGATTTCGGCGTGACCAGCGTCAACTACGACTTCGCCGAGCTGCTGGCCCGCGCCGAGGCGCCATCGTGACGGTGGCGGCTCCTCCCGGCCCTCCGATTCCGACGCCGATCTACCGGCTCCTGCACGTGGACAACCTGGCGGTCTGCCTCAAGCGCGGTGGCTTGCATGCCCCCAACGCCACACCGAAGGACGGTCACACGTACCGGACGATTCACAACGTCGACATCCAGCAGAAGCGCCATGCTCGAAAGCTCAATTGCGGGCCAGGTGGCGTCATCCACGACTACGTCTCCTTCTACTTCGGTCCACGCTCGCCCATGCTGTTTCAGCTCCACACGGGCCGGGTGGAGGGCTACACGGAAGGTCAGGAACCGCTCATCTACCTGATCTCGACTGCCCAGGCCGTCCGCGGGAGCGGTGCCGCCTTCGTCTTCTCCGACGGGCACGGAATCGCCGCGTTCACAGACTGGTACGACGATCTTGCGGACTTGGGCAAGGTCGATTGGGTCGCGGTGAACGCCAAGTACTGGAAGGACACGGTCGAGGACATGGATCGCCAGCGCCGGAAGCAAGCGGAGTTCCTGGTCCATCGTTTCTGTGCCTGGTTGCTCATCGAGAAGGTCGCCGTTCTGAACGATCGCGCCGGGATTCGTGTGCGAGCGGTCCTGGAGGAGGCTTCCGCGACCGTCCCCGTCGAGGTCCGGCCCGAGTTCTACTACTGAGGGAGAGGCGCCATGATCCTGGTCACCAAGGGGAACCTGATTCAGGCCGACGCGGAGGCGCTGGTGAACACCGTGAACTGTCAGGGGTTCATGGGGAAGGGCATCGCCCTCCAGTTCAAGCGCGCCTTCCCGGCGAACTTCAAGGTGTACGAGAAGGCGTGCCGGGCGGGGCAGGTCCAGCCTGGGCGGATGCTCGTGGTCCCGACCGGCACGTTCTCGAACCCCAAGTACGTCATCAATTTCCCGACCAAGCGGAAGTGGCGCGAGAAGTCCCGGATCGAGGACATCGAATCCGGCCTCCAGGCCCTCGTCGAGGAGCTTCGAGCCAGGGGAATCACGTCGGTCGCGGTCCCACCCCTCGGAAGCGGGCTCGGCGGGCTCGACTGGCGGGACGTGAGGCCGCGGATCGAACGCGCGCTGGGAGGGGTCCCCGATGTGCGGGTCCTTCTCTTCGAGCCGGGGGGGGCTCCTCCGGCAAAGGAAATGCCGGTCCGGACACAGCGCCCGACGCTCACGCCGTCCCGGGCGCTTCTCATCCGCCTCATTCACGAGTACGACCGGCAGGCGTACCGGCTCACCCTCCTGGAGATTCAGAAGCTCGCGTACTTCCTCCAGGAGGCGGGGGAGCCGCTGAGGCTCGCCTACGTGGCGCACCGCTATGGCCCGTTCGCGCACAACCTCAACAAGGCACTCGAGTCGATGGAGGGGCACTACATCACCGGCTACGGTGACCAGCAGAAGCCGGACGTGGAGATCGAGCTTCGGCAGGGCGTCGTGCCGGAAGCGGATCGGCTCCTCGCGGGGCGACCCGACTCCGCGGCGCGGCTCGCGCGGGTCGCCGACGTGATCGAGGGGTTCGAGACGCCTTACGGAATGGAGCTGCTGTCCTCGGTGCACTGGGTCGCGGTGCATGGCGAGCCTCGTGCGGCGTCGGAGGAGGAGGCCGTGCGCGCGGTCCACTCCTGGAACGACCGGAAGCGGACGATGTTCCGCGAGGAGCACATCCACGTCGCCTGGGACCGTCTCCAGGAGATGCGCTGGCTGACTCGGGAAACAGGGGTCTGAGTTGAAGCTCCGCAAGAAGCTGATCGAGGTGGCGCTGCCGCTCCAGGCGATCAACGAGGCGTCGGCGCGGGAGAAGTCGATCCGGCACGGGCATCCCTCGACTCTCCACCTCTGGTGGGCGCGGCGGCCCTTGGCGGCGGCGCGGGCGGTGATCTTCGCTCAGATGGTGGACGACCCTTCGGCGGTCCCGGAGATCTTCACCACGGAGAAGGCCCAGGAGAAGGAGCGGAAGCGGCTCTTCCGGATCATCGAGGAGCTGGTGAAGTGGGAGAACACCACCAACGAGGAGGTCCTCGAGTCGGCGCGGGCGGAGATCTGGCAGAGCTGGCGGCGGGCGTGCGCCGACAACGCCGACCATCCGCGCGCGAAGGAGCTGTTCGACCGGCACAGGCTGCCAGCGTTCCATGACCCATTCGCGGGCGGGGGCTCGCTGCCGCTCGAGGCGCAGCGGCTCGGCCTGGAGGCGTACGCGAGCGACCTGAACCCCGTGGCGGTGCTGATCAACAAGGCGATGATCGAGATCCCGCCCAAGTTCGCGGGCCGGCCGCCGGTGAACCCGGAGTCGCGGAAGAACCCGGAGCTGATTGCCCGCGAGTGGAAGGGGGCGCAGGGGCTGGCCGAGGACGTCCGGTACTACGGCAAGTGGATGCGGGACGAGGCCGAGAAGAGGATCGGCCACCTTTATCCCAAGATCGAGGTCACGGCCGAGATGGCCAAGGGGCGGCCGGACCTGAAGCCGTACGTCGGCCGGAAGCTCACCGTGATCGCGTGGCTCTGGGCGCGGACGGTGAAGAGCCCGAACCCGGCATTCGCCAAGGTCGACGTGCCGCTCGCCTCCACTTTCATGCTGTCGACGAAGGAGGGGAAGGAGGCGTACGTCGAGCCGGTGATCGAGGACGCCGGGTACCGGTTCACGGTCAAGGTGGGGAAGCCGAAGAGGGCGGAGGAGGCGAAGAACGGCACGAAGCTGGCGCGCGGAGCGAACTTCCGTTGCGTGATGTCCGGGGCGGCGATCGAAGGGGATTACATCAAGGCCGAAGGGAAGGCCGGGCGGGTGGGCGCGCGGATGATGGCGATCGTCGCAGAGGGGGATCGGGGGAGGGTGTACCTGGCGCCGACGCCGGAGCATGAGGCGGTTGCGCGGAAGGCTAAGCCGGAGTGGCGACCCGAGGGCGACGTCCCGGCACGGCTAACCGGTGGCACCTGCGTCCCATATGGGCTGTCTACCTGGGGCGACCTCTTCACACCCCGCCAGCTTGTCGCGCTCACGACGTTCTCGGATCTCGTCAAGGTGGCGCGAGAACGAGTCGAGCGAGATGCCAGGCCGACTGGGGTGAGGGATGATGGCCCAGCGTTACGGGATGGGGTAACCGGTTGGACGGCCCATGCGCAGGCGGTGGCCGTCTACCTCGCGCTGTCCACGGATCGGTTGGCCGATCGAAACTCCTCGCTCTGTGGCTGGGACTTGGCGCAGGCGGCTCGAGGTCGGGAAGCGACCGTTCGCAACGTCCTATCGCGTCAGGCGATTCCGATGGTGTGGGATTTCGCAGAGGTCAACGTCCTGGGTGAGGCCGCCGGTGCATACGACAGCGCAGCCAGGGCCGTCGTGCACGTCCTCGAGAGGCTCTCGAGGGACAACGTGGGGTACGCGACGCAATCGGATGCGTGCCGTTCGGGACTAGCGAACCGGTTCGTCTCGACTGACCCGCCGTACTACGACAATATCGCCTACGCAGACCTCTCGGACTTCTTCTACGTGTGGCTGCGTCGTTCGTTGCACCCCGTGTTTCCCGATCTATTTTCGACGGTCGCGGTGCCAAAGGCCGAAGAATTGGTCGCCACGCCCTACCGCCACGGCGGAAGGCAGACCGCAGAGAAGTTCTTCCTTGACGGCATGACGCGAGTGATGCAGCGGCTCGTCGACCAGGGGCACCCAGCGCTGCCGGTGACCATCTACTACGCCTTCAAGCAGTCCGAGACCGAGACGGAGCTGGGCACATCCAGCACCGGTTGGGAGACCTTCCTCGATGCCATAGTCCGCGCCGGCTTCGGCCTGGGTGGAACGTGGCCGATGCGGACGGAACTCGGCAACCGGATGATCGGCAAGGCCACCAACTCCCTCGCCTCCTCCATCGTCCTCGTCTGCCGTCCCCGCCCCGCCGACGCCCCGACCGCCACCCGCCGCGAGCTCTTCAACGCACTCAAGGCCGAGCTCCCCGCCGCACTCGCCCACCTCCAGCGAGGCAACATCGCCCCCGTCGACCTCGCCCAGGCGGCGATCGGCCCCGGCATGGCCGTCTACACCCGGTATTCCAAGGTCCTCGACGCGCAGGGGAAGCCGGTCTCTGTGCGGGACGCGCTCGCCCTCATCAACCAGACCCTCGACGAGGCGCTCGCGGAGCAGGAGGGGGACTTCGACGCCGACAGCCGCTGGGCGCTCGCCTGGTTCGAGCAGCACGGCTTCGCGGAAGGGGAGTTCGGCGTCGGCGAGACTCTCTCCAAGGCGAAGAACACGAGCGTCGCCGGTCTCGTCGAAGCGGGTATCGTGAAGTCGAGCCGCGGCAAGATCCGCCTCCTCCCGCCGGCCGAGCTGTCCCCGAAGTGGGACCCGGCCACCGACCCGCGCCTTTCCGAGTGGGAGATCGTCCATCACCTGATCCGCGTCCTCGAGGCCGGCGGCCTCTCCGCCGCCGCCGAGCTGGTCGCGAAGCTGGGCGCCCGCGCCGAGGTGGCCCGTGAGCTGGCCTATCGGCTCTACACGATCTGCGAGAGGAAGAAGCGCGCCGCCGAAGCCCTCTCCTACAACGCGCTCGTCCAGAGCTGGCCGGAGATCATCCGCCTCTCGCGCGAAGAGCGCTCGGCGGTATCGGCTCAGGCGGGCCTTTTCGGGGAGGGTTGAGACGATGGCCGACAAGGGACACGAAGAGACCGTTGCGGGAGCGGTGACGCTCGTCGAGGCGCTGGGCTATCGCTCCCTTCGTCACGTCAGTCAGCCCCTTGGACCGCGCCATGTTCTTGTCGGCCCGAACGCCAGCGGGAAGTCGACGTTCCTCGATGCCATCGCGTTCCTGGGGGATGCCGTTCGTGTCGGGGTGGAGACCGCGATCCACGGGGATTCGAGAATCGGAATCCCGGAGAGGGCGCCGGATGGGAGGCACCTCACCTGGATGAGGCAAGGCGATCGATTCGAGATCGCGATCGAGATGTCGATCCCGACCGCCCGGACCGCGATGCTCAAGAGGAACGGTTCGACACCGGTGTGCCGCTACGAGATGGCGATCGACGTCACGGGTTCCCTCCGTGTCGTTTCGGAGACGTTCTGGCTGAAGCCCCTCGGTCACCGCCAGCCGCGCCCCGAGCTCGACCTCTTTCCCGATCCGCTGGAGCCGGTCCAGACCATCGTGCAGGGCCCCGGTCGGCGCGCGCCGGCGGGCTGGAGGAAGGTGGTGTCGCGCGGTCAGGAGGCCGAGTACGTCACATTCGTCTCGGAGACCACCGCCTGGAACAACCCGTTCCGTATCCCTGCGGACAAGACCGCGCTCGCGAGCCTTCCCGAGGACGAGGACAAGTTCCCCGTCGCCACTTGGTTCCGATCGGTGCTCGGCAGCGGCGTCCAACGGATCGTCCTCTCGAGCGAGGAGATGAGGAAGCCGAGTCCGCCGAGCCGGGCACGTGGGTACCTCCCGGACGGCTCGAACCTTCCTTACGTGGTCCACGCGCTCGAGATCGGCAACAGAGAGCGTTTCGACGATTGGGTCCGCCACGTCCGGGAGGCCTTGCCGGACATCGACACGATCACGACGCGGGAAAGGGAGGAGGATCGACATCGCCATCTCGTCCTCAGGTACCGGACCGGACTCGAGGCCCCATCCTGGCTCGTGTCCGACGGAACGCTCCGGCTGCTGGCCCTCACGCTGCTCGCCTACCAGCCGGACCTGGGTGGCCTCTACTTGATCGAGGAGCCGGAGAACGGGATTCACCCGGCCGCGGTGGAGTCAGTGTTCCAGTCCCTCTCCTCTGTGTACGGCGCGCAGGTCTTACTGGCGACGCACTCACCGGTGGTGATGAGCCTGGCGAGGCTCGAGGATGTCCTCTGCTTCGCGCGGTCGGAGGAGGGAGCGACGGACGTCGTGCGCGGCACCGAGCACCCCCGCCTGCGAGGCTGGAAGGGTGATGTGGACCTCGGGACTCTGCTCGCGAGCGGCGTGCTCTCGTGAAGGACCTCGTCTGCCTCGTGGCGGACAAGAACATGCGCGCGGTCATGGAAGGCATCCTCCATCGACACCAGTCGCTGGGGGTCCGGGAGATCACCTTCCACACGCCGGTCGTCCATCCGCGGAAGGACCCAGGTTGCCTGAACGAGCCGACGGAGCTCTTGCGTGGATTCCGAGGCGATGCGGCTCATGCGCTGGTGGTGTTGGACATGGCCTGGGCGGGAGCGCCGGCGACCCCTGAGAAGGCCGAGGCCGAGATCGAGAGAAGGATCAAGGAAGGCGGTCTCGACGGCTGGGCACGCGCCGTTGCCATCGTTCCAGAGCTGGAGATCTGGCTCTTCGCCGATTCGCCTCACCTGACGATGGCCCTGGGATGGAAGGATCGGGAGCCGGGTCTTCGAGACGCGCTCGACTCGAACGGGATGTGGCCTCGAGACCTGACGAAGCCGAAGGACCCGAAGGCAGCGGTGGAATGGGCTCTTTTCCAGTCTCGAAAACCCCGGTCCTCCGCGATCTATCGTGAGATCGCGGATCGGGTGGGCCTGGCGCATTGCCAGGATCGGTCGTTTCGGCTGCTGAAGGAGATCCTTCGCGGATGGTTCCCGGAGAAGGAGCGATAGTCGATGGCGCTGAGCAACCAGGAACGGATCGGCAAAGCGATGGACTTCCTCCGCCAGGGCCTCGCCCCTTTCGTGGAGCGGGAGCTGCGAAACGTGCATCGGGAGAGGGCTCAGATCGAGGCGCTTCGCCTGGTCGGCGACGACGGTAACGTCGGGAAGAGGACGCTCGCCGACTGGGACGTCGCCGCGCTCCTCAAGCTGATGACGGTCGGCTGGAACGAGATCTTCGACAAGGTTCTCGGCCGCGCGAACCGGACGCTCGTCCACGAGCTTCGGGATTGGCGCAACGACTGGGCGCACCAGCGCGTCTTCACGAGCGACGACACCGACCGCGCGCTCGACTCGACGTCGCGGCTCCTCGCCGCCGTCTCCGCGCCGCAGGCGGACGAGGTCGCCAGGATGAAGCTGGAGCTCCGGCGGCTCGTCTTCGATGAACAGGTCCGGAGCGAGAAACGAAAGGCCGGCGGCTCCCTCATCGAGGCGGCGGCGACGGGCACGCTGAAGCCGTGGCGCGACGTGGTGACGCCGCACCCGGACGTGGCGAGCGGGCGGTACCAGCAGGCTGAGTTCGCGGCGGACCTCTGGCAGGTCCACCTGGGCGAGGGGACCCCCGAGTACCGCGACCCGGCGGAGTTCTTCCGCCGGACGTACCTGACGCAGAGCCTGAAGCGGCTCCTGGTGAACGCCATCCAGAGGCTCCACGGAAAGGGCGGGGATCCCGTCGTCCAGCTCCAGACGAACTTCGGCGGCGGCAAGACGCACTCGATGCTGGCGCTCTACCACCTCTTCTCCGGTGTCTCCGCGAAGAGTCTGCCCGGGGTCGAGGCGGTGCTGACGGAGGCGGGCGTGAAGGGCGTCCCCGCGGCGAAGCGCGTGGTGCTGGTTGGCAACAAGATCTCGCCCGGCAACCCGGTCACCAAGCCGGACGGCACGGTCGTCCGCACGCTCTGGGGCGAGCTGGCGTATCAGCTCGGCGGGAAGAAGGCGTTCGCGCGGGTGAAGGCCGACGACGAGAAGGCGACGAGCCCGGGCGACGCGCTTCGCGAGCTGTTCAAGGAGTACGGGCCGTGCCTCGTCCTGGTGGACGAGTGGGTGGCCTATGCACGGCAGCTCCACGACCAGAGCGACCTTCCGGCCGGAAGCTTCGAGACGCAGTTCTCTTTCGCGCAGGTGCTCACCGAGTCCGCCAAGCTGGCGAAGGGCTGTCTGCTCGTCATCTCGCTTCCGGCGTCGGACACGAGCGGCTCGCCCCACGCTCAGGCCGACGACGTGGAGGTGGGCGGGATCCGCGGGCGGGAGGCGCTCGACCGGCTCCGCAACGTGGTGGGACGCCTGGAGTCGTCGTGGCGCCCGGCCAGCTCGGAGGAGGGCTTCGAGATCGTACGGCGGCGGCTCTTCGAGCCGCTCTCGGGAGACGAGGCTTACCGGCAGCGCGACGTCTCGGCGCGGGCCTTCGCCGACATGTACCGGGCCCACACCGCGGAGTTCCCGCCGGAGTGCAAGAACGCCGACTACGAGAAGCGGATCCAGGCGGCGTACCCGATACACCCCGAGATCTTCGACCGGCTCTACGAGGACTGGTCGACGCTGGTGAAGTTCCAGAGGACGCGAGGAGTGCTCCGGCTGATGGCGGCCGTGATCCACAGCCTCTGGGAGAACGGCGACCGGAACCCGCTGATCCTGCCGTCCACGCTGCCGATCGACGACGCCCGCGTGCAGTTCGAGCTGACGCGCTATCTGAGCGACAACTGGGTGCCGATCCTGGAGAAGGACGTGGATGGACCCGGCTCGACGCCCCTCCGGATCGACGCGCAGCAGTCGGCCACGCTGGGGAGAGCCCAGGCGACAAGGCGCGTGGCGCGGACGATCTACCTCGGCTCCGCGCCTACGGCCGCGGCGGCGCATCGAGGCATCGAGGACCGGCAGGTGAAGCTGGGCTGCGTCATGCCCGGGGAGTCACCCGCGCTCTTCGGCGATGCGCTCCGCTATCTCGCCGCTGCCGCGACGTACCTGTACCAGGACGGCCCACGGGTCTGGTACGCGACGCAGCCGACGGTGACGAAGCTGGCCGAGGATCGCGCCGAGCAGCTCCGGCGGGACCCCGACAGGGTGGAGAAGGAGCTGGAGGACAGGCTTCGGGCCGACCTGAAGAAGGCCGGCGACTTCTCGAGGGTGTACCCGGCGCCGCGCTTCAGCGCCGACATCCCGGACGACCTGGAGACGCGCCTCGTGGTGCTCCCGGTCGAGCACCCGTACAGCAAGGAGAGCGGAAACGCGGCCGAGAAGGCGGCCCAGTCGATCCTGGAATCGCGGGGTACGGCGCCCCGCCTCTATCGGAACACGCTCGTCTTCCTGGCGGCCGACAAGGTGCGCTACCAGGACCTCGACGAGGCGCTCCGGAAGTCCCTGGCCTGGCGCTCCATCCTCGCCGAGAAGGAATCGCTGAACCTCGACCCGCACCAGGTGCGCCAGGCGGAGATGCAGAAGCAGGCGGCGGAGAGCACCGTGTCGGCGCGGCTGCCCGAGGTGTACCAGTGGCTCCTCGTGCCCGGGCAGGCAAGCCCGCAGGCGCCGGTCACGTGGGAGGCTCTCCGCCTCTCGGGCGCGGATCCGCTCGCACCCCGGGCCGCCAAGCGCCTCCTGAAGGAGCAGCTCGTCGTCGATGGGCTGGGGGCCAGCATCCTCCGCAAGTCGCTCGACGAGGTCCCGCTCTGGCGGGGCGACCACGTCCCGGTTCGCCAGCTCGTCGAGGACTTCGCGCGGTACCTCTATCTTCAGCGCGTGGCCGGCCCGGCGATCGTCGCCGGCGCCGTCGCGGACGGCGTCAACATGATCACGTGGGTGGCGGACGGTTTCGCGCTCGCCGACAGCTTCGACGAGACGGGGAAGCGCTATCGGGGCCTGCGTGTCGGGCAGTCGATCTCCGTATCACCCGAGAGCGCGGGCCTCGTGGTGCGTCCGGAGGTGGCGCGGCGGCAGCTCGAGGCCGAGGAGGCGGCGTCGCAGGCGATGCCGTCGCCGTCGGATGGTGGCGAGGCGGGCGGGCCCGGCGACCGCCGGGTCAGAAGCAGCGCGGCGTCAGCGGCACCTGGAAGCGCGGCCGTCACGAAGCCTGCGCGCGTCTTCCGCCGCTTTCACGGCTCCGCCACGCTCGACCCGGCGCGTGCCGGCCGCGACGCCAGCCGCATCGCCGACGAGGTGATCGCGCACCTCGCCGGACTCGACGGTGCCGAGGTGACCGTGACGCTGGAGATCGACGCGACGCTTCCAGGTCCCGCATCGGAGCAGCTCATCCGGACCGTCACGGAGAATTGCCGAACCCTGAAATTCGACACGCACGCCTTCGAGGAAGAATGATGGCCCGACGCCCGTCGAAGGGGGACTGAGGTGGAGCTGTACCTCTGGCACGAGGAGGACCTGGGCAAGCGGCTCAACCGCATGAGGATCAGCGGCGGTGCCGCCCAGCGCGCCGCCCAGGAAGTGCAGCGCATCGCGGGTTCCGTGATGCTCGACGAGTCCGCCCCCAACGTTCTCCATGGTCGTCTGACGAGGTATGGCGAGTCTCGGATCCAGGACGCCTTCAAGTACGACCTTGGAGCCGGATACCGGCTGGTCTGCGTCCGGCACGGCGACGTGATGCTGCTGGTGTTCGCCGGCAAACATGACGAATGTGACGAGTGGCTCGACCGGAATCGCGGGCTCCAGTTCGACGTCGACCCGAAGTCCAAGAAGCTGTTCGCCAGCCGTACGGTCGACCGTCGGCAAGGGCTTCCGCCACGCGACTTCTCGATCGTGTACGAGCCCGATCGCCCGCTCCTTTCTCTCCTCGGCCCCGAGGCCGTGAGCCTGCTCGCGCTCTCGCCGGCGGACGCGGCCCGCTTCGGCCGGATCACGGCGGAGACGGAAGACGACGAGATCCTGGGTGCCGTCGATGGGCTCGAAGACGGAGACCTCCTTCTGACGGTGCTCCTCGAGCTGCGCGACAAGCGGGTAGAACGCGCGGAGGCTTCGATCCGCAGGGCGCGCGGGCTCACTCGACCCGCCTCCGACGCAGCCGACCTCCTGCAGGAGGCGGTTGACTCGTCTGCAAACAGCGACCGCGTGGTCAGACTTCGGGATCTGACCACCGACGAGATCGCACGCTTCTTCTCTGGTGAGCGATGGCGTGACTGGCTCACCTTTCTTCATCCCGACCAGAAGCCGGTTGCCATGGGGGACTTCACCGGCGTGGCCCTCCTCCGGGGGGTCTCCGGCTCGGGCAAGACGTGTGTCGTGCTCCACCGCGCGCGGTACCTCGCCGAGAGGTACCCGGGGGAGCGGATCGCGGTCCTCACCTTCAATCCGGCCCTCGCGAGGCTGATAGGAGACCTCGCCGATACCTTGATGTCCCCTGCGACTCGCCAACGGGTCGATGTGATGTCGATTGAGGAGCTCTGTCTCGGCGTGATCCGCGCCTTCGACCCGAGTCTCGCCGACTCGCTCCGTGGAAGCGGGCACGAGGAGCTGCTCGAGGGGGCCTGGATCGAGGCCGTGACCGGGGGCCGAACGCTGCTCCACCCCATTGTGTCGAGCCTCCGGGACACGCATGCCCTCGACGCGCTGCGCTATCTCCGCGACGAGCTGATCTGGATTCGAAGCGCCTTCGCGGACGACAAGACCGTCGGCTCGCGGCTTCTCAAGCGGTCTGCCTATCGAGATCCGGAACAGGCACCGCGGAGGGGCCGTGCGGTCGCGTTCTCCCGCGACTGGCGGGACCGAACGCTGCGGGCCCTGGAGGTGTACGAGGAACGCGTACACGAGTGCGGTGTCCTGGACGTCGAAGGGCTCGTTCTGGAGGCGCATCGACACATCGCACGTCTCCGGGCCGAACGGCCCGCGAGCCTGAGCTTCCGGGCGGTTCTGGTCGACGAGGTTCAAGACCTCGGCCGTGTGGAGCTGGAGCTGATCCGGGCCATCGCCCCCGAGGGCCTCGAGAACTCGCTTTTCTTCTCGGGGGACTTCAGGCAGCAGGTCCTCCCGAAGGAGCAGGGATTCAAGGCGGCAGGGATCGATGTGTCGCACCGGAAGTACTTCCGGAAGAACTACCGCAACACTCGCCAGATCCTGGAAGCGGCCGTCACGCTGGCGCAGCGGCTGGTCCCGCTGGAACAGCTCGGAGAGGAAGGGATCGACACGCTGGATCCGGAGTACTCGATCCGGGATTCCGCTCGACCGCTCGTCGTCGAGGCTCGATCGGAGGACGAGGAGATCGCCTACGTCGCACGGTTCCTCTCGTCGAAGAGAACCAGCATGGAGGGGCCGTACTGCATCGCCGTGTGCGGGCTCCAGGAGGGAGACGTCAGGGGCTCGGCCGCATTGGAGGCGCACCTCGCGGCCGAGGGCCTTGCCGTGCGTCGTCTGGCGAGGGACTCGGTCGTGGACCCACGCGGCGTCTTTCTCTCCGCCATGGAGACCTTGAAGGGCTTCGAGTTCCCCCTCGTCGTCATCATGCGATGCGCGTCCGCGACGATCCCGGGTCCCGGCTGCCCGAGGGAAGAGGAATGGCGCGAGGTGCTTCGGCTCTACGTCGCGATGACGCGGGCGCGTGACGAGCTGATCCTGACCCATTCCGGTCCCACGTCGAGGTTCCTCGAGGAAACCAGGGAGCACCTGCTCTGGTCGACCGTGCGAGAGCAAGACCCCGAGCTCAGCGAGGAGCTGGACGACCGGCGAGAAGCCGAGCGGCTACGCGCGGAGAACGAGAACCTGAAGCGCCTCGAGAGAGCACGCGTGAAGCTGAAGGTCAGCGAGAAGGGCGCCGTTTCCCTGTATGGCCTCGGTCGGTTCCCCGTGACGCTCTACAAGGAGCAGTGGCTGAAGCTCTTGGATATCTCGGACGGGCTCCGGACGTTCCTCGCCGAGCATGACCAGAACCTCAGCAAGAGGAATGAATAGGTCTCGTGTGGGCTCGGCCGAGCGCGCCTGGCTCTACAGCCGCGCCCCCAGCGCCTCGGCCCGCGTGATCCGGTCGGAGAGCGACACGCCGTCGCGCCACGGTCCGGTGACGATCAGGGTTTCGGGCCCGCCCCCCCGCAGCGCCGCGAGGTCCTCGTCGAGGAGACGGAGCGTCTCGTGGTGGCCGAGCGGGAGGCGCGGGATCGCCGCCTCCCAGCGAACGACGCGTCCGAAGGCACGCCGGCCCAGCCGCGGGTGCATGCGCCGGGCCTCGGACTCGGCCAGGGCCAGCAGCTCGTCGTCCGGACGGCCGGGTAGGTCCGGCTCGAGCGCCCCGCCGAGGAACGCGGTCAGGATCGCCAGGCCGGCGGGGTTGCGCCCCGGGAAGAGCGACGAGAGATAGAGGATGCCGAGCGCCCGGAAGCCCTCGCCGCGCGGGATCAGGGTGCCGAAGCCGACCGGTGCGTCGGTGCTGGCCACCTCGTACGCCATCAGCGCGACGGAGACCCGGGAGTAGGCGAGCGCCGCGAGGCGGGCGCCGGAGCGGGGAAGACGGTCGCCGAGCAGCGCGGCCAGCTTCGGCGCTTCCAGCGTCAGCAGGAGCTTCTCCGCCTCGAAGGAGCGCCCGTCGCCGGTCGCGACCCGCCACGGCGCGCCCGCGCCGCCCTCGATCCGCGTCGCGCGCGCGTTCTTCTCGATGACGGCGCGTTCGGACTCGAGCCTCTGCTGCAGCGCCTCGATCAGGGCGGAGAGGCCGGTCTTGAAGTTGATCGTCTGCGGCCGGTAGCGCGGTCCCTTCCTGTCCTTGCCCTTGCCGCCGCTCATCAGACCCTTCACGACGCTGCCGGCGCGCCCCTCGGCGTCCCAGAGCGACGGGAACGCGCTCCTCACCGAGAGCGTGGCCGGATCGTCCGCGTAGACGCCCGAGACGATCGGCCCGGCCAGCTGCCGGGCCGCCTCGGCGCCGAAGCGGCGAGCGAAGAACGACGCCACGGACTCGTCGTCGAGCCCGTCGGGACGCTTGGACACGAACGGCTCACCGAGGAGACGGAGCTTCCCGCCGAACGAGATCGCGCCGGTGAAGAGGCCGGGCGGGCCCGGCACCACGGAGCGAGGGCGCCCGCCCCTCACCAGGTAGCGGGGCGCGCGTCCGTCGGCGGTGATCAGGTCGCCGGTGAGGCCGAGGTCGGCCAGCAGGCGGTCCGCGGCCTCGCCGGTGCGGAGCGTGTTCGGACCGGCCTCCAGGATCAGGCCGTCCTCGCGGATCGTCCGGACGCAGCCGCCCAGCCGGTCGCTCCCCTCCAGCACCACGACGTCGCGGTGCGGGGCGCGGTACGCGGCGGTGAGCCCGGCGATCCCGCCGCCGACGACGAGCGTCCTCGTCACCGGAGCGTTCCCTCCACCAGGTCGGCGAGGGCCTCGATGAACTGCGGCTCGTCGTTCAGGCCGTCGGCCGCGACGTAGTGCGGGATCCCCAGCCGCTTCGCTTCGTCCGCGAAGAGCATCCGGATCTCGTACAGCGTCTCGACGTGGTCGGAGACGAACGCGATGGGCACCACGACGACCTGCGTCTCGCCGGCTCGCGCCAGCTCCCCCAGCACGTCCTGGGTGGCGGGGCCGATCCACGGCACGGGCCCGACCTTGGACTGGTACGCCAGGCGCGACCGGTAGCGATTTCCGAGCGCGGTGTCGATGGCGACCACCGTCCCCTCGACGTGCTTCGGGTACGGGTCCTTCTTCTTCTCGACCGTGGAGACCGGCAGGGAGTGCGCCGAGTAGAGGATCACGGTCTTCGACGGATCCTGGTCCGGCACCTTCCGGAGCGCCTCCTCGATTCGCGTCACGTGGCTCGCGACGAAGCGGGGCTGGTCGTACCAGGCGTCGGGGGCGTCGTGGCGCTCGGGCCTCCAGCCCATCGCGGCGAGCGCCGAGGTGACGCGTGCGAAGGAGCCCTTGGTGGTGGTGACGGAGTACTGAGGGTAGAGGGGCAGGACGACGAGCCGTTCGACGCCCTCCTTTCGGAGGTCGGCGAGCGCCTCCTCGACCATCGGGGCGCTGCACGTCATGGCGGGCCGGACCAGCACCGTCTGCCCGCGCGCCGCGAGGGCGGCCTCGGTGAGCATCGCCTGTTTCTCCGTCCAGCAGCGGATCGGCGACCAGCCGATCGCCTCGTACGTCTTCGCCGACTTCGGGGCCCGCGTCGTGGCGATGGTCCAGGCGACCAGCTTGCGGAGGGGAGCGAACGGGATGCCGAGGATCTCGGGATCGGCGAACAGCTCGTACAGGAACGGCTTCAGGTCCTCGCGCCGCTGCGGGCCGCCGAGCTGGATGAGGAGCGCGGCCGTCTTCACAAGGTCTTGGAGAAGATCTTCGGCGCGTCCGGAGACTTCGAGTCGAGGTAGGAGTCGAACAGCATCGCCACGTTCCGGATGAAGATCCGTCCGAGCGGGGTCACCCGGATTCTGTCTCCGTCATCGGACACCAGACCGTCGCCGATCATCGCCGGCAGGCGTGCCTCGGCCGAGGCGAACGTCTTCTCGAACGAGGCCAGCTCGAAGTCGCGCTCGATCTCGCGGCGGTCGAGCACGCAGTGGCACAGGAGTCGGGTGATCACCTCGCGGCGCAGGCGGTCCTCGCCGGCCAGCCGGTGTCCCCGCTGGGTGGACGGGCGGCGGGCGGCGCACGCCTCGTGGTACGCGGGGTACTCCTTGGCGTTCTGGGCGTACGTGTCGTCGATCGAGGAGATCGCCGAGATCCCGAGGCCGTAAAGGTCGCAGCCGGCGTGCGTCGTGTAGCCCTGGAAGTTGCGGGTGAGCGTGCGGTCGTCCTGGGCCTTCACGATCTCGTCGTGCGGGCGGGCGAAGTGGTCCATGCCGATGTAGACGTACCCGGCGTCCACGAACCGCTCTATCCCGGAGACGAAGATCGCGAACTTCTCGGTCCCCTCCGGCAGGTGCGCGGCCAGGACGCGCTGCGGCCGCTTGAGCCACGGGACGTGGGCGTAGGAGTACATCGCCACGCGGTCCGGGTTGAGGGTGAGGATCTGCTCCACCGACCGTTCGAAGCCCGCGCGCGTCTGGCCGGGGAGGCCGTAGATCATGTCGAGGTTGACCGAGCCGTAGCCCGCCGCCCGCGCGGCCAGCACGAGGTCTCGCGTCATCTCGTACGGCTGGACCCGGTTCACCAGCTCCTGGACCTCGGCGTCGAAGTCCTGGACGCCCATCGACACCCGGTTGAAGCCCCGCTTCGCGAGCGTCTCGAGGTGAGCGGCCGTCGTGATGCGCGGATCCACCTCCACCGACACCTCGGCGTTCGCCGCCAGGGGGAAGGCCTCCACGAGGTGGGCGGCCAGCTCGTCGGCCTGGGAGGGCGTCAGGTAGGTCGGCGTGCCGCCGCCCCAGTGGACCTGGACCACCGGGCGCGAGCGGTCGACCCGCTGCGCCATGAAGTCGATCTCGGCGTGCACGTCGGCCATGTACCCGACGATCTCCTCCCGCCCTTCCTTTCGGTCCGGCTTCGGGACGACCTTCATGAAGCAGCCGCAGAACCAGCACTGCTCCTCGCAGAACGGCAGGTGCACGTAGAGCGAGACCGGCGCGCCGCCGGCGTTGGCGCGGGCGCAGGCGGCGTCCAGCTCGAACGGGCCGATGTCCGACTTCCACTCGGGGGCGGTCGGATACGAGGTGTAGCGGGGGCCCTGCACGTTGTACCGGTCGAGCAGCTCCGTCGTCATCGGGAGCGTCTCGCCGCGGAGGCGGATCGGGATGGGCGGCATCGGCGTGACTCTACAGCGCGGCCCGCGCCGACTCCACGAACGCCCCGACGTTCTCGGGCGGCGTCGGCGGGAGGAGGCCGTGGCCGAGGTTGAGGACGTGGCCCGTGGGTCCGGCGGCGCGGCGGGCGGCGAGCGCGGCGGCGACGACCCCCTCGCGTGGGCCCAGCAGGAGGCCGGGGTCGACGTTCCCCTGGAGCGCCTCGCCCGCGGCGCGGCGCCGCGCCTCGTCGAGGGGGAGCTTCCAGTCGATGGAGAGCACCTCGGCGGAGCTCTTCGCCAGCACCTCGACGAGGTGCGCCGAGCCCGAGGCGTAGAGGATCACCGGGACCTCGCCCCGTCGCGGAAGGTGCGAGAGCAGCCGTTCGATCGCCGGCAGCGCGAAGCGCTCGTAGTCGTCGGCGGGTAGCTCGGACGCCCAGCTGTCGAAGAGCTGCACGACGTCCGCCCCGGCCTCGATCTGCGCCCCCAGGTAGATCCCGCAGGCGTCGGCCAGCTTGCCGAGGAGCTCGGCGAAGAGCGCCGGGTCCTGGTGCCGCAGCGTCTTCGTCTGCACGAACGACTTCGAGCTGCCCCCCTCGAGGACGTACGTCGCCAGCGTGAACGGCGCGCCGCAGAAGCCGATGATCGCGGCCTTCTCGCCCAGCTCCCGCTTCAGGACCCGCTGGATCTCGGGCACGAAGGCGGTCTCCACGTTCGGGTCGAAGGAGTGGAGCGCCCGGATCGCGTCGGCGCCGCGGACCGGGGTGGGCAGCTTCGGCCCCCCTTCGTCCAGCTGCACCTCGATCCCCATCGGCGGGAGCGGGATCAGGATGTCGGAGAAGAACACCACGCCGTCCATGGCGAAGCGCCGGAACGGCTGGAGCGACACCTCGACCGCCCCCTCCACGTTCGCGCACAGCTCCAGGAACTTCAGGCGCTTGCGTACCTCGCGGTACTCGGGCAGGTAGCGGCCGGCCTGGCGCATGAGCCAGACGGGGGGCCGGTCGACCGGGCGGCCGAACGCGGCGTCGACGAAACGCTGGCGGGAGGGCTGGTCGGGCGTCATCGGGCGCAAGGGTAACCCGGCATTTGCGACAATCCCCGCGCCCGATGCACGCGGCACTACCCAGAAACCGGACACCCTTCACGGACGCCGAGGTCGCCGAGGCCACCGGCGGCCGGGTCGTGCGCGACGGACGGCCCACGACGGGGGTCGCGGTCGACCCCGCCCAGGTGACCCCGGGTGCCCTCTTCGTCGACCTCGAAGGGGGGGCCGGCGTGGCCGCCGCCGTGGCGGCGGGAGCGGGCTCGTTCGTGATCCCCGACACCGCTCCCTTCCCGTCCGTGGGTGGCGTGGTCGTCGCGCGGGAGCCGCTCGACGCGCTGATGCGGCTGGCCCGCGCGCACCGCCGCCGGTGGGGGCTCGCGCCGCACCGTGAAGGGGCGCGCTGGCTCGTCGCGGTGTCGGGGTCGTGGGGGCGCACCCAGACGGCGCGCTGCCTGACGGCGCTCCTGACCGCCTCGGCGGGAGCCTCCCGCGTCAGCACCGTCGCCGGCGCCGTCGACGACGCCCTGGGGATCGCCGGCGTCCTCCTCGGCCTCCACGATGGTCACAGGTTCGCGGTCGTCGAGCTGGGAGCCCGCACGCCGGGCGACCTCGCCCACCTGGTCGCGACCGTGGAGCCTCAGGCCGGGGTCGTCACGCGCGCCGCCCCGTCCGCGCTCGGCACCTTCGACGGCTCGGACCCCGCCGAGCTGCTCTACCGGCTGCCCGACGGCGCGTTCGCCGTCGTCGACGGGGACGACAGGCACATCTCCCGGGTCCTCCGGAATCCCCGCCTCGGCGAGGTGATCGCCTGCGGAGCGGCCGAAGGCCTGTCGTACCGCCAGTCGCTGCGAGTGCCGCTCGGCCCGTGCCACGCCCACCTGCAGATCACCCGGGACCTCTCCACGTCGCGCAAGCTCGGGGCCCGGCGCGAGACCGAGTTCGACGTCCCGCTGCCCGGCGAGCCCGGGTGCCGCGCGGCGCTCCTCGCCCTGGCCGCGGCCGAGCACCTGCTGGGCCGGCCCTTCCCGCCCGATCGCATGGCCGAGGCGCTGATCGGGCTGGGCCAGCCGGGTCCGGGCCAGCCTGGGCTCCTCGAGTGCGGCGACCACACCCTCCTCCTCCACGATCGCGACGCGCACGTCCCGGACGCGCTCCACGCCGCGTTCGCCACGGCGCGCGAGATCGCGAACCTGACCGAGCGCCGCTTCGTCGCCGTCGTCGGCGAGATGGAGGGCCTCGGGCCGCTCTCCTCGGCCCAGCACGAGACGCTCGGCGGGTACCTCGCGTCCCTCTCTCCGAGCGCGGTCGTGGCGATCGGGGGTGAAGCGTCCCGCATCGCCAGGCGCACCGTGGACGCCGGGATCCCCTCCCGCTTCGTCCCGGCCGGGGCGCCGGTGCTGGTGAGCCTCCTCGAGAGCGTCCGGCCCGGGGACGTGGTGCTGATGAAGGGGACGGAGAAGCTCGGCTTCCCGCTCCTCGCCGAGGAGCTCGTGGCGCTCTCGGTCCCGAGGTAGGCGACCGGCGTCACCAGATCGTCCGTACCAGGGGGCAGGCGCGGATCCGTTCGTCGGCGCAGACCAGGGCGAGGCCGCGGTCTCGCGCCGTGGCCGCGATCAGCCGGTCGGCGGGGTCGCGCGGAAAGTCCTCGGGGAACTGTGTCGCGAGGGCCGCGACGGACGGTGTGATCTCGAGGACGGCGACTCGCGTCCGTTCCACGAGCTCCCGGATCACGGCGTCGGTGGTCCCGGGCGCGCGGAGTCGCCCGGATGCGACCAGCATCGCGACCTCCCAGAGGCTGACCGACGCGATCGCGAGCCCCCCGGACCGCAGGGCTCGACGTATGGCGGAGGCGGCCGGGCGCGAGAGCTTCTTCGGCTCCGTCGCGATCCAGACCAGGACGTGCGTGTCGAGGAGGATCACGGGACCGCGGACCAGTCACCGGGCTCGGTCACGGGCTCGAGGAGGTCGCCGACGATCTCGAGCCTCCCGGCGAGGCACCCGAAGACGTCCAGGGCCGGCTCGCCGGCGGGAACGATCCGGACCACCGGGCGCCCCTTTTTCGTGACGACGAGCGGCTCGCGTCCCTCGTTGACCTCGTCCATGAGCCGAAGGCATCGGGCCTTGAAGGCGGCGGCGGCGATCTGCTTCATGCTCCGTCCCTGACGATCATGGTCACAGCATAGTGACCACTCCGGTCCGGTGCAACGCGACGAGCGCAGGAGCTGCCGTAGACTCGTGTCGCTCGGGGGGACGGAGGAGCCATGAAGAAGGGGGAGTACGCGTGGAGGGGGGGCTGCACCGCGCTCGCGCTGGCCTTCGCCCTCGCCGGTTGCCGTTCGGCCATCCCCGACCAGGCGGCCGGCGTGCCGTCCGCCGTCGCCGCGGCGCCCTGCCCCGTCGTCTCTCTCCCCGCGGACGAGCACGCGGAATCGTCGCAGCCCGCCGTCACGCGGATCGAGCGCTTCGAGGAGGCGGCCCCGGCGCTCGCCGCCCTCCGCGAGAGGTACGGGGCGTCCCGTGTCCTCGTGGTCTTCGACCTCGACAACACGCTCCTCACGGCCGGCCAGGACCTCGGGTCGGACGCCTGGTACACGTGGCAGGAAGCGCTTCTTCTCGGCGCTGCCCGCAACGGGCCCGCGTGCCTGGAGGCGAAGGACCTCGGGGCCCTCGTCGAGACGCAGGGCCTGCTCTACGTCCTGGGGCGCATGGAGCCGACGCAGCCCTCCGCCGAAGGCGCGCCCGGGACCGTCGGGTTCGTGGCCTCGCTCCAGAGGACGGGATTCCGGACGATCGTGCTGACGTCTCGCGGTCCTTCGTTCAACGACGTCACACGCCGGGAGCTCCGCCGCAACGGGCTCTGCTTCGGGCCGAGCGCGTTCGGCCCGGAGGGGGGCTTCGCCGGCGAGATCGACATCGTCCCGGGCGACGAGGCCGTGCTGGCCTCCCACCTTCCCCCCGGCAAGCCGAAGCTCGTGGCGAAGCTCCTGAAGGACGCCCGGCCGGCTCGCTACGAGGACGGGGTCTTCCTGAGCGCCGGGCAGCACAAGGGTGGGATGCTCCGGCTCCTTCTCTGGAGGGCGGGCGCCGAGAGCGCATTCGACGCCATCGTCTTCTTCGACGACACCCAGAAGCACACCGAGCGGATGCGCGAGGCCTTCGACCGGTCCGGAATCGACCTGCACGTCTTCCACTACGTGAACCCGTCCGTTCTCGCGCCGGCGAGGCTCGTCGCGGACCGGGCCCGCCAGGCGGCGGTCGACGCGGCGTGGCGGAAGCTCGCCGCGCGGCTCACCGACGTCTACGGCCGCGACTCCGTCGACGCGCGGCCCGAGCTCTGCGGGCCGGGGC